>CAZUZD010000116.1:0-17111 GCA_964624465.1 uncultured Isosphaeraceae bacterium
CAGAGCGTGGAAGCGCGCACCGATGAAGGAGTCAGGCAGACCGGCGAAGATCCCCAGCCCGCTGTGGAAGATCTCGGAGGTGCGGGCGTGGCGGGGCTGGGGCGCCTGGATCACCTGAGCTCCATGGGCCGCCGCCATCGCCTCGTGGCCGAGGCACACACCGAGGAGCGGTGTCGCGGCCGCCAGACGCACGAGCTCGACACACATCCCCGCCTGCTCGGGCCGGCCTGGCCCGTCCGCCGGCCGGATCGCCGCCGCAGAGCCCGGGTGGCCGTGGCGGCCCGCTTGCGGGTCATGGTCACATCCGCCCTGGGGCACCCCAGGGTCGTGGTGGCCCGCTCGCCGGCCATACGCCGCAGCGTGATCGCATGGGTGCCGGCCCTGGCCCCGCGGCCGGCACCGCGCCCCGGGCTACCGGTGAGCCGGGTCGGACGCCGCCGCCCGAGCCTCGCCCCAATCCGACCCAGCCCGCCCCCCTGCGGCGTAGCGACTACATCTCGCCCACCGGCGGCCGGGGTCCGGCCCCGCTGCGGCCGATGCAGCCGTCCTCCGGCCCCGTCCGGCGCCCCGAGGGGCCCAACGACGGCCCGCGCCGCGACAGCGGCCCGATGCCGCCGCGCTCCGGCCGCCCGCTGCCGTCGGTGGCCAGCCCCAGCGGTGGCCCGCCGATCATGCGGCGCCCCGACAGCCCGCGCCCGGCCCCGATCGAGGGCAAGGTCCAGCGGCCGGACATGAAGTTCACGCCGGCGCAGCTGCTGGAGATGGCCCGCAGCGGCCAGCTCGGCACCGCGCCGCCGAAGGTGGGGGCCCGTCCGGGCGCCCCGCCGGTGGGCCGTGGCGGGATCCCGGGGGCGCCGGTGGCGCCTCGCAAGCCCCCCCTGCCGGGCGTCGGTCCGGGCGGCCTGGCCCCGCCCCCGCCGCCGCTCGAGGACGAGGAGGGTCGCTCCGGCAAGCCCGGTCCCGGTGGTCGCCTCGGCGGCGCCAGCGACCGTGCCGGCCGCCGTGCCAAGCGCAACGAGCGGGCCGCCAAGGAGCGGAGCACGATCAGCTCCCCCCTGCCCGCCTCGGCCCTCATGGAGGGCGAGGACGATTCGCGCCGCTCCCGTGGCCCCAAGCGGTTCAAGGGCGGTCGTCAGAAGCCCCAGGTGCTGCGCAAGTCGCACGCCGAGATCGAGCCGCCGATCACCGTCCGGACGCTCTCCGAGGCCATCGGCGTCAAGGCCAACGACCTGATCCGCAAGCTGATGAACCTCGGCCAGCTGGTGACGATCAACACCGGCCTCGAGGACGAGACGGCGATGATGCTCGCCCTCGAATTCGGCGTCGAGCTCGAGGTCGTGCACCAGAAGACCGCCGAAGACGAGATGCTCGACGCGTTCGAGGACTCGGACGAGCCGGATGCCGGGCTGCTGCCGCGGGCCCCGGTCGTCACGATCCTGGGCCACGTCGACCACGGCAAGACCTCGCTGCTCGACCACATCCGGCGCAGCAACGTGGTCGATAGCGAGTCGGGCGGCATCACGCAGCACATCGGTGCCTACCAGATCGAGCACAACGGCCGTCACATCACGTTCGTCGACACCCCGGGCCACGAGGCGTTCACCGCCATGCGGGCCCGAGGCGCCAACGTGACCGACATCGTCGTGCTGGTCGTGGCCGCCGACGACGGCGTCATGCCCCAGACGGTCGAGGCGATCGCCCACGCCAAGGCCGCCGACGTCCCGGTCGTGGTCGCCCTGAACAAGATCGACCTGCCGAACGTCGAGAGCACCGCCAACATCAACAAGATCTACGGCGAGCTCTCGCAGCAGGGCCTGAACCCCAGCGAGTGGGGTGGCGACACCGAGGTCATCCGCACGTCGGCCACCGCCGGCCGCGGCCTCGACGAGCTGCTCACCACGCTGGAGACCCTGGCCGAGCTGCTCGAGCTCAAGAGCAATCCCGAACGGCCGGCGATCGGCACCTGCCTGGAGTCCTCGGTCTCCGAGGGCCGCGGCGTGGTGGCGACGGTCCTGGTCCAGGAAGGCACGCTGAAGGTCGGCGACACGGTCGTGTGCGGCGACAGCTACGGCCGCGTCCGCGCCCTGTTCGACGACCAGGGCCGCTCGATCCCGGTGGCGCCGCCGTCGACCCCGGTGGAGATCTCCGGCCTGGGCGACGTGCCCGAGGCCGGCGAGCGCTTCGCCGTGGTCGAGGACATCGGCCGGGCCCGCGAGATCGCCGAGACCCGCAAGGTGCGCGGCCGGGGCGCCTCGGGCGTCGACCGTCAGGCCCTCACGCTCGAGAACCTCTACAGCCGCATGGCGGAGCAGAAGGTCAAGAGCCTGAACCTGATCATCAAGGCCGACGTGCAGGGCTCGCTCGAGGCGATCGTCAAGGAGCTCGAGAAGCTCAAGAACGACGAGGTGCCGGTCCGCGTCCTGCTGAAGGCCGTGGGCGGCATCTCCGAGAGCGACATCATGCTGGCCGAGGCCAGTGATGCGATCGTCGTCGGGTTCCGGGTGGCCCCCGAGGACCGTGCGGCGACGCTGGCGGAAGACAAGAAGATCGACATCCGCCGCTACGACATCATCTACCAGGTCACCGACGAGGTGAAGAAGGCCATCGAGGGCCTGCTCATCCCCGAGACCAAGGAAGTCATCCTGGGCGCCGCCGTGGTCCGGCAGGTGTTCAAGATCTCCAAGGTCGGGGCCGTCGCCGGTTGCTACGTCACGCGTGGCACGGTCGAGCGGACCGGAAAGGTCCGGATCTTCCGGGACAAGGTCGAGATCTACAAGGGCAGCATCGAGGCCCTCAAGCGCTTCAAGGACGAGGTCCGCGAGGTGCGCGAAGGCTTCGAGTGCGGCATCAAGATCGGCAACTACGACGACCTGAAGGTCGACGACGTGATCGAGTGCTACCGGATCGACGTGATCCGGCGGACGCTCTGATCCGACAGGCGATCGCCCCCCCAACGCGGTGCGGGCCCGGGCCCGCGCCGCGCACTCGGATCGGGCCCGGGGCGTCCCCGGCCGCACGACCCGTCCCCAGGGGTCGCCCCGGATGCACCTGGCCACCCTCCTGCTGCACCTGCGACTGAGTGGCCACTCCAGCACGCGTCAGCGTCGCAAGACCGTCGACGCGATGCTCGAGAAGTTGCGTGGCCACTTTAATGTCTCGCTCGTCGACCTGGGTCCGCCGGACGCCGTCGACGAGGTCGCGCTGGGCGTGGCCGCCATCGGCCGTTCCCGGCGCGAGGTTCGCGAGGTGCTCGAACGGATCGCCGAGGCGATCGAGGCGCACCCGCTGGCCGAGTCGCTGGCCCCCCCGAAGTTCCAGGAGCGTTGAGTCCCCCTTTCCGTCGCCGCGATCGGCGGTCGCCCGCGCGGCCCCGCGGTCCACGCCGCCCGAGTTGCCTGCCATGCCATCCCACCGGGTCCAACGCATTGCCGAGGCGATCCGCGAGGTCGTCGCCTCCACCATCCTCTTCGAGCTCTCCGACCCCCGCGTCCGCGGCGTCACGGTCGTCGGCGTCGAGGTCACCGGCGACCTCCGCACGGCGGTCGTGCTCGTCTCGATCATGGGCACCGAGACCGAGCAGCGGCTGGCTCTCAAGGGCCTGCAGCATGCCACCGGCTTCCTCCAGGCGAAGGTCGCCGCCCGGCTCCAGATCCGGTTCACTCCGACCCTGAGCTTCAAGCAGGACGAGGGTGTGAAGCGGTCCGTCGAGGTCTCGCGCCTGATCGACGAGGCCCTGGAGGCCGACCGCCAGGCCCACCCGGAGCCCTCCCCCGACGCGACCGACCCGTCCCCCGACGCCACCGATCCGGACGACGACGCGTCCGGGCCCACCCCGGCCCCCGCCCCCGACGCCTGACCCGACGAGCCCGGCCCGAGCCCGCCGCCGGCGCGCGGGCCGCGGAAATCCATCGGTCCCGACCCGTCGAACTCCCCACCCGAGCACGATCACACCACCATGGCCGCACCGAGCAAAGCGCAGCTGCTGAACGATGTCCTGGCCCTGCTCAAGAAGCGCTACAAGCTGGGCGCGCGCGAGACCCGGCTCTCGGTGCTCGAGGCCGTCATCTACGGGATCTGCCACGAGGGCAACACCCGCGCCCAGGCCGACGAGGCCCTGGCGCGGTTCAAGTCGGAGTTCTTCGACTGGAACGAGCTGCGGGTCAGCACGCGCGACGAGATCCGCGTGGTCCTGCAGGGCGTCGACGACTCCGAGGAGCGGGCCTTCAAGATTCGCCGGTTCCTGCGCCAGCTCTTCGAGAAGACGTACGGCTTCAACCTCGACGCCCTCGGCAAGAAGCCGCTCAAGGAGTCGACCAAGTCGCTCCAGGAGTTCGAGGCGTTCAAGTCCGACTACGTCCTGGCCACCGTCATCCACCTGGCCCTCGGCGGGCACGCCATCCCCGTCGACGTGCCGATCCGGCGCGCCCTGCAGCGTCTGGGGCTGACCGACTCGCAGACGGACATCGAGTCGCTCCGCGGCTCGCTCGAGCGGGCGATCCCGAAGACGCGCGGGACCGAGTTTGTCGACCTGATGGAGGAGCTGGCCCACGACACCTGCGTCGCCGGCGAGCCCGACTGCCAGCGCTGCGAACTCCGCAAGATCTGCCCGACGGGCCAGGCAAAGCTCGTCGCGGACAAGGCCGCCGCCAAGGCCGGAACCAAGGTGCCCAAGGTTGCGGTTCCCCCGCCCCCGCCCGAGCCCGCACCGGCAAAGAAGCCGATGGCCGCAACCACCAGGCCGCCGCTGCCCGCGAAGAAGCCGATGTCAGCTCCGGCGGCCACCAGGCCCGCGGCCGTGAAGCCAGCACCGGCCCCCGCGAGCAAGGCCACGCCGACCAAGCCGGGCCAGACCCCCGACAAGAAGAAGTCACCCAAGGGTCGTTGATCTCAGCTCCTGGAAAAAAACGCTCCAGCACTCTGGCCGCCTCGGCAAACGTGTCTACAATCCCGAAGTCGAGATGAGTCCGAGGCCATAACCCTAGATGTTCTAGGGGGATCGGACGACACAACAGAGCCCTGGCATGGTTTCGCGCCGTGCCGCTCTCGGGAGTTGATTCGATGCGTAAGCTGTTCAGCCTCGTCGCCCTGCTGGCCCTCGCCACCCCCGCCTTCGCCGCCGACGATATCGTCGACACCGCGGTCAAGGCCGGTAGCTTCAAGACCCTGGTTGCCGCCGCCAAGGCTGCTGGCCTGGTCGACACCCTCAAGGGTGATGGCCCGTTCACGGTCCTGGCCCCGACCGACGAGGCCTTCGCCAAGCTGCCCGCCGGCACCGTCGAGACGCTGCTCAAGCCCGAGAACAAGGACAAGCTCGCGACCATCCTGAAGTACCACGTCATCGCCGGCAAGGTGAAGGCCGCCGATGTGGTCAAGCTGTCCGGCAAGTCGGCCAACACCGTCGCTGGTGCCCCGCTGGGTATCAAGGTCGCCGACGGCAAGGTCACCTTCACCGGCTCGAACTCGGCCAACGTCGTCAAGGCCGACATCGAGACCTCGAACGGTGTGATCCACGTCATCGACGCCGTCCTGCTGCCCCCGGCCAAGTAATCTGAGTGATGACTTCGGTCGTCGGCCAGTTTGAAACACGATCCGCATCGGACCTCGGTCCGGTGCGGATCGTGGCATTTCGGACGCTTGGCGGTCTGCGGCCGCTCGTGTTACGATCGCAGGTCCGCAATCCGGGGGATGTCCCCCGCAGTTGCCCACTCGAACCGACACTCCCAGGGGTAGGAAGATGCTCGGTCCCGCCCGATCACTTTCGACCAGCCTGATCCTGATCGCGACGGCGAGCTCGTCCGCCTCGCTCGCCATCGCAACGAGCCCGCCCCAGGATCCGCCGCCGGTGCGGGTCTACGACGGTCAAGAGGCTCCGGTCCCGTTCGTGCCGCTGCATCCCCGCACCGCCCAGGAGCGTGATCGCCAGGACGCCCTCCAGCTCTACGTCCAGGCTCGAGCCCTCGAGGACCAGCGGCGCTGGGATCCAGCGATCGCCCTGCTGGAGAAGGCTCTTCTCAAGGACCCCGAGTCGGTCCCGATCCTCCGCCATCTCAGTCGGCTGAACCGCGCGCTGGGGCGTGTGGATGAGTCGGTGCGTCGCACCCGCAAGGCCCTGGAGCTGGACCCCGGCGAGACGGAATCACTCAGCCTGCTCGTCGGCCACCTGCTCGCCGAGAAGAACGACGTCGACGCGACCGAGGCGATGCTCAGGGGGGTGCTGGCCAACCCGCGGCTCAAGCCCGACTCGGCCGGCGCCACGCTTGCCCATCGGATCCTCGGCGACCTCGAGGTCGAGTTCCGTAGCCGACCCGACCTGGCCGCCGACCAGTACGCCCTAGTCCTCAAGGCGCTCGACGATCGAGCGGCCGTCCGCCTGCCGCAGAGCGACCAGCAGCGGATTCTGCGGAACGACGCCGGTGAATCGTACTTCCGGTTCGGCGAGGTCTTCCTCCGCGCCGGTCGACCAGCCGATGCGATCACGGCGCTGCGCCGCGGCCTGGCCTATGACCCCGACCACGCCCAGATTCCGCGCTTCCTCGCCGAAGCCCAGCTCCGGCTCGGCAGCCCCGAGGAGGCGCTCACGACCCTGGAAGGCTACCTGAAGCGACAGCCGCAGGGGCGGGAGCCTTACGAGCTGCTGGGCGAGATCTTCACCGCCTTGAAGCGTGACGGCGACTTCCTGCCACGGCTGGAGCAGGCGGCCAAGGCCGATCCCAAGAACATCTCCTTGCAATTCGCACTCGCTGAACAGCTCCGCGCCTCCGACCGGGGCGCCGAGGCCGACGATCTCCTGCGCGACCTGCTCAAGAAGCAGGGCGATCCGCAGGTCTTCGGCCCGCTGGCGGCCTCCCTGCTGAAGGAGCGACGGACCGACGAACTCTTCAAGCTGCTGAGCGACGCGGTCGGCCGCCGTGGTGGGCCCGAGGCGATCAAGCCGCAGCTCGACGCCATCGCGCAGGACAAGCCTTACGCCGTCGACTTCCTGGCCGCCGGCCTCAAGGCACTCCAGGCCGATCCGCCGGTGGTCGAGAAGGTGAAGGGGGCGATCACCGTGCTGGCTTACATCGCCAGGAACGGCAATCAGGTCGACTCGCTGATCGAGCTCGACCGGATCACGCTCCTGCGGAACCCCTCCGCCCAGGGGTATCGAGAGCTCTTCTTCGACCTCTACCGCAACGGCCGCTACGACGACGCCAGCCGGACCATCCGCGAGCTGATCGAGAAGTACCCGGCCGAGCGGACGCCGATGATCCTGGGCGCCCTGGCCCGCAGCGAGATGTTCGCCGGTCGTGTGGAAGGGGCCCTCGAATCGGCCCGCGAGGCCGCCAAGGTCGATCCCAACGACCTCGAAACCCAGTTCCTGATCGGTTACCTCCTGGGCCGGCTCGAACGCAACGCCGAGGCGATCGACCACTACCGCTCGATCCTGGACCGGTTCCCGAACAACGACGAGGTCGAGCGCCGTGCTCGTTCCGGCCTGTCGGCCATCTACGTGAACCTCGAAGATTTCGCCAAGGGTGAGGCCGAGCTGGAGCTGTTACTGGCCAAGTCGCCCGACGATGCCGGTGTGAACAACGACCTGGGGTACCTCTACGCCGACCAGGGGAAGAATCTCGAGAAGGCCGAGACGATGGTCCGCAAGGCCGTCGAGGAGGACCCGAAGAACGCCTCCTATCTGGATAGCCTGGGCTGGGTGCTCTTCAAGCGGGACAAGCTCGCCGAGGCCGTCTCGACCCTGGAGCGGGCCGCCGCCGAGACCACCGTGGACGCCACGATTCTCGACCATCTGGGCGACGTCTACTACAAGCTCCAGAACTACGACAAGTCGCGCAAGGCCTGGACCCAGGCCGAGCAGATGGCCGCGAAATCGACGCCCCCGGACAAGCGGCTGACCAACATCCGCAAGAAGATCGCCGAGCTCGACAAACTCATGTCCTCCTCGCAGCCCGACCGGACCGACGCGGCCAAGCCCTGACGGCGCAACTCGTCCGGGTCGCCACCGGGTCGACGTGACCCGTGGGCGAGCCGAACCTCAGACCCAACGGTGACCGGACGAACCTCGGTCCCGCCACGTGTGACCCCGGAGATCGCGGATTCCATGGCCGGCCACTCTCACTCCGCGAACATCGCGCACCGCAAGGGCGCCGTCGACGCCAAGCGCGGGAAGCTCTTCAGCAAGCTCTGTCGGGCCATCTATGTCGCGGCCAAGAGCGGCGGTGGCGACCCGGCATCGAACCTCCGCCTGCGCTACGCCATCGACAAGGCCCGCTCGTACTCCTGCCCCAAGGAGAACATCGAGCGTGCGATCAAGAAGGGGACCGGCGAGCTGGGGGCCGAGAACTTCGAGGAGGTCATGTACGAGGGCTACGGCCCCGGCGGAGTGGCCGTGATGTGCGAGGTGCTCACCGACAACCGCAACCGCACCGCGGGCGACCTGCGGCGGGCCTTCGAGATCAGCGGCGGCAACCTCGGCGCCACCGGCTGCGTCAGCTACCTCTTCTCCTACAAGGGCATGTTCCTGATTCCGGCCAAGGGTATCGAGGAGGACCGGCTCATGGAGATCGTCCTCGACGCCGGCGCCGACGACCTGCAGCGCGTCGAGGACTTCTTCGAGGTCACCTGCGATTCCAAGAACTTCGAGGCGGTTCGCAAGGTGCTCGAGGACCAGAAGATCCCCGTCGAGACCGCCGAGACGACGTACATCCCGGCCAACTGGGTCGAGCTCGACGTCGAGAACGGCAAGAAGATGCTGAAGCTCCGCGACCTCCTCGACGAGAACGAGGATGTCCAGAACGTCTACGCCAACGACGACGTGCCCGAGGCGGCAATGGCCTGAGCCACGCCCGGCCCTCGAGCGGCCGTCGTCCGCCAGTTCCCCTTCGCTCGTTCGATTCCTCGAAGGCCGTCAACGCCCGCTGGCCGTGACGGCCTTCCTGCCCGCAGGACCCGACTGATGCCCGCCATCGAGTTCGAGAAGGCCGAGCGGCTCAAGAAGCTGCCGCCATACCTCTTCGCCGAGATCGACCGCAAGAAGAAGGCCGCCATCGCCGCCGGCCGCGACGTGATCAACCTGGGTGTCGGCGATCCGGACCGGCCGACTCCCGAGCCGATCATCCGCAGCCTCCAGAAGCACGTCGAAAACCCGTCCTTCCACCAGTATGCCCTCGATCAGGGCGCGCCCGAGCTGCGGCAGTCGATCGCCGCGTTCTGCCAGAAGCGGTACGGCCTGGCCCTCGATCCGGGCAGCGAGATCCTGCCGCTGATCGGCTCGAAGGAGGGCATTGCCCACTTTCCGCTGGCCGTGCTGAACCCCGGCGACGTCAGCCTGGTGCCCGACCCGTGCTACCCGGTCTACCGGTCCAGCACGATGTTCGCCGGCGGCGAGGTCTTCCTCATGCCGCTCGAGGCGAAGCACGGCTTCAAGCCCGACCTGGCGGCCATCCCCGACGAGATCTGGCACCGCGCGCGGCTGCTGTTCCTGAACTACCCGAACAACCCCACCGGCGGCGTTGCCGACCTGGCGTTCTTCGAGGAGGTCGTCGAGCGCGCCCGGCGTCACAACGTGATCGTGGCCCAGGACGCGGCCTACAACGAGATGTATTACGAAACGCCCCCGCCGAGCATCCTGCAGGTGCCCGGGGCGCGTGACGTGGCCGTCGAGTTCCACAGCCTCTCGAAGACCTTCAACATGACCGGCTGGCGCGTCGGCTTCGCCGTCGGCGGCGCCCCGATGATCGCCGCACTGGGCCAGGTGAAGGCGAACACCGACTCGGGGATCTTCACGGCCATCCAGTGGGCCGCGAAGACCGCCCTCGACGAGTACGACACGATCACCCCCCCGATCCGCCAGCTGTACCGCGAGCGCCGGGATGCCTTCGTCGCCGGCCTGCGCAAGATCGGCTGGGAGGTCCCGACCCCCGAGGCCACCTTCTACGTCTGGATACCCTGCCCCAAGGGGATCAGCTCGCTGGAGCTCTCGGGCCGACTGCTGGAGGAGGCCGACATCGTGATGACCCCCGGCATCGGCTTCGGCCAGACCGCCGGCGGGTACATCCGGGCCGCGCTCACGGTCGAGACGCCCCGGCTGCTCGAGGCGATCGACCGCATCGCGAAGCTCAAGCTCTGATCCCCAGGCCCTCCGCGCCCGACAACACCGCACAGCCCCGGACCTCCCACGCCACGGCGCGTCGGATCCGGGGCCGTTGCGTTGGCACTTGGAGTCTGGACCGTGATCCCAACGACGGCCTGGATCGGGCTGGGGAGCAACCTGGGCGATCGCAACCGTATCCTGGATGACGCCCTCTACGCGCTCGGGACTCTGCCAGGCAGCCGACTGGTAGGGTGCAGCTCGCTGGTGTCGACCGCGCCGGTCGGCGGTCCCCCCGGTCAGGGGCCGTACCTCAATGCCGCCGCGGGCCTGGAGACGACTCTGGCACCGCACGACCTGCTGGCCGAACTCCAGGCGATCGAACAGGCCGCCGGACGTCGGCGCGTGGTCCGCTGGGGCGAACGTTCGCTCGATCTCGACCTGCTGCTCCACGGCTCGACCGGACTCGTCACGCCCGGACTTACCCTTCCCCATCCCCGCCTGGCGGTCCGCCGATTCGTGCTCGAACCGCTGGCACAGATTGCCCCCGACGTGATCCACCCGACCACCGGCCAGACGATCGGCCAGCTCCTCGATCGTCTCGAACGTCGTCCGGGCCTCCTCGCCCTGGCTGGGCCCGATCACCCTCTCAAGCACCGGCTCGCGGCCCATCTTCACGCGGTGTTCTCCGGCTCATTGCCCACCTCCGCCGGCACTTCAGGTCTCGGTGCCTTCCAGGGTCGGTGGCGGTTGCTGCCGGACCCGTTCGAACTTGCTCCGATGGCTCCGGCCAATGCACTCCTCACGCCCACGCTTGCTATCGTGATCGACCCAGACTCGCAGTGGAGACCGACGACTCAGACGCCGACCTGGCCCTTGATCTGGCCGGAAGCACTCGACTGGGACCCGCTGGTGGCGGAGGTCGTCTCGACGCTCCTGGCCGCTCAGCCGGACTGAGGCAACCCGAACCGTGCCGCTGGTCGGACGAGCGGCCTGTCGACCACACCGGGAGCTCCGGAGCGAGGTCGGTCCGGGCCCTGGAGGTTCCTGGAGCGGGTCTCGTAGCCGAATCCCGATCGGTCGGTTAGAATCCTGGATCGCTCGCTGTACGAGCAGGACAGGGATTCGCGTTTCAGCGATCCATGACTGGCGATGGCGCCAGGAGGCGGTCGAACACCTGATCCAATCAGGTGATTCGTGTGCCCAGGATCGCCTCGGCTGCTGCGGCCGGTTCCCATCGCGTCGGCCGGAATGGCCGTTTCGGGATGGAGTCGGGAGCCGTCGGGTCTGACTCGCCAGGCAACGCCGTGGATGTGGACCACGGGGCCCGGAATCGCCGCCAGTTCAGGATTCGCCCACCGATGAGTATGTCCCCGGACGATCCGCTCCGCGACCCCGAGCGGCTGCGCGCGATGCAGGCCACCGGACTCGTCGATTCTCCGAGCGACGTCAGCTTCGATCGGCTGACGCGACTGGTGGCCGAGGTCCTCGGCGTCCCGATGGTGCTCCTGACCCTGGTCGAGGTGGATCGGCTATTCTTCAAGAGTCAGATCGGCCTGCCCGAGCCCTGGGCCAGTCGCCGCGAAGCCGCGATCGGCGAGACCTACTGTCGGCGGGTGGTCCAGCAGGGCGGCCCGGTCGTCATTCCGGACCTGAATCGCGAGCCGGACAGCGGCTCGATCCCTGCCGGCCAGGGGTTGGGCGCGGTCGCTTACCTGGGAATGCCACTGTTCAGCTCCAGCGGCCAGGTGCTCGGCGTGCTGGCAGCCCTGGACACACGCCCGCGTGCCTGGACTCCCGCGGACATCGGGCTCCTGCACCAGCTGGCCACGCTGGTGGAGTCGGAGATCGTTGCAGCCGTGGAGCGGACCGAGCTGGAACGGTCCCGGCTCCACCTGGACCTCCAGCGCCGGCTCACCCAGGCGATCGCCGACTCGACGGACTTCGAGTCGGGCCTTCCGCGACTGCTCGAGGTGCTCGGGACCGGGTTGCGACTGGATGTCGGCGAATACTGGACCGTGGATGCCCCCCGCGGCGAGCTCCGGATCCACGAGGCGCTCTGGTCGTCGCCCGAGGTCGGCCCCGGTTTCGTTGACGCCTCGCGGGGTCTGACCCTGGCCCGCGGCGAAGGATTGCCCGGGTGGGTCCTGGAGCAGGGACGGGCCGCCTGGTGCGCCGACCTGGCGGAGATCCTGGTGCCGCACCGCATGCGGTCCAGCACCCGACCCGGTCTGCGCGGTGTGATCGCGTTCCCGGTCCTCGACGGTGCCGAGGTCCTCGGGGTCATGGCGTTCCTGGGCCGACATCCCCTGAACCGCGACGACCAGATGTCGCCGTTCCTGCAGGCCCTCGGGCAGCAGCTGGGTCAGTTCGCCCGGGGAGCTCGTCCGGTCACCCCGATGCCGCCATCCGACCGAGTTCCGGAGACCGTGGTGTCGCCCGCCAGCGATGGCCTGGTGAGCTTCGACGAGCGCGGGCAAATCCGGTCGATCAATGCTTCCGCCGAGCGGCTCTTCGGACATCCCGGCGCAGCCGCGGTGGGCTTGCCGCTGGAACGGATTCTCCGGCTCGAGGCGTCTGCGGCTCCGGACCCTTCCGCGACCGGGATCGGAACGTTCGAGCGGTCGCCCAGCGATTTCTTCGGGGGGACCGTACCGGCCACCGGCGTCCGCCACGACGGGACTCCATTCCCCGCCGGGGTGGTCCTCAGCACCCGTCGGCGTCAGGGTGAGCTGCATTACCAGGCGCTGGTGCGTGACCTGACTGTGCAGCGGCGAGTGGACGAGGAACTCCGCTCCACCAACGCGCTGCTGCAGCTGATCCACAAGATCCACCTGGGATTCATGGCCGACACGCCCGTCGGCGAGCTCTTCGATCGCACGCTGTCCGCCATCCTGGTGCTGACGGGCTGCGAGTATGGGTTCCTGTCCGAGGTTCTCCGGGATCCCGAGGACCAGCCGTACATCCGGACCCTGGCGATCACGGACATCACCTGGGATGACCACACCCGGGCCTTTTACAACCGGACCGGAAGCCTCGGCCTGGAGTTCCGGAACCTCAAGACCCTGTTCGGACGCGTCCTGACCACAGGCCAGCTCGTGATCTCGAATGATCCGGCCGCCGACCCGCGCAGCGGCGGCCTGCCGCCGGGACATCCTCCGCTGGATTCGTTCCTCGGGCTGCCGCTGCACCAGGGCAATCGGCTCTTCGGCATGATTGGCCTGGCCAATCGCCCCGGGGGGTTCGACGAGGCGCTGGTGCACTATCTCGAACCGCTGGTCAGCTCGGTGGCCAGCATCATCGAAGGGTATCAGATCCAGCGCGAACGGGACCGTGTCGAGGCCGAGCTGCAGGCGGCGAAGGTCGCGGCCGAACTGGCCAACCTCTCCAAGACCCAGTTCCTGGCCAACATGAGCCACGAGGTTCGCACCCCCGTGTCGGCCGTACTTGGCTACGCCGAGATGCTCCTGGAACCGCACCTGCCACCCCACGAATCCGCTCAGGCGATCCAGGCCATCCGGAGCAACGGCGGACACCTGCTGCGGATCCTCGACGATATCCTCGATCTCTCGAAGGTCGAGGCCGGCAAGCTGATCCTGGAGCCGATCCCCTATTCCCCGTGGCAGCTCATCCGCGAGGTCGTGGCCGCCCTCCGGGTTCGCGCCGACGAGCGCCGGATCCGGCTGGAGCCCCACGCCACCTCCTCCATCCCGGGTCTGGTCCTGCTCGACCCGACTCGTGTGCGCCAGGTCCTGGTCAACCTGGTGAGCAACGCCGTCAAGTTCTCCGAGCCCGGCGGCCGGATCGAAGTCCGGATCGGGATCACTCCGCAGACCGACGAATCGCCGTCGCAGCTCCTGATCGAGGTCGAGGATCAGGGCATCGGCATGAGCCCCGAGCAGCAGGAAGTGATCTTCCAGGCCTTCCAGCAGGCCGACAACTCGACCACCCGCCGCTTTGGTGGCACTGGCCTGGGTCTGAGCATCACCAGGCGGCTGGTGGACCTGATGGGCGGCACGATCCGGGTCCGCAGCACGCTCGGTCAGGGCAGCTGCTTCTCGGTCTGGTTGCCGTTCCAACCCACCACACACCAGGCCGGCGAGCCGATCGCCTGGGCGTCACCCACCGACCTGATGGCCGCAGCACCCACGGCCCGACGCACCCGAGGGGCCCTCCCGGTCCGTCAGCTCCGCGGCCGCGTGCTGCTCGCCGAGGACAGCCTGGACAATCAGCGCGTGCTGCTCTACTACCTGAGCCGGATCGGGCTCGTGGCGGAGGTGGCCCTGAACGGATTGGAAGCGGTGGAGAAGGCGCGTCGCGGTGGGTTCGACCTGATCCTCATGGACATGCAGATGCCCGAGCTCGACGGCTATGGCGCCACCCAGTGGCTGCGCCGGGCGGGGTACTCCGGCCCGATCGTCGCCCTCACCGCGCACTCGCTGAGCGAGGACCGCGAAAAGTGCCTTAACGCCGGCTGCGACGAGTATCTGACCAAGCCCGTGAGCATGGGTGTTCTGGCCGAGACCCTCGCCCGGTTCTTGGCGGATTCACCGTCGGAACCGGCCCGAGTGCCCCCGACCTGAGCACCCCGCCCCCCTGGCCGATCCGACGTGCGGCCCCGACCCGTCCGGGGAGCTGCCGGCCCCCGGGAGCGAGACCGTTGCTGGATCCCGATGGCCCGGCCTCGCTTGTCGGGTGCCGGGGTGGCCCTTATGATGCGGGAGATCGACTGGCAACCGTTCCAAGGCTCGAATCCAGGACAGGGGCCGCGCATGGCGAAGAAGGATGCCGGCAAGGGCGGGAAGACTCCTCCCGAACTCCCCGCGATCCAGGTCGTGGCCCGCAATCGCAAGGCGCGGTTCGAGTACGAGCTGCTCGAGAAGGTCGAGGCCGGCATGGTCCTCACCGGCACCGAGGTCAAGAGCCTCCGGACCGGCAAGGCGAGCCTCGACGAGGCGTACGCACAGGTCGAGCGCGACGAGGTCTGGCTCTACGGGTGCGACATCCCGGAGTACCTCGAAGCCAACCGGATGAACCACAAGCCGAAGCGGCCCCGCAAGCTGCTGCTGCACCGCAGCGAGATCGACAAGGTCGCGGCCAAGTCCTCGGAGCGCGGCCTGACCCTGGTCCCGCTCCAGATCTACTTCAAGAAGGGCATCGCCAAGGTCGAGATCGCGGTCGCCCGCGGTCGCAAGAGCTACGACAAGCGCGAGGCCGTCAAGAAGCAGGACGCCAAGCGTGAGATGGATCGCGTCCTGCGCCGCGGCCGCTGAGCCGCGGACTGATTCCGGCCCGGATTGCGGGAACCGTGACGAACCCGGTTGACCCGCCGGGCGTAACACCGATAATGAGTGACGTGGGCCGCGAGAACCGCGTCCCCACACTCAGGACCCATGGGGGCGAACCAGGATCGACCGGATTGCTGAAGTATCAGGTTGCATGCCGAGGTTGGTCAGCAGGCCTCGTAAAAAGCCGACCGAACTTTAAGTGCCAACGACACCGTTGGTCTCCGTCTCGCTGCCTGAACAGCAGCAACGGCTCTGTGCCAGCCCTTTGCCCGTGAGTGCTGACCAGAGACGCTAAAGCGGGCTCGCCCAGGCCTAACCTCCCGTTGCGGCCTGGGTTAACCTTCATGATGGGATAAGCCAAAAGAGACCCTGTCGCTCGGGGCTCCCAGGACGAAAACCAAACGAGCGGCTACGCATGTAGACGCCGATACGGACGGATCTCGGGACGCGGGTGCAATTCCCGCCGCCTCCACTTCGATGCAAGTTGCCATCTGGTGACAACTTGCGACAGAAGACGACACAACCCCTGAGCAATCAGGGGTTTGTTCGTTTCTGGACTTGGCGTCCTGGTCGGGCTCGATGACAAAGGGCGACACCTCCCGACCCAAGACGCCGCCC
Source organism: uncultured Isosphaeraceae bacterium (assembly GCA_964624465.1). Taxonomy (GTDB): domain Bacteria; phylum Planctomycetota; class Planctomycetia; order Isosphaerales; family Isosphaeraceae; genus CAZUZD01. The sequence goes on from CAZUZD010000116.1 coordinate 15,991, forward strand.
GAAATGCAGACAATGTGCAGACGATCAACGTGTGCCGATACGTCCGGCGAGGGCAGGTTTCCCAGGGCCTCGGCCCTGTCCTCCATCCCGATGTGGGTGTATTTCGCCGTCTGGCGGATGTCGGCGTGGCGGGCGAGCTCCTTCGCCTCCATGATCGACGCGCCCGATCGGACCAGGCCGGTAATGTGGCTGTGCCGCCCGGCCGCATGGAAGTCGGCGATCCCGTCCGGCGTCTCGTAGGGGATGCCGACCCGCTCCAGGTCCTTCTTCACCATGTACCAGGTCTTCTTCCGCTCGATTCGCGGGAAGAGCAAATCGTCCGGGCCTAGATCACTCACCCACTCGCGCACCATGGCGACCAAATCGGGGTGCATCGGCAGGACATCCTTGCGCCGATGCTTCGAGCAGGCAGCCTCGACGGTGAGGATTGGCTGTGCCTCGTCGAGCTTGAACGAACGGGGGGTGAGGCTCCCGATCTCCTGCCGTCGGAGGCCGGTGTAGAAACTCATCAGGTACGCCCGCGCCCGGAGCTCGCCCTCGTACCCCTGGACCACCTCCCCGCTCGTCCGGGCCGACTCGACCAGGCGGGACACCTCGTCGGTCGAGAGCGCTCGCCGCTTGTGCCGGACATCCGTCTCGGAATTGAGCCGGTCGATCCCGGCCAGCGGGTTGGCGGGCAGCCTCTTGGTCGCCACCAGCCACTTGCCGAACTCGTCGACCGCCTGCAGGTAGTGGTTGTACGTCCTCGCCCCCAGGTCGTCCGCGTCGCGGACCGCCTTCAGGCATTCCTCCGCCTTCTCGGCGTCCAGCTCGCCGAGCGATCGGAAGCCGCCGCCCACGATCACCCGCCGGACTCGGGTCATGGTCAGTTTCTGATGCTTCGGCGTGGTGTTGGAGAGCGACCGCTCGAAGGTGGCGAGGTGCTCGGCGATCGGCGATTGCTTGATCGCAAGCAACCGTTCCTGCGCCGGGTCGATCATCCCCCGCCTGCGGAGCATGACCTCGTTCTCGAGCTTGGCCGCCAGCTGCTCGGTCAGGGACTTGTCGGTGAAGCCCTTCGCGGTGGCCCGCTTGCCCTCGTGGTCGAAATACTGGATGTAGTACGGGCGGTTCTTCTTCCC
>CAZUZD010000117.1:0-17082 GCA_964624465.1 uncultured Isosphaeraceae bacterium
CAGGTCCTTGCCGATCTCGCCCAGGCGTTCGAGCAGCTTCTCGGCGACCTTGACCGCGTTGGTGCCCGACTGCTTCTGGATCACCAGGCTCACGGCGTTGCGGCCGTCGAGGGTGGCGATCGAGCGCGGCTCCTCGTACGAGTCCTCGGCGCGGCCGACGTCCTTGATCCGCACCAGGCTGTTGCCGCGCTTGGCGACGATCAGGTTGTTGAACTCCTCGGCCGTGTTCAGGCGGCCCAGGGTCCGCAGCACCAGCTCGCGGGGGCCCTGGTCGACGCGGCCGCCGGGCACCTCCAGGTTCTGCGACCGCATGGCGTTGCTCACGTCGGCGATCGAGAGCCCGTGCGCGGCCAGGCGGTCGGTGTCGACGACCACGTTCATGGCGCGGATCTGGCCGCCGATGAGCTGCACGGCGCCCACGCCGTCGACGGTCTCGAGCCGCTCCTTGATCCGCCGCCGCGCCAGCTCGGTGACCTCGCGGAAGTCGCGCTTGCCCGACACGGCGATCGTCATGATCGGCATGGCGTCGGTCTCGAACTTGTCGACGATCGGCTTCTCGGTCCGGTCGGGCAATTCCGAGAGGATCGAGCTGACCTTGTCGCGCACCTCCTGGGTGCCGACGTCGCCGTTCTTCGAGAGCTGGAACTGCACGCTCACGACCGAGACGCCCTCGAGCGTCGTCGACCGCAGCTCCTCGATGCCGCTGATCGTGTTGAGGATGTCCTCGATCGGCTTGGTGACCGAGGACTCCATCTCCTCGACGCTCGCGCCCTGGAGCACGGTCGTCACGGAGCAGACGGGGAAGTCGACGTTGGGGAACAGGTCGACGCCCAGCCGGCCGTAGGAGCTGAGCCCCAGCACCACCGGGATTGCGACCAGCACCCAGGTGAACACGGGGCGCCTGATGCAGATTTCGGAGATGGTCATGGCGTCTGAAGGGGGCCTGGGGCCAGTCGGGGCTCGCGCCGGAATCGGGCGACCGCCGGGAGTCCATGAGAGGAAGTGTCAGACGGGAAACCTGCGGACCTGACGGCCTGGGGCGATCAAGCCGCCCCCGGCCCGCGAGCGATGGGATCAGTGCGCCCCGGTCGCCGCGGCCTCGGCGGGCTGCGCCTTCGACGCGTCGACCGGCTCGCGGACGATCACCTTCGTGTCGTCGGCGAGCTGCGTCTGGCCCGAGGTGACGACCTGGCCGGACTCCGGCAGGGTGCCCGAGGTGGCGATGACCTCGATCGAGTCGCCCTTGGTCCGGCCGGTCTGCACCGGCACGCCCCGCACGGCGTCCCCCTCGACGACGAAGACCTTGGTCACGCCGGCGAAGCGGTACACGGCGTCGAGCGGCACGACCGTCGAGGCGCGGTCGGAGCGGGTGACGATGGCCCCCTTGGCGAAGCCGCCGGGGACGAGCCGGCCGTCGGAGTTCGGCACGATGGCCTCGACCTGGAACGTGCGGCTCACCGGGTCGACGGCCGGGTTGATGCGGGCGACCTCGCCCTCAAACGAGTCGCCGGGGCGGCTCATGGCGGTCAGCCGCACGGGCTGGCCGACCTTGATCTCGGGGCGGTACCGCTCGGGCACGTTGGCCCAGAGGCGGATCGGGTCCTGGAGCACCAGCTCGAAGACCGCCTCGCCGTCCTTGAGCATCTGGCCCTCGGCGGCCATCCGCTTGGTGACGCCGTAGACGACCGGGGCCGAGGTGGTGCGGCCCTTGGGGTCGGTGGGCCGGGGGGCGACGATCGTCATCTCGGCCTGGTCGCGGAGCGCCACGTCGAGCGCCACCTTGCTCGACATCGCCGTGGCGATGACGGTCCGGGCGGTGAGCACCGCGTTGTCCAGGGCGGCCTCGGAGCTGGCCAGGTCGTTCTGGGTGTTCTGGAGGTCCTGCACGGTGCCGGCGTTGCGGTCGTAGAGCGACTGCTGGCGGGCGAGGTTCTGGCGGGCCTTCACGACGGCCACCTTCGCCTGCTTGATCGCCGGCAGGGCGTCGATCAGGGCGTCGATCTCGCCGCCGCGGAGGAGCCGCTCGCTCAGGCCGTACTTCTTGACGAAGTTGATCGCCTGCTCCTCGCTGATGCCGAGCTTGACCAGCTCGCCGAGGAAGCGGGTGCGGGCCTGGTTCACGGCGAGGTCGGCGTCGGTGCGCTCCAGCTCCAGCAGCGGCTCGCCGGGGGCGATCGGGTCGCCCATCTCGCGGTGGACCTTCGCGACCCGGCCGCCGCGGCGGGCGCCGACGGTCACCTGGTCCCAGGCCATCAGGGTCCCCTCGACGGGGACGGTCGTCTCGACCAGCTCGCGGCGGAGGTCGGCGACGGTGATCGGGACCGGGGGGGCCGGGCCGCTCGCCTTGGCGTGCGACTCGCCGTGCCCGCCGCAGCCGGAGCCGGCCGCGGCGATCGTGATCGACAGGCCCAGGGCCGCCAGCGCCCTCAGCGGCCGGCCATTTGCACTCGCAGTCATGGGCGTCGTCTCTCCTTGCGGCCGACCGGCGGCGCCGGTGCCGGACTGGGCTCCGCCGGGGCGGCCTCGACCGCGGCCCGGCAGCCATCGAGCAGGTCGTCGACCAGGCCGCGCGCCAGGTCGGGGGTGATCGGTCGATCGCGGTACAGGTAGTCGACGGTGTGCACGACGCAGAGGCCGTTGAGGGCGTCGCGGAAGAACCCGGCCCGGTCGGCTGGGACCACGCCGGCGGCCCGCACGCGGGCGATCCCCTCGTCCTGGAGCGCGTCCATCTGCTCGGCGAACCGCGTCACGTCGGCCGACAGGCCGGTGGCCAGCGGGCCGAAGAACAGGGCGTAGAAGAACCGGGCCCGGTCGGGGTCCTCGTAGCAGAAGTCCAGCTTCGCCTGGAGCAGGCCGGCCAGCGCGGCCACCGGGTCGGACTCGGCGTCGAGCCGCGCCCGCATCTCGGCCACCAGCCGGCTCATCGGGTCGTTGACCAGGGCGTGGGCCAGCCCTTCCTTGCTCCGGAAGTGGTAGTAGAGGGTCGGCTTGGTGACGCCGGCGGCCTCGACGATTTCGCGGACCGAGGTGGCGTCATAGCCGCGGCTCGCGAACAGCCGCGCCGCGGCCCGCGCGATGTGCCGCGCCACCGCGCCCGCCTCCGCCCCCGGGCCCTTCGGCTCCGCGGCCGCCATCTTGACCGCCTTCGGATCCAGCAGCGCCAACGCATCCCCCTGCCGGGCCCGCACCGGCCCGTTGAGAGCAATCCTACCGACCGGTAGGTATCGTACGACAGGCTGGCGATCCTGGCAAGCTGGATCGATGAATCCGGCGGGCCGGCCGGCATCCAGACCCACGCGGGGCCCGATCGGTTCGCGCCGTCTGGGGACGGGCGGGCGGCTTGGCCGTGGCGCGGGGTTCGGGTAGGGTGATCCCCGGCGCGGCGGGGGCCGGTGGGCCGGCCGGGTGGCCGGGCCGGACGGGCCCCGGGCTTGCGGTCCCCCGGGGTCGGAACCATGAACACGCGGTCCATCACTCCCACGCTCGTGATCGCCGACCAGCCCGACGCCGACGATCTGGCCGGCCTGGCCGCCGAGGGGTATGCCGGCGTGATCAACCTCCGCCTGCCCGGCGAGCCCGAGCAGCCGATCGACCCGGCGGCCGAGGGCGCGCTCGTCCGGGCCCAGGGGCTCGACTACCTGCACGTCCCGATCGGTGGCGCCCCGCTCACGCCCGAAGGGGTCGGCTCCGTCTGCGAGTTCCTGGACCGGCACGCCGACGGCAAGGTGCTCGTGCACTGCCGCCGCGGCCCCCGCGCCGCCGCCCTGGTGCTGCTGCACCGGGCGCAGGCCAACGGCTGGGCCCCGGCCCAGGCGATCGAGGCCGGCCGCGAGCTGGGCCTGGGCGTCGAGGGCAATCTGCGGCTGATGGTCGAGGCGTACCTGGCGGCCCGGTGACGCCCGGACGCTCCGGCTGCTGCGCTCGCCACCGGGGCCGGGCCATCGGCGCGGTGTGGGCGGTCATGGTCGTGGTCGACTGTTGTGCCCGGCTCGCGCACTTGCCACATTGAGGGCCTGCGGCCCCGCCCGGTCGGGAAACGGGCCCGCGGGGCCATCCGTTGCGTCTGGTTTTTGCGACAGTCCGAGGTCTCTCCCCATGCTCGCCCACAACGTCTTCTTCCAGCTCAAGGATCGCTCCCCCGAGGCCCGCGACGCCCTGGTGGCGGCCTGCAAGCAGTATCTGACGGACCACCCCGGCGTGGCCTTCTTCGCCTGCGGCACGCTGGCCGAGGAGTATCAGCGCCCGGTCAACGACCGCGAGTTCGACGTGGCCCTGCACCTCGTCTTCCAGACGAAGGAGGACCACGACGTGTACCAGGACGCCCCCCGGCACCACCAGTTCGTCACCGAGAACCGCGACGGCTGGGCCAAGGTCCGCGTCTTCGACTCGATCGTCGACTGAGCCGGTCCGAACCCGTCCGGGCGAGCCGCCGCCGGGGTCGCCCCGACCGGCGGTCGCCCCGGTCACGACGAGGACCCTCGGCCGTGCGCGGAGGGGTGCCCTGGCGATGAATCGACGCATCCCCGAACTCGACGGCCTGCGGGCGCTGGCCGCCGGCGTCGTGCTCCTGTTCCACCTCAACCCGCCGAAGTTCGCGTGGGGCTGGACCGGCGTCGACCTGTTCTTCGTGCTGTCCGGCTACCTGATCACCGGCATCATCCTGGCCAACCTGGACCGCCGGCGGTTCCTGCTCACGTTCTACGTGCGCCGGGGGCTGCGGATCTGGCCGATCTACTACCTGACGCTCGCCGTGCTGGTCGCCACCACCCCCTGGGTGCCGCCGGACCGTCGGCCGGCGCTCGACGGGATCGGGTACTACCTGCTGTACCTCCAGAACATCTGGCTCTACTGGCTGGGGCCGGGCCCGAAGTTCCACATCGCGTTTGACCACACCTGGACCCTCGCCCTGGAGGAGCAGTTCTACTGCGTCTGGCCGGCGCTGGTGGTGGTGGCGGCCTGGTCGGGGTGGGACACGCTCGTCCTGGCCGCCGACCGGCTCGGCCGTCGGGCGGGCCTGCGGCGGCCGCTCGATCGCCTGGCGCGGGAACTGGCGTGGACCCGCGTCCTCTCGCCGCGCGGCTGGCGCGTGCTCGCCCTCTGCCTGGCGGCGATCGCCCTGGCCTGGATGGCCCGCGAGGGAGGGTACATCCGGCTGGGTCGGCTCTCGGAGCGCCTGCTGGTCGCCCGCTGCGACGGCCTGGCCCTGGGCGGCCTGATGGCCGTGCTGCTGGCCGAGGGGCGGGGTGGGCTGCTCACGCGCCGGTGGCTGGGGCCGCTGTTCACGATCGTCGGGCTGCTGGGGTTCGGCTGGCTGGCGTGGTCGGCCATCGAGACCGGCGGGCTGGGGTTCCTGGGGCTGCCCACCCCGGCCGACCCGGCGACCACCCTGCTGGCCGTGAACCTCGCCTACTGCGGCCTGGTCGGCCTGGTCGTCTGCGCCGCCGGCCGCTCGTGGCTGGCCCCGCTGCGGTGGCGGCCGCTCTGCGCCAACGGGGTGATCAGCTACGGCATCTACCTGTACCACTACCCGATCTACTGGGCCTTCGACCGCTGCCGGTTCCAGTACGAGGAGTCCCCCGGCCGGGCGGCGCTCAAGATCGGCACGACGCTGGCCGTCGCCATCGCCTCGTGGTTCCTGATCGAGCGCCCGTTCCTCCGCCTCAAGGACCGCTTCGACTACGGCGCCCGTCCTGCCCCCACGGCCGCCGGGCTGGCGGCGATCCGGCCGGTGGACGAGGTCGAGGAGGTGATCGGTTAACGCGCCGCCGGGTCGGTTCCGGCTCGCGACGGCGCGGTGTCCTGCGCCTCCTGCCAGATCGGCCCGTAGACCGCCTTGTCGAAGGGCGGGCAGCCGGTGGGGAACTGGCCGAGGGCGTTGTGCTTCGAGCGCATCAGGGCCGTGCAGTCGCTGAAGGTGCGGCACACCCGCTTGCGGTCCAGCGGCGTACCCTCGATGGCCGCGCGGGCGAGGTCCGGATACGAGAGCGAGCCCCGGCCCACGCCCACCAGGCTCACGCGGCCTTCCCGCACGTTGGCCGCCCCGGCCGCCAGCAGGAACCCCTGCAGGTAGCTGTAGCCCGAGCCGACCACCGCCAGGTCCGGGAACGCCTGCTGCACGCGGGCGGTCAGGTCGAAGTGCCGGGCGACGCCGATGAGCGGGTGCTCGGGGGCCTCGTAGCCGTCGGGCGGGGCGTACTCGAAGGGCCGCAGCAGGTGCGGGCTCGCGTACGGGTTCCCGAGCGTCACGTTCACCAGCGCCACGCCCAGGTCGCGGAGCCGGCCAATCAGGCGGATCGGCTCGTCGAGATCCGGCCGGTGCGGGTCGAACGGGTCGGCCCCCCAGACGCCGGCGACGGGCGTCGCGAAGGCGTCCGGCGCCCCGTCGCCGTCCGGCCCGTTGTGGAACGGCGGGCCGTCGAAGACGTTCAGCCGGGTGCCGACGATCAGATCCGGATGGGCGTCCCGGATCCGCCCGACGAGGGTCAGGATGAACCGGGTCCGGTTCTCGAACGAGCCGCCGTAGCGCCCGGGTCGGGTGGTGGCCGAGAGCAGCTCGTTGAGCAGGTAGCGATGGCACTGCTTGAGGTCGACGAAGTCGAACCCCGCCCGCGCCGCGACGCCGGCCGCCGTGACGTAGTGGTCGAGCAGCCGGTCCAGCTCATCGTCCGAGATCAGCGGCGTGCCCGGTCCCGCGACCAGTCCGGTGGAGCGGTCGACGACGGTGCGGCGGTCGAGCAGCGGATCGTGGTGGGCGAGGATCGGCCTGGGCACGCTGTAGCGGCCCGAGTGCGTGAGCTGGAGGCCGACGAGCAGGTCGGAGTCGTCGCCCCAGGCCTCGCGGTGCGACCGGCGGCAGGTGTCGAGCAGCCGGGCCAGGCCGTCGGCGTGCGCAGGGTCGACGACGAGCTGCCGGGTGTTGGCGCGGCCCTCGGGCACGACGGCCGCCGCCTCGCCCCAGATCAGCTTGGCGCCACCGGCGCCGAAGCGCTCGTAGCGGCGGACGGTGAGCGCGTCGGGCGAGCCGTCGGCGGTACCGTCGCAGCCCTCCATGGGCTGGATCGCCAGCCGGTTGCCCAGGGTGCGGCCGGCGACGGCGAGCGGGCGGAGCAGGGGGGCGAGGTCGTCGGCGAGCCGCAGGTCGAGGCCGAGCCCGTCGGCTGCGGCGCTCAGGTCGGCGGCGGTCTTGAACTTGAAGAATCGGGACACGGCACGGCTCCGCGACGCCGGGGCAGGGACGGGCGCAATCCCCTCACGATACCGCGCCGGCCGGCGGGCGTGCAGCCGCTTGACCGGCCCCGGATTCGGGTCGTAGAGTCACACGGGGCGTGCCGATCGAATTCCCGTCTCCGCGCCGGCCGAACTTCCCGGGCCGGCCCCGCCGCCCCCGGTCCGCTAGCTCCGGAGCCCTCGCCACATGCGTCCTCGCGCGATCCTCGGGGCGCTGGCCCTGGCCGCCCCGCTGCTCGCCCTGGCGCCCGGCCGCGCCGGCGTCGTCCGGGCCCAGGAGCCGGCCGCTGCCACCAGCCCGGCCGACGATCGTGAGCTGCGGTTCCTCCGCGGCCTCCGCGACCGCGGCTACTTCGACCTGGCGCTCGAGGCCACCGAGCAGCTCCGCAAGGACCCGGCCACCCCGGCCGCGCTCAAGCCGGTGCTCGACTACGAGGTCGGCCGTGGCCTGCTCGAGGAGGCCACCCGCTCGGCCGACCTGGAGAAGCGATTCTCCCTGCTGGAGCAGGCCCGCGCCCGGCTCGACGGCTTCACGCAGGCCCATCCCCAGCACCCGCTGGCCCCCGAGGCCCTGGTGCAGCTGGCGCGGCTCTACGTCGAGCGCGGCCACACCTCGGCGCTCCAGGCCGATGAGGCCAGGACCCCGGCCGACAAGGAGGCGAAGCTCAACGCCGCCCGCGCCGCGTTCGCCGAGGCCCGCAAGGCGTACGAGCGGGCCGAGGGGCCGATCAAGGCCGCCTACGAGGCGTTCCCCCGCTTCATCCCTGCCGGCGACCCCCGCCGCGAGGCCCGCGATCGCGCCCACACCGCCCTGATGGAGGACCAGCTCCAGCGGGCGATCGTCGACTACGAGGAGGCGCAGACGTTCCCCTCCGGCTCCGACGCTCGCAACGCCCTGCTCGACAAGGCCCTGGCGTCGTTCAAGGACCTGCACAGCCGCTACCGCACCCAGCTCGCCGGCCTGCACGCCCGGATGCTCCAGGGCAAGAGCTACGAGGAGAAGGGCGACCTGGGCGCCGCCATGGGCATCTACAACGAACTGATGGAGCACTCGGACAAGAACCTCCGCGACCTCCAGCGCCAGGTCGGCTACTACCGGATCATCGTCCAGGGCAAGCGCAACGAGATCGCCCTGGCGGCCGACGAGGCGGTCCGCTGGCTCCAGGCCAACCCGACCCAGCGGGTCAGCGAGGTCGGCCTGGGCGTGCAGCTCGAGCTGGCGAAGAACCTGATCGCGCAGCTCCCCGACGCCGCCAACGACCGCGAGCGCGACGAGGCCACCCGCCGCGCCGTCGAGCGCCTCACCGAGGTCGTGCGCTACTACTCGCCGCACAAGCCCGAGGCCCTGGCGCTGCTCCAGAAGGTCCAGCCCAGGGCCGCCCGCAAGGCGAACACGCTGGCGAGCCTGAGCTTCGACGACGCCATGAGCCAGGCCGACACCGCGCTCAACACCGAGGACTGGGCCCAGGCCATCGCCCTGCTGAACCAGGCCGTCCGCGCCGCCGAGAAGGCCCGCGAGATCGACAAGGTCAACCGCGCCCGCTACTTCCTCGCCTACGCCCACTACCGCTCCGACGACTACTACGAGGCCGCCGTCGTCGCCGACCACCTGGCGCGCAACTACCCCCAGGGCGGGCTCTCGGCCAAGGCCGCCGAGATCGGCATGGCCGCGCTCACGATGGCCTACAACACCTTCACGCAGGTCGATCGCGTCAGCGACCTGGACCGGCTCGTCGAGCTGGCCCGCTACACGGCCGAGACCTGGCCCGACGCCGAGCAGGGGGACGCCGCCCGCCAGACCCTCGGCGAGGTGGCCCTGGGACGCGGCCGGTACCCCGAGGCCGCCACCTGGCTCGAGGCCGTCCGCCCGGATTCGTCCCGTCACCTCGACTGTCAGGTCAAGGCCGGTGACGCCCACTGGCGGCGCGCCCAGCAGCTCCGCGACCAGGGCCAGACCGCCGAGGCCGACGCCGAGGCCGCGCTGGCCCTCGAACGCGTCGCCGGCGCCCTCAAGCAGCGCGAGGCGAGCAACGTGCCGGCGACCGACCCCGGCCGCGTCACCAACGCCAACGCCCTGGCCGAGATCCACCGCAACAGCGGCCGGCCCGCCGAGGCCGTCGCCGTCCTGGAACCGATCGCGCTGGGGTTCACCGAGGACAAGCCCGCCGAGTCGGTGATCCCGCTCTACGCCGCCACCCTGTCCATCCTCGTCCGCTCGCACCTGGCCGTCGGCCAGCCCGACCGGGCGATCGCCGCCATGAAGCAGCTCGAGACCGTGAGCCCCTCGCCGGCCGCGCTCACGCAGCTGTACTTCGAGCTCGGCCGCGGGCTCAAGTCGGAGCTGGACGCGCTCGAGAAGCAGGGGGACCGCGCCGCCGCGAAGCGCATGCAGGATGCCTATCGCCAGTTCCTCCAGGCCCTGGTCGCCAGCCAGGCGGGGCAGAGCTACGAGTCGCTGGAGTGGGCCGGCGAGTCGATGCTCGAGCTGGGCATGCCGAAGGAGGCGCAGGCCGTGCTCCAGCGGGTGCTCGACACCTCGGGCAAGGACCCCACCTTCCTCAAGGCCGAGGGCGCCTCGGGCCGCCTGCTGCGGACCCGCCTGAAGCTCGCCGCCGCCACCCGCGAGGCCGGCGACTTCGCCGCCGCCACCGCGCTGCTGGAGCCGATCATCAAGGAGAATCCGGCGCTGCTGGACCCCCTGATGGAGAAGGGCCTGCTGCTGGAAGGCCGCGCCCGGGCCGAGGGGACGAAGGCGAACTGGGAGGCCAGCCGCGACTACTGGAAGACGCTGGCCCTGCGGCTCCGCCAGGCCCGCAAGCGGCCCAACGAGTATTACGAGGCCTGGTACCACGTCGCCGTGGCCATGCAGAGCCTCGGCAACAAGGCGGAGGCCGCCGCCACCCTCAAGGGGGTCGTCACGCTCAACCCATCGGTCGGCACCCCGGCCCTCAAGGCGAAGTACGCCGAGCTGCTCAAGAAGCTCGGCGGCTGAGTCCCGCTCGCCCGTCGCCCCGCCTCGCCGACCGCACCCGAACGCCCTCCACCCGTCCTCGCCCAGGATCGTGACGCCATGCGGACCCGCCACCTGCTCTGTCTCGCCGGTTCCCTGAGCCTGACCGTGGCGGTGACGCTCACGGCCGGCGCCGACGTGGTCCGGCTCGTGCCCGACAGCACGGTCAAGGCCCCCGGCGGCCAGCTCAACGGCCAGATCAAGAGCGAGTCGCCCACCGAGGTCGTGATCAAGGCGGCCGTCGGCGGCGAGCAGAAGGTGCCCGTCGACCAGATCGACACGGTCACCTACGACAACCCCACCCCCAGCTACACCCTGGCCGAGTCGCGCGAGAACGCCGGCCTGCTGGCCGAGGCCGCCGACCTGTTCGAGAAGGCGGCCGCCGAGGCCAAGGACAAGCCGCTGATCCAGCGCGCCGCGCAGTTCCGCCGCGCCAGCCTGCTGGCCGACCTGGCCCAGGCCGACCCCGGCCGCACCGACGAGGCGATCGCCGCCCTGGAGGCGTTCCTCAAGGCCCAGCCCAGCAGCCGCCAGGTCGGCCCGGCGCTGGAGGGCCTGGTGCGGCTGGCGCTCCAGAAGGGGGATACGGCCCGCGCCGAGACGGCCCTGACGGAGCTGGCCGCCAGGGTGCCCTCGGCCGGCGACCGCGCGGCGATCCTCCGTGCCCGGCTCCAGGGCCGGCAGGGGAAGCACGCCGAGGCGATCGCGGCCCTCGACAAGCTCGCCGCCGGCGCCCCCAAGGGCTCGCCCAGGGCCCGCGAGGCGCTGCTGGCCAAGGCCGAGAGCCAGGCCGCCAGCAAGCAGTTCCCCGAGGCCGAGAAGACCGTCCGCGACGTGATCGCCCAGGCCCCGCCCGAGGCCGACGCCGTGCAGGCCCTGGCCTACAACACGCTCGGCGACTGCCTGCGCGCCGCCGGCCGCCCCAAGGACGCGCTGCTGGCCTACCTGCGGGTCGACGTGCTCTACGATCGCGACAAGGAGCAGCACGCCCGCGCCCTGGCCCGCGTCGCCGAGCTCTGGCGCGAGCTCAAGCAGGACGCGCGGGCCGACGAGGTCCTCGACCGCCTGCGGCAGCAGTATCCCCGCAGCCCCTACGCCACCGCCCGCGCCGTCGCCCCCCGCTGAGCGCGATCCCGGCCGCACCCGGCCGCCGGCCCCAGCCGACGCGGGGCTTGTTCGCACACGAGAATTCCCTAGACTGTTGTGCAACCGCATGGGGAATTGCCCCGCCGGGGCCGACCGTCGCGATGGGGCGGCGCGGCCCCGAGCGGGCGAGGTGCAAGGGGGCGTCGTCCATGGACCGCGAGCGCGACCTCGCACTGGCCCGGCTCGCCCTGCAGCAGAAGCTGGTCGACCCGCACGACCTGCTCAAACTGCTCGACTCCCACTGGCAGGATGAATCCTCCGGCTCGCTGGCCGACCGCCTGGTCGACTCGGGCCGGCTGCCGGCCTCGGAGCGTCCCCGGTTCGAGTCGGCGGCGTCGTGGGCCGTCGACGGCAATCGGGAGACCCTGGCCGCCGGCGCCTGGGTGCCGACGGACTCCTCGCACCTCGGGTTCGTCGAGGCGTCGGTCTACGTCCCGATGTCCAGGGGCACCGCCGGTCTCGAGCCCGGGGACGCGACCACGGCCTGGGACGTGCCGGCCGACGGTGTCCCCGGCAGTCTGGGTCGGGGTTCGTCCCCGGCTCCGGATCGCCCTTCGGACCGGTATCAGATCCTCCACTCCCAGGGGCGTGGCGGCATCGGTCAGATCTGGCTGGCGCACGACCGGCTGCTGGACCGCCGGGTGGCCATGAAGGAGCTGCGGCCCGATCGCGGCTCGGCGATCCTGCTGGCCAAGCTGCTCGACGAGGCGCGGATCACCGGCCGCCTCGAGCACCCGAGCATCGTGCCCGTGTACGACCTGGTCCTCGTCGGGGCCCAGGGCCTGCCATTCTTCATCATGCGGTTCATCGATGGCCAGACTCTGGCCCAGGCGATCCGCGACCACCACCGCGACCGCGGCAAGGTGGCCGACCCGGCCGGGCGCGCCGTCTGGTTCGACCTGCTCAACGCCTTCACGGCCATCTGCAATGCGGTCGGGTACGCCCACGAGCAGCGGGTGCTGCACCGCGACCTGAAGCCGCAGAACGTGATGATCGGCCGATTCGGCGAGGTCTTCGTGCTCGACTGGGGCCTGGCCAAGCGCACCGAGGTCGATCCGCTGAACCCGGCCGCCGGCGCCACCGCCTCCGACTCGCTCTACCCGATGAACGGCCCCGGCGGCTCGCCGGCCTCGACCTTCGAGACCGCCGCCGGCCGGGTGCTGGGCACGCCCGCGTACATCCCCCCGGAGCAGGCCCTCGGGCAGGTCGATCGGATCGACGCCCGGACCGATGTCTACGGCCTGGGGGCGATCCTTTACGAGATCCTCACCGGCCGGCCGCCCTATCTGGGCCTGTCGCCGGCCGAGACGGTGGAGCTGGTGCTCAAGGGCCCCCCCGCGCCGCCCAGGACCATCGACCCCAGCGTGCCGAGGGCCCTGGACGCCATCTGCCGCAAGGCCCTGGCTCCTGAACGGACCGCCCGCTACCAGAGCGCCGGCGAGCTGGCGGCCGACGTCCGCCGCTGGCTGGCCGACGAGCCCGTTTCGGTCGACCGTGAGCCGGCACTTGATCGCCTGGTCCGCTGGGCACGCGCGCACCGCTCGCTGGTCGCCGGAGTGCTGGCAAGCCTCGTGGTGCTGGCGGCGGCCCTGGCCGTTGGCAACGTGCTGCTGTCGCGCGAGAAGGCCATCGTCGTGAGCGCCCGAGACTCGGCCCGCGCCGATTACCAGACCGCCCGCGACCTCGTCCAGAAGCTGCTGGGCCAGATGGCCGACGAGGAGCTGGCCACCGATCCGAGGCTCGACGAGTACCGCGAGCACCTGCTCTCCGAGGCGGTCCGGATGTCGCAGTTCTTCGAGTCGCGGAACCCGGGACCTCAGGAGTTCGCCAACTCGGCCGAGGTCGCCATCCGGCTGGCCAACCTCACCATCTCCCGTCGCGGGGTGAAGGAGGGCCTGTCCCGGCTGGTCAACATCCGGATCCCGCTCCGCGACCACGTGAGCCGGTTCCCAGAGGATTTCGGGCTCCGCGACCGCCTGGCGCTGGTCAACCACTCCGGCGCCGAGGCGTTGCTCGAGGCCGGCCAGCTCCACGAGGTGCCCGACTGGCTCGACGAGGCGATGCAGCAGGCGCAGTCGGCCCACGACGCCCGGCCGAACGACCCGATCGTCGGCCGAACCCTCGGGCAGGTGCGGCTGCTGCAGGCGCGGTTCGGCAACGCCTCGGGTCAGTCGGCCACGGCCCAGGCGGCGGCCCGCGAGGCGGTGCGGCTGCTGGAGGCGTTCCGCGACCCGAGGTCCTCGGAGATCCACCACTTCCTGATCCCGCAGGCGCAGCTGGAGCTGGGCCTGGCCCAGCTCGCGGCCGGCGACGTGCCCGCGGCCATCACCACGCTCCGCCAGGCCAGGGATCGGGCCGACGCCCTGCTGGCCGAGAATCCCGGCCAGCCCGCCCCGAAGCTCTTCCACGCCCGGGTCCGGCTGCGGCTCGCCCGGCTGGCGGCCGCCGACGCACGCTTCCGCGACGACCCGGCCGCCCTGCGCTCCGAGCTGGAGGCCTTCGCCCGCGACCTCGCCCCGCCGGCGGTCCCCCTGATGCCGGCGGCCGACCTCCGGCGGCTGGTGCCGCTGGCGCAGGTCGAACACGCCCTGGCCCTGCTGGACCTCGACGAGGATCACCTGCCCGAGGCCGATTCAGGCTTCAGCCAGGCGATTCGTGAGCTGGAGGCCCGCCGCGCCGACGCCCCCGACTGGCTGCCGCTGCTCTCCGAGCTCGGTCAGCTGCACGCCGACCGCGCCCGCCTCGCCGACCGCCTGAACCGCGACGCCCAGGCCCGCTCCGATCGCGTGGCCGCCCGCGAGCTGCTCCAGGCCGTGCTGACCCGCGAGCCCACCGATGCCGTGGCCACCGCGGCGCTCCAGACGATCGAGCTGCCGACCGGCGCCACCCCGACCCGCCCGTGAACGGGTCGGGGTGGCGTGCCGGGTCTGGTCAATGGCTCGGCCAGACCCATCCGGTGGCCTCAGGTTCCTGACGTGTAGGTGATCTGCTGCGTCCGGAACTGGTTCGACGTCGCCCCTCCGGCGGTCACGGTGATCGTCATGGTCCCCCCTGCGGAGTTGGCGTTGCTGGCCGCATCGAAGCTGGCGGTCACGCTCGTGTCGGACCTCGAGGTGATCGTCGCCTGGCTCACGCTCAGGCCGGTTGCCGTCAGGGCCACCGAGCACGGGGCGGCCGAGAAGCCGCTGCCGGTGATGGTCACGGAGTTGCTGGACCCCAGCGTGATCTGGTTCCCGCCCGAGAGTGAGGCGCCGGTAATCGTCGGCATGGAGGGGACTCCGCAGTGAGTGTGGAGAGGCTCGAGGATCGAACTGCCAGCACAACTACAGGCCTGAATGGCCGTGTGCCGTCCGGGTGCCGGAAACTTGCGGCGGACCTGCGAGGGGGGGCCGGCGCGATTCCATCATTGCCGTGCTGGACTGATCCAGTACACTCAGAATTGTGGTGAACTCGTAATAGTTTCGTCTGAAATCACCGGATCTCATTCGGGTGCCCGGATGGTGCTGGGATCGCCGGTGCCGGACCGGACGGGGGCCTGCCATGGACGTCGAGCGCGACCTGCAGCTGGCCCGAGAGGCGGCCCGGCGGCGGCTGGTGGACCCCGAGGCGCTCCTGAAGGAGCTGCAGAAGTACTGGGCCGACAGCAGCGCCGGCTCGTTCCCCGAGCACCTGGCCGGATCCGGCCACCTTGACGGTGACGGCCAGGCACTGCTGCTGGCCACCGACCCCGGCCCGGCCGGCCTCACGACGATTCCGGCTCCCGGCGGGACGCTGCCGTTCGAGCCCGGCCCGGCGCCCACCGAGGTGGCTGTGGAGTTCGGTTCAGGACCCGTCAATGCCGAGGCCAGCACCCAGGCGTCGCCCCCCGCCGCTGCCACACCTCACGCCGCGGCACCGTCGACCGGAGCTGGCGCCGGCGCCGTTGCCGGGGCCGACGGGCGGGGGCCGTGGTGTGGTGCGCGGGGTGGCCGCTACCTGCTGCGTCGCAAGCACGACGCCGGCGGCCAGGGCTGGATCTGGCTGGCGTACGACCCCCTGATCGACCGCGACGTGGCGCTCAAGGAGCTGCGTCCCGACCGCCGCAGCCCGGAGACCGAGGCGAACCTCCGGCTCGAGGCTCGACTCACGGCCCGACTGCAGCACCCCGCCATCGTACCCGTGCACGACCTGCACCCGCCCCAGGGCCGCTCGGGGCCGTTCTACGCCATGCGGTTCGTCGAGGGCCGCACGCTCGAGACCGCCATCGCCGAGCAGCACCGCCGCCGCGCCAAGGCCACCGGCGGTCCGGTGCGGGCCGACTGGTTCGACCTGCTCAACGCCTACCTGGCCATCGGCAACGCCGTCAGCTACGCGCACGGCCGCGGGGTGCTGCACCGCGACCTCAAGCCCGTGAACATCATGCTCGGCGAGTTCGGCGAGGTGTTCGTCCTTGACTGGGGCCTGGCCAAGCGGCTGGCGGCCGACGAGCCGCGCATCGAGGTGGACCCGGGGCCCGACGGAGCCGGCGCGCTCGACCCGGAGGCCGACGCCGAGACCCAGGTGCAGAGCCGTCGCGGGCAGATCAAGGGCACCCCGGCGTACCTGGCGCCCGAGCAGGCCCGGGGCCTGACCGACCAGATCGACCACCGGACCGACGTCTATGGCCTGGGCGCCATCCTCTACGAGATCCTCACCGGCCGGCCGCCCTACCAGACCGGCTCGAAGGACCGGACCCTGGAGCAGGTGCGGTCGGGCCCGCCGCCGACGCCCCGGAGCCTCGACCCCACGATCCCGCCGGCCCTGGAGGCCATCTGCCTCAAGGCCATGCACCGCGACCGCGAGGACCGCTACGCCGGGGTCGCCGACCTGAACGCCGACGTCCGGCGCTGGCTCGCCGACGAGACCGTCTCGGTCCCCCACGACGAGCCCTGGTCCGATCGCGCCGCCCGCTGGGTCCGACGGAATCGCCTGCTCGTCACGTCCGCCGCCGCCGCTGGGCTGGTCCTGCTGGGGGCGCTGACGATCGGGACCGTCGTCGTCTCGGTCCAGAACCAGCGAATCCAGCAGGCGCTGGACCGCGAGCGACAGGCTCTGAACCTGGCCGGCCAGGATTACCAGACCCTGCGGCAGGTGGTGCAGCAGATGCTGACGCGGATCGCGGACGCCGGCCTGGCCGCGGATCCCGCGCTCGATCAGATGCGGTATGACCTGCTCAACGAAGCCCAGAAGCTCACGCAGGTCTTCCTGTCCCGGAACCCCGAGCCGACCGAGGTCGCGAACGCCGCCGAGGTCCTGATCCGGCTCGGCGGGGTCGAGCAGTCGCTGGTCGGCCTCGACGCCGGCCTGAAACGCTGGGCGTCGGCCCGGATGGTCCTGCGGAGCTTCCTGAACCGCTTCCCGGACAATCCGCTGCTGCTGGACCGCCAGGCCGGCGTCGGCGTGACCGCCGCGCAGGCGCTGCTCGACGCCGGCCGCTACGCCGAGGTACCGGGCTGGCTCGATGATGCCGCCCGCCTGGCGGAACAGGCGTACCAGACGGCTCCGAACGATCCGGCCGCGGGCCGGACCCTGGGGCAGGTGCGGCTCCTGGAGGCCAGCGCCGCGCGGCTCGGCGGCCGACCCGCCGCGGCGCTGCCGGCGGCCGAGCAGTCGGTGGCGCTGCTGGACGCCTTTGCCGCACCGGCCCGGGATCAGATGCACCGCTTCCTGATCCCGCTGGC
>CAZUZD010000118.1:0-16780 GCA_964624465.1 uncultured Isosphaeraceae bacterium
CCTGCCGGTGCTCAAGTGGGGCAAGTCGCAGGGCGGCGTGGTCGGGTTCTCGCACTCGGGCTGGGGGTTGCAGACGAAGGCCAAGGAGCTGCCGAACCTGGAGATCCCGCCGTTCGACGGCATCGGCGCCAACGAGTACATCGTCGACGTGGTGCACGACGCTGTCGACTTCATCTCGACCGTCGACACGCCCGCGCCCTACGAGCTCAACATCTGGTACCACACGCTCAACTGCGGCTTCCGCTGCAAGATCAGCGGCGAGACCGACTTCCCCTGCATCTACGGCGACCGCGTCGGCCTGGGACGGGTCTATGTCAAGGTGCCCGACGGCCCGCTCGACTTCGACCGCTGGACCGAGGGGCTCAAGCAGGGCCAGTCGTACGTCACCGACGGCTTCAGCCACCTGGTCGACTTCCAGGTCGATGACGTCGTCATGGGCCACGGCGAGCGCAAGCTGGACAAGCCCGGGTCGGTGAAGGTCGCGGTGAAGGTGGGCGCGATGATGCCTGTCGAGCCGGGCGCCGAGGGGAAGCAGATCAAGGCCACGCCGCTGGACCAGAAGCCGTACTGGCACATCGAGCGAGCCCGCGTGGGCGACAGCCGCAAGGTGCCGGTGGAGGTCGTCGTCAACGGCCGCGCGGTGGCGACCCAGGAGGTCGAGGCCGACGGCACGTTCCGCGATCTCACGTTCGACGTTCCGATCGAGCGGTCGAGCTGGGTCGCCGTGCGCATCTATCCGTCGGCCCACACCAACCCGGTCTGGGTCACCGTCGGCGACGCGCCGGTGCGGGCCTCGAAGCAGTCGGCCGAGTGGTGCTTGAAGAGCGTCGACCAGTGCTGGTCGCAGAAGGAGCCGAACATCCGCCCGGCCGAGCGTGACGCCGCGCGGGCGGCCTACGATGTGGCCCGAGCGGCCTATCGCAAGATCCTGGCCGAATCGACCGGGGACTGAGCCGCGTGACCGGCCGTCTCCGACGCCTGACCCGCCGGCTGATCCCCGGACCGGCCGCCCCCGGGTCAAAGGTGCCCGGGGTCGGCTGGGCGAAGGCCGGCACCACGACCCTGAGCGAGCGAGTGCCTCAAGCGTCTCGGCCGCCGCCACGCCGGCCAGCGGCTCGACCTGGTCGAGCCCTGGGCCCGCGGCGACCTGGCCCCCCTGCTGCGGGTGGCCCGGACGCATCAGTCATCCACCGATCCGACCCGCGGAGTCGCGCCCATGACGATCGGGGATCGCCTGCCTGCCACGATCCTGGCCGGCCTGCTGACGCTGGTCGTCGGCGGCCCCGCCCGCGCCGAGGAGCCGCCCGACCTGGTGATCCGCCACGCGCGGGTGCTCACGCTCGACGACCGCGACACCGTGGCGGAGGCCGTGGCCGTGCGTGGCGACCGGATCGTGGCCGTCGGGCCAGATGCGGCGATCGCGGCGCTGGTGGGGCCGGAGACCCGGGTGCTCGACGCCGGCGGCCGGACGCTGCTGCCGGGCCTCTATGACAGCCATGTGCATCCGCTGGGGGCGGCGCACAGCGAGGCGGATCACCCGATCCCGGCGTTCCGCTCGCTGGCCGACATCCGGGCCTACCTCGCCGAGCGGGTCAAAGCCCAGCCGGCGGGCTCCTGGATCGTGGTCCGTTACGCCTTCCCGACCCGGCTCGACGAGGGCCGGCTACCGACCCGCGCCGAGCTCGACGCGATCGCGCCCGAGCACCCCGTTTTGCACCAGGCCGGACCGGCGGGCGTGGCGAACACGAAGGCCCTGGCGCTCTCGGGCATCACCCGCGACACCCCCGACCCGCCCGCCGGCCAGGTGGTCCGCGACCCGGCCACCGGCGAGCCCACCGGCCTGCTCCGTAACGCGTACAGCCTGCTCAAGGATCTGCCGAAGGACGCCTACGGCGACGCCGGCCTGCCGGCCACCGAGCGGGTCGTCGAGCTGCTGCGGCTCTACAACGCGCGCGGGATCACCAGCATCGGCGACCGGGGCGCCAGCGCCACGGCGATCGCCGTGTACCGCGACCTGCGCGACCGGAACCAGTTGACGGTGCGGGTCAACGCCACCCGCATCCTGTCGCCGCCGTTCGGCGACCGGGTCCAGATCGCCGGCGCGATCCGGGCGCTCGGGGCCGACGACGCGCGCGGCGAGCCGGGCGGGCCCACCGGCGCCGGCGACCACTGGGTGCGGATCGGGCCGCTGAAGGTGTTCCTGGATGGCGGCATGCTCAACGGCACCGCCCTGATGCGCGCGCCCTGGGGCGTGGGGCCGACGTATCAGATCACCGAGCCCGAGTATCGCGGTCTGCGATTCGTGCCGGCCGATGCCCTGGCGCTGATCGCCGAGGAGGCGGCCCGCCGCGGCTGGCGGATGACCGCCCACTGCGCCGGCGAGGCGGGCATCGACGCCCTGCTCACCGCCTACGAGGCGGCCGACCGCGCCATCGGCATCCGGGGACAGCGCTGGCTGATCACGCACGCCAACTTCGCCCGCCCCGACGACCTCCGCCGCGCCGCGGCGCTCGGCGTGGGGGCCGACCTCCAGCCGGCCTGGCTCTGGGAGGACACGCGCACGCTCACCGCCGTGCTCGGGCCCGAGCGGATGCGCTGGTTCCATCCCTACCGCGACTGGCTCGACGCCGGCCTGACGATCGGCGGCGGCAGCGACCACATGATCCGGCTCGACCCGATGGCCGCCACCAACCCCTGGGACCCCTGGCTCGGCATCGAGGTCGCCGTCACCCGTCGCGCCCGCGACGGCCGCGTCCACCAGCCGGAGCAGCGGCTCACCCGCGCCGAGGCGCTGCGGTTCTACACGGTCTGGAACGCCCGCCTGCACGGCGAGGAGGCGCAGAAGGGGACCGTCGAGCCCGGCAAGCTCGCCGACCTGATCCTGGTCGATCGCGACCCGCTGGGCTGCCCCGAGACCGACTTGCGCGCGACCCGTGTGCTCTGGACGATCGTCGGCGGTACGATGGTGTTCTCGGATGAACCGCCCGACGGCCCGGCCCGGCCGCGATGAGCCGGGCGGTGCCGCCAGCGATCCCCTGGATCCGATCTCACGCCTGCTGGAGAGCCCTCCCCGTGCGACGCCCGAGCCGCGCCCCGCTGCTGTCCGCCCTGCTCCTCGGCCTGATCGCCGGGATGGACGTCCCGGCCCGCGCCGACGATGCACCGACCTATACCAACCCGGTCTGGGACCGCGACTTCCCCGACCCGCACGTGATCCGCCACGGCGGCAAGTACTACGCCTATGCCACCCAGACCGGCGGCACGGGGTTCCAGCTGCTGGTCTCCGACGACCTGGTGCACTGGACCCGCCAGCCGCTGGAGTTCTTCGTCCCCTGGTCCCGCGACCACTACTGGGCGCCCGAGGTGCTGGAGCGCAACGGCACCTTCTACTTCACCTACTCGGCGCTCGACCCGGCCTCGAAGAAGCACCACATCGCCGTGGCCACCGCCACGCACCCGGCCGGCCCGTTCCTCCACCAGGCGATCCTGGTGCGGGGCGACGACAACGAGGTCGGCGTCATCGACGCCACCATCTTCCTGGAGGAGGACGGCACCCCGTACCTCGTCTACTCCGAGGAGACACCGCGCCGGATCGTGATGCGGCGGCTGCGCCCGGACCTGCTGGCCACCGAGGGGGAGCGGGTCGAGCTGCTCCGCCCCGACCAGGAGTGGGAGAAGGGCGTCACCGAGGCCCCCACGGTGATCAAGCGCAACGGCCAGTATCACCTGATCTACTCGGGCTCGGGCTTCCAGGGCACCAGAGACACCTGCCGCTACGCCATCGGTCACGCCGTGGCCAAGAGCCTGGCCGGCCCGTACACC
This sequence comes from uncultured Isosphaeraceae bacterium, assembly GCA_964624465.1. Classification (GTDB taxonomy): domain Bacteria; phylum Planctomycetota; class Planctomycetia; order Isosphaerales; family Isosphaeraceae; genus CAZUZD01. Next base: position 3,823 of record CAZUZD010000118.1, read on the forward strand.
AAGGCGCCGCAGCCGGTGCTCGCCACCGTCCCCGAGCAGACCTACGGCCCCGGCCACCAGGGGCTGATCGCCACCCCCGACGGCCAGTGGTGGGTGCTGTACCACGGCTGGAACGCCGAGGGGGAACCGCACTACGGCCGCAACCCGAAGGGCCGCACCCTGCGACTCGACCGCCTGGACTGGGACGGCGACACCCCGAAGTTCACGGGCCCGACCGTCACGCCCCAGCCGGCGCCGAAGCCCTGAGTCACGCGAGGGTGGGGCGACGTGGGCCCCCTCGTCATCGCGGCATGCCCGACGCCCTGCCCGGAGGTTCGCCCCTTGGACACCGCCCGTCCGGAACTCTCGATCCTCGTCGAGACCTGCAACCTGGACATCGCCACCAAGGCCGAGCTGGTCCAGGGGCTTGACGCGCTGGCCGCGCAGGAGGTTCCGGCCGATCGCCGCGAGACGCTGGTCGTCGTCGAGGCGACCAACGCCGCGCTGGCGGCGTTCCTGGAGGCGGAGCGACCCGAGGTCCGGGTGGTGCGCAGCGAGGACACGACGTATTACGGCATGAAGCTGGCGGGCGTCGCCGCGGCCCGGGGCGCGGTGCTCGGCTTCTGCGACAGCGACTGCGTGGCCTTGCCGGACTGGGCCAGCAGCCTGTTGCGTTCGATCGCCGGCGGGGCCGACGTCGTCGCCGGCAAGACGCGGTACGAGCCCGGCAAGCGGTTCTCGCGCACCTTCAGCCTGTTCAGCTTCGGCCAGGTGCAGAACGACGCCAGCGGCCACACCAATTCGTTCATCGTCAACAACTTCGGCATCCGCCGGCAGATCCTCATCGACCACCCGTTCGAGAACCGCCATCTGCGGACCGGTCCCGGTTACAGCCTGGCTCGCACGCTCAGGGCACTCGGGTTCCGCATGGTCTACGACCCCGGCATGCGGGTGCACCACTTCAACCACGGCCTGGCCTACCACATGGCCAACCGGGTCCGCTCCGGGCACGAGATCGTCAACATGTGCCGGCTCGACACTCGTGGCCACCTCGATGAGAGCCGGTATCGCCGGCTCGGTCCGCTGACCCCGCTCGTCTTCGCCGCCAGGCGCGTGACCAACGACCTCAGGCTGCTGCGGCACCACCGTCGCGACCTGGACATCACGCCCCTGGCCGTGCCGTACCACGTGGGCGCGACGCTGGCGATCCGGAGCCTGGAGGTCGGCTCGGGCCTGGTCTCCTGGCTCCGGCCCGGGTTCTTTGGACGGAGGTACGGCTGGTGAGTGCCCCCAACGGCCTGGATGCCCACGCGTCCGACCACGCCCCGTCGTCAGGTCCGGCCGGCCGTCGTTTCATCCTCATCGGCGGCATGCCGCGGAGCGGGACGACGCTGATGCGCGCGATCCTCGACACCCACCCCGACGTGGCGATGGTCCGCCCCGAGCTCGATTACCCGGGCCAGATCGCCCGCGGCGTCCGCGTCGCCGACGCGCTCACGACCCTGAAGGTCCGGACCTACCTGGAGATCCCGGACCGGCTGCTCGGCTCCGCGCCCGAGGCCGCGTACCGGAGCGTCCTGCTCTGGCACGCCGGGCAGCGGGGCCGCCCGATCGCGGGCGAGAAGTCGCCGCTGAACGAGTTCTGGTACGACGAGCTGACCCGCTGGTTGCAGGGGGATCAGGTGCGGTTCGTCCACCTGGTCCGGAACCCGATCGAGGTGGTCGCCAGCTTCAAGCACGCCCGGTTCCGCTGGGCTCGGGGCGGGCGGCTGGGCCGTTCGCTCCTGGACGTGCTGGCGACGAACTGGGTGCGGTCGGCCGGCCTGGGGCTCGCCCGCCAGTTCCGCGACCCGGCCGGCTATCGGCTGCTGCGGTATGAGGACCTGGTCGCCGAGCCCGAGGCGCAGGTGGCCGGCCTCTGCCGCTTCCTGGGGCTGGAGGGCGACCCCCGGGCCCTGCTGGAGCCTTCCGCCGACCGCTACCACAACAACAGCAGCTTCCCCGAGGAGACACGGGCGGCGGCCCGGGTGGCCGGCGTCATCGTCCAGCCCGAGTCGCGGGCGCATCGGCTCAGCCGGCGCGAGACCCGGCGGGTGTCGGCGGTCGTCGGCGAGCTGGCCACGGCGCTCGGCTACGACGTGCCGCGGTCAGGGCGTCCCGGGCCCAGGCCCTATCCCCGGAACCCGCTGGCCGCGCTCCGCCCGGCCAGTCCCCCCCGGCCCGACGGCTCGGCCCCGACCGGCGAGCGGCCACCTTCCGAGCCGTAGTCCCGCCCCACCCAGTCCGCCGGGGAGACGCACCCACGATGCCGGCAGCCCCGCCAGCGAGCGGACCGGACGAACCCGCCTGGCTGTTCACCTACGGCACCCTGGGCCCCGGCTGGCCGGCGGGGCGCGGGCACGTCTGGGCGGTCGATGCGGTGCGGGGCCGGCTCTACGACCTGGGGCCGTACCCGGGGCTGTGCGACCTCGATGCGCCGGGGGCGGACTGGGTGCTGGGGCACGTCCGGCCGGTGACGGGGGCCGAGCTGGCCGGGGTGCTGGACCCGTACGAGGGGGTCGACGAGGGGCTGTTCGCGAGGGTCCGCACCGTGACGCGGTCCGGGCGGCCGGTCTGGGTTTACGTCTACGGCCCGGCGCGGCCAGAATGGGCGCGTGGGCCGTTGCCGTTCTGGGACGGCCCCCGGTCCGACCTCTCCCACGCCCCGACCGCCCCCGCGCCCCGGATCTGGGGCGGCGGCCCCGAGCATCCGCCGGGCTGACGCCGCGACCGCCCCAGCCGAGCCGCGGCCCCCACATCCCGACGAAGGAGGTCCCCGTGGCGACTGCTCCGGCCCCGAACCCCGCCCCGGCCCCGCAGGGCCAGGGCAACGGCCATGGCCCGGCCGGCGAGCCCGTGCTGGTGCCGACGACCATCGGCCAGTACCTGATCGACCGGCTCCAGGCGCTGGGGGTCGAGCACGTCTTCGGCATCCCCGGCGACTACGTGCTCGGGCTCTACAAGATGCTGGAGGAGAGCCCGATCGAGCTGGTGGGCATGACCCGCGAGGACTCGGCCGGGTTCGCCGCCGACGCCTATGCCCGGGTGCGCGGGCTGGGCGTGCTGTGCGTGACCTACTGCGTCGGCGGCCTGAGCGCCGCCAACTCGATCGCCGGGGCCTACGCCGAGAAGTCGCCGGTGGTGATGCTGACCGGCTCGCCGGGCATGTCGGAGCGCGACCGCAACCCGCTCTTGCACCACAAGGTGCGCGACTTCGACACCCAGTTCCAGGTCTTCGAGAAGATCACCGCCGCGGCCGCCGTGCTCGACGACCCGCTGACGGCCTTCGCCGAGATCGACCGGGTGCTGGGCGCGGCGCTGCGGTACAAGCGGCCGGTGTACCTGGAGATCCCCCGCGACATGCTGATGGCCCGCCAGGTGATGCCGCATCGCGCCGCGAGCGGCCCGCCGGCCAGCGACCCGAGCGCCCTCCGCGAGGCGCTCGACGAGGCCGAGGCGATGCTCCGCCGGGCGCAGCGGCCGATGATCCTGGCCGACGTCGAGATCCACCGCTTCGGCCTGCAGGACGCCCTGCTGGGCCTGGCCGAGGAGGCCGGCCTGCCGATCGCCACCACGATCCTGGGCAAGAGCGTCATCAGCGAGGCGCACCCGCTGTTCGTCGGCCTCTACGAGGGGGCGATGGGCGAGGAGGGGGTGACCCGCATGGTCGAGGAGAGCGACTGCCTGCTGATGCTCGGCTGCTTCCTCACCGACATCAACCTGGGCATCTTCACCGCCAAGCTCGACCCGGCCAAGAGCATCAACGCCACCAGCGAGGATCTGCAGATCCGGCACCACCACTACCGGGAGGTCCGCCTCGACGACTTCGTGGAGGGCCTGCGGCAGCGGCACCTGAAGCTGGTGCCCCCGCTGGTGCCCGCCCGGCTGGTGCCCGAGCCCGGTTCCTGGCGCCCCGAGCCCGACGCGCCCCTGACGGTCGCCCGCCTGTTCGGCCGGCTCAACGAGCTGCTGGATGACTCGACGGTCGTGATCGCCGACATCGGCGACGCGCTCTTCGGCTCGTCCGACCTGCACATGACCCGCCGCACCGACTACATCAGCCCGGCCTACTACACGTCCATGGGCTTCGGCGTGCCGGCGGCGGTGGGGGCGGGCATCGCCAACCGCAAGACGCGGCCGCTGGTGATCGTCGGCGACGGCGGCTTCCAGATGACCGGCATGGAGCTCTCGACGATCGCGCGCCAGGGCCTGAACCCGATCGTGATCGTGATGAACAACAAGGGGTACACCACCGAGCGGTTCCTGCTCGAGGGCAAGTTCAACGACATCCACAACTGGCAGTACCACAAGGTGCCCGACGTCCTGGGCGTGGGCCTGGGCCTGGAGGTCCGCACCGAGGACGAGCTGCACGCCGCCCTGGAGCGGGCCCTGGCCAACACCGCGAGCTTCACGCTCCTGAACGTGCACCTCGACCCGATGGACCGCAGCCCCGCCCTGGACCGCCTGGCCAAGAAGCTCTCCGAGCGGATTCGCCCCGGCTCCCCGGGCTGAGGTCGTTCCGGTGGAACGCAGGGTGCCCTGGCATTGGAGCGACGGGGCCGGGAGCCACCGGGGTGCCCGGGTTCTGGCCACGGAGCCCGGATCTCCGGCCTCGGACTGACTGGCCGTGTGCCGTGGCCTGAGCGCAGCGTGGCCACGACGACGATTCGGAGGCCACCGCGTCCGGGCTCCGCTCCGCGGAACCTGGGCACCCCGGCTCACTCAATCCGGAGGTCACCGCGTCCGGGCTCCGCACGCGGCAGCCTGGCACCACGACCACCGTCCGGATCGGGATCGAGATCGGCATACCCAGGAACAGGGTCGAGTCCGGAACCACCGGGGTGCCCGGGTTCCGCGGAGCGGAGCCCGGATCCGAGAGCCTCGGCACAAGGTCTGGTCCAGTCTGCCCTGGCCCGCCACGGCGGCGGGCCGGGCCACCAACGCCGACGGCCCGGGGGGAGAGCCCCCGGGCCGTGGTGTGATGCTGGTGTCCCCTGGCCCGAGGCGGCCAAGGGGCCAAACCTCACCTGGTCTTGATCCGCCGGGGGGCGGGCAGGTTCTGGGCCTGCGCCGTGCGCTGGGCGTTGGGCAGGCGGTGGAGGTTGACGCCGTAGGGGCCCACGCCGGTGTTGCCGCCGCCGATGGTCGGGCCCTTGTGGTCGATGCCGCCGAAGTACACGCCCTTGGGGAACCGGCTGCGGCTGAAGACCTCCTGGGTCAGGCCGCCGATGGTCTTGCCCTTGGACTGATTGAGCTGCGGGATCGGGTGGAAGAAGTTGCGGTAGCGGGCGCCGAAGGCCCCCTGCGGCACGAACTGGCGGTAGGCCAGGGCCGGCGGCAGCGGCGCCCAGCGGGCGCGGCCCAGGACCGAGGTCGTGGGCAGGAACCGCTCGCCGTAGGGGGGGACCGCGGCGTTGAGGTTCGGGAACGCGCCGTCGAAGGCGTTGAACTGGGTGGGGCCGGGGGGCGGGCCGGGGCCGGGGCCGGTCCGGGCCGTGACCGTGGCCGAGCCGCGGTAGCGGCGGTCGCCGCCGATCGGGCTGGTGGCCAGGGTGCGGGCCTGGATCGTGATCGTCGAGTTGCCCAGGGGGATGCCCAGGTCGGACCGCGGCGAGAAGGTGAACACGGCGTCGTCGATGCCGTCACCGTCCACGTCGCCGGCGTTCTGGAACGTGCTCGGGTCGGGCAAGGCGACGCCGTTGACGGTGATCGTCGTCGGGTCGATGTCCCGCGGCGGCGTGAACCCGGGCGTGTTCGAGCTCGTCGAGAGGATGTAGAACGACAGGTCGGCCGGCGTGGTCGGGTTGATCACGAACGGCGGCCGGACCTTGTTGTCCACGCCGATCGCCGAGGTGATGACCGTCGAGACCGGCGTGGCCAGCGGGATGAACGCCCCTTCGAGGGCGAAGCCCGCACCGGCGTTGCGGCGGGCCGAGTTCAGCGAGAAGCCGGGGGCCCCGATCATGAAGTCGGCGACGCCATCGGCGTCGGCCGTCAGGCCCGAGGCCTGGAAGGTGCGGCCGCCGACCGAGGTGCCCAGGAAGTTGGCCCCGACCGGCTGGCTGTTGGTGATCACCGTCGCCAGCACCGGGCTGCCCTGCACGGCGGCCAGGTTCAGCGAGTTGACCCCGTTCAGGTCGGCGTTGCCGGGGATCAGGTACGCGGCGCCCGAGCCACCCAGCACGCCGGGGGCCCCGACCAGGATCTCGTTGAGGTTGTCGTTGTTGATGAACCCGGTGGCGCCCACGCTGTAGCCGGCCAGGTCGCCGGCCGAGCCGCCGTCGAACTCGGCGAAGCCGACGCCCGTCGGCAGGCTCGAGAGGGCGTAGGTGCCCAGCAGGGCCCCGCCGGTCGAGTTCGCCGGCAGGCCGTAGATCATCGAGGCGCGGCCCGAGAAGTTGGCGAACCCGGGCGACCCGATGAACACGTCGGCCAGGCTGTCGCCGTTGAAATCGCCGGCCGACGAGACCGCATAGCCGGTCAGGTCGCCGGTGCCGGCCCCGACGAACACGGCGCCCGCGATGTCGGTGGGGGCCGTGGGGATCCCCACGCGGCCCACGTTGATGCTGGCCAGGCCGCTGGTCACGATCGACTGGCTCAGCAGGCTGTTGCCGCCGTAGACCAGGTAGACGCGGCCGGGACCACCGGCGGTGCCCGGCAGGCCGGTGGTCGTGTCGGGGGCGCCGATGAGCAGGTCGGCCGCAGCCGCCGTGCCGGGGGTCCGGCCGTCCACGTCGCCGGGGCCGGCCACCGAGAAGCCCACACCCTGGCCGGGGGCCTGGCCGCCGAAGAGGATGCCCGGCGTGCCGCCGGTCTGGCCCACGGTGCGGAGGTCGATGGTCCGGGTCGTCGCCGGCCGCAGCGCCGAGCCGGGGATCACCGCCACGGCACCGCTGGCGGCGATGCCGTTGACCGTGGCACCCGGGGCGCCGATGGCGATGTCCGGGATGCCGTCGGGCAGGAAGTCGCCGAGCCCGGCGACCGAGCGGCCCGCCTGGGCCCCCAGCTGCGAGTTGGTGAAGGTCACCACCGGGATGTCATTGAAGCTGGCGGCGTTGCCCAGGTCGATGACCTTCTGGGCCCGGGCCGTGAGGTTGGCGCCGCCGTAGACCAGGTAGGCGCGGCCGCCGCTGAGGTTGAACGGGTTGTTCGGGTCGACGGCGCCCGGGGCCCCGATCAGGAAGTCGGCGAAGCCGTCGCCGTTGAGGTCGCCGGCCGACGAGACCGAGGCGCCCAGCTGGGCGTTCTGGACCGAGGGGATCTGGAACGTCAGGCCGTCGAACGGGAACTGGCTCGTGCCGTTGATCGGGTTGTTCTGGATCGGATTGCCGAGCTGGCCCAGGTCGGCCACCCGGTCGTTGGCCGTCAGCGCCAGCCAGTCGGCGACCGCGGTCGAGCCGACCCGCTTGGAGCCGAAGATCAGGAACGTCTGGCTGGTGTTGCCCTGGCCGGGGGCCGGGAACCCGCCGGTGTTCAGGGCCAGCACCGGGGCACCGACCAGGAAGTCGTCGAAGCCGTCGCCGTTGGCGTCGCCGATGTTGGCCGACGAGAAGCCGGCGCCGTTGGGCGAGTTCAGGCCGCTGAAGAGCACCCCATAGGGCGCCGTGGGCGTCTGGTTGAGGTCGATGGCCGTCATGAGCTGACGGGATTCCAGGCCGTCGGCGCGGGGCTTCAGCTCGAGCCCTCGGCGGCGGGACCTCGCATCCTGCGGGCGGGTTTCGCGACTGCGAAATGACATCGGAGACTCCTCCTCCTCCCGGGCACGGGCACCCCAGGGTTGGGACGCCGGACGCGCGGCCGGACACCGGACCGACGGATCGAACGCGGGGGAGGTCCGGGCCGGGCTTCCCGCCCGGACTCCGGGGACCCATGGCGGCCGCCACGGACCCTCCACACGGGGCCGGCGCGGATGGGCCGCCAGCCTGCAGGACCTCCCTGTCAACGCCAGTTTTCGGCGGTCGCGACCCCCGCCCTGCAACCAAAGCCCCCGACGGGCCCCCGGCAGCACCCGCAGGATTGGGCGAATCGATTCAACCCCTACAGCCCCACCCACCGATAAAGGGGGACATCGGAATCCGGGCCGCCCCGGGTTCGCGGCGGCGCCGACCCCCCGGGCCCGCTGTCGGTCGGTCTTCGCGATCCTTCTCTCGCCGTCACGCTCTTGGGAGTCCCTGGGATGGCCCGCACACCCCGCTCACGACGACCGCGTCGGCTCAGCCTCGCCGCCAGGACCGCTGGCCTGGCCCTGCTGAGCCTGAGCCCCGGCCTGGGCTGCGGCCGGGAATTCTTCCGGCAGTGGGCCGACCAGGACGTCACCGAGTCGATCTTCGAGAAGAGCCGCGACCCCCGCTGGCGGCTGCCGACGTTCAGCATCGACCAGCCGGCGCTGGCCCGGTTCGCCGACCCCTACGACCCCGACCGCCCGGCCGCCCCGCCCGACGATTACGCCGCCGAGGTGCTGAACCCCGCGCCCCAGAACCCGCACATCCGGCTGCTGTCCCCCCTGGAGGGGACCGGCTACATGGACATGCTGGCCATGGGCCCCCGCTACGAGCCCCCGGCCGTCGACCCCAAGAAGGAGGCGATCGCCGAGGAGGAGGCCGGCGACGCGCCGGTCCCGCCGTCCGGGGACGCCGCCGGCCCGTTCGGGCCCGGCAACCCGACCGACGGGATCGTGAACCCGCCGCCGCCGAACCTGCCGGGCGCTGGCGACCGGTCGCAGCCCGACCCGAGCCTGCCGCCGCTGCCGAACCCCAACGCCACCCCCGGCGGCCCGGGCGCCGCCCGCACCCCCACCCGCGGCCCCGGCCAGTTTTCCGGGCCCGCGCTGCCCCGGCTGACGCCGACTCCTGGTAGCGGTTCGCGTCCGTCGCCGACCGCCACCACGGCCGTCCGACCGGCCGCCGCGGCGACTCCGCCGCCCCAAGTCCAGGGCCTCAAACGGGATCTGAGCGTGCTCACCGCCGCCTATCAGGCGCCTGGTGCCGGCTCCCCCGCCCCAGTGGCGGGCCCGTCCCCCGTCCAGTTGCCGTCGGCCGAGGCGACCGACGCGGCCCGCGAGCGGGTCGCCGAGGAGCCGCTGCCGGCGGCCGGCATCACCCCCCGCGACGTGCCCAGCGGCGCCGGCCCGATCGTCACCGACCCGTCGGCCCCGCCGATCACCCAGCCGAACATGACCCCCGAGCGGGCCGCCCAGGTCCGCCAGGCGACCGCCGGCTTCGCCGCCATGCTCTCGCCGGCCTACGTCGAGTACAACCAGGCGACCGCCGCCGGCCTGCCGGCCGCCAGCCGCCCCTACGTCATCGGCCCCGCCCAGGCGATGCAGCTGGCCCTGATCAACAGCCGCCAGTACCAGTACCGCCTCGAGAACGTCTACACCAGCGCCCTGACGGTGACCCTGCGGCGGTTCGACTTCGAGCCCCAGTTCTACGCCGGCGTCTCGCCGGTGACCGCCCCGGTCGGGGCCGGCTTCCCCGCCGGCGGCAACGGGGCCACCTCGTTCACCTACCAGACCCTGGAGACCGGCCTGCAGGCCTCGCGGCTGAACGTGACCACGGCCGCCGGCGTCGGCAAGCTCTTCGCCTTCGGCGGCCGGCTGCTGCTGGGCTTCGCCAACACCACCGTCTTCAACTTCATCGGGAGCCGGCCCGGCCAGCCGACGGTCGCCTCCAGCCTGCCCCTGACCTTCATCCAGCCGTTCCTCCGCGGCGGCGGCCGGGCCGTGACGCTCGAGCCCCTGACCCTGGCCGAGCGCACCCTGCTCTACGAGATCCGGTCCTTCACCCGGTTCCGCCAGCAGTTCTTCGTCTCGGTGCTCACCTCCAACCAGCCCCTGGACGGCGGCGGGGCCCCCGGCGACCCGAACATCGGCTACCTGCAGCTGATGTCGCTCTACCAGCAGACCGAGAACTTCCGGCGCCAGGTGGCGGCCTTCGAGCGGGCCCTGGAGATCTACCAGGAGTACGCCAAGGGCGGGGCCAGCTCGGGCATCTCGCAGCTCCAGGTCGACCAGGTCGACCAGCAGCTCCAGTCGGCCCGTGGCTCGCTGATCAACCAGGAGTTCCAGTACCGCAACGCCCTGGACCAGTACAAGCAGCAGCTCGGCCTGCCGCCCGACCTGCCGATCATCCCCGACCGCAGCCTGATCGACGGCTTCCGCAACGTCTTCAAGTCGATCGACGCCTGGCAGGCCCGCGCCGACCACGACCCGCTCGAGCTGCCCGGCCTGGTCAACGCCCTGCCCCGGTTCGAGAACCTCGTCCTCGACGACCGCCCGCTCTTCGACATGTCGAACGTCCGGCCCCAGCCGGCCTGGGCGTCGGCCGAGCAGCTCGAGCTGTTCCTCCTGACCGGCGAGCGGATCGCCCTCGAGAACCGGCTCGACCTGATGAACCAGCGGGCCATCCTCTACGACGTCTGGCGCACGATCGCCGTCCAGGCCAACAGCCTGCTGCCGGTCATGAACGTGACCCTCTCCAACCAGATCGTGACCCCGCCCGGGACCCAGAACCCCTTCGCCTTCAACAGCAACGCCCAGAACCTGTCGCTGTCGATCCAGAGCGAGCTGCCCCTGATCCGCCTGAATGAGCGCAACAATTTCCGCGCCGCTCTGCTAAACTACCAGCGGCAGCGTCGCGTGCTGATGAACCAGGAAGACACCATCAAGTTCCAGGTTCGCTCGGCCATCCGCAACCTGGCCGTCTTGATGGAGCAGTACGAGATCAACAAGAGCCAGCTGACCCTGGTGCTCCGCCAGCGCGATCAATCCCTCCAGCAGATCATCGCCCCGCCCGACCAGGGTGCCGGCGGCGGAGCTTCCTCCGCCAACCAGGCCACCCAGACCCTCAACTTCATCCAGTCGACGTCGAATATCTACTCGCTCCAGAACACCCTGGTGACGCAGTGGGTGACCTACCAGACGACGCGCCTGGCCCTCTACCGCGACCTCGGCATCATGCCCTTCGACGAATGGGAGGCGTACTATGAGCTCTACCCCGCAAGCGCCGGCCGACCTGCAGACGGCCCCGGACTCGGGGAACCCGCCGCGACCGGGGTCCCGGCCGGGGGGACGGCGGCGGGGTTGGGGTCGTAAGCTCCCCGTCCTGCTGGCCGTCGGACTGCTGGGCACCGCGGGGGCGGTGGTCGGGGCCAACCCCGACCTCCGCCGCCAGGCCCTGAGCTACTTCCGGGCCGACAAGAACGCCAACCTGATCCCCTACGTCGTCAAGAAGCAGAACCTGGTCATCACGGTGACCGAGCGCGGCAACCTCGAGAGCGCCAAGAACCTCGACGTGACCAACGAGGTCGAGGGCCAGACGACGATCATCGACATCAAGCCCGAGGGGACCCGGGTCGCCAAGGGGGACCTGGTCTGCGAGCTGGACTCGGCCGCGCTCCGCGACAACCTGACGAACCAGGAGATCGCGACCAAGCGGGCCTACGCCGACTACCAGAACGCGGTCAAGACCCGCGAGGTCGCCGAGATCGCCGTCAAGGAGTACGAGGAAGGCACGTACAAGCAGCAGATCCAGGACATCGAGGGCGAGAAGACCCTCGCCCAGAGCGACCTGGAGCGGGCCAAGGACCGCCTGTCCTGGTCCGAGCAGATGCTCAAGCGGAAGTACGTCAGCGAGTCGCAGGTCATCGCCGACCGCCTGGCCCGCCTCAAGGCCGAGATCTCCAAGGGCCAGGCCGAGCGGAAGATGTCGGTGCTGACCCGCTACACGTTCGAGAAGGAGCTCACCGAGCTCAAGGCGAACGTCGAGAAGGCCCGCTCCGACGAGCTGGCCAAGGAGCAGACGTACAAGCTGGAGGAGCAGAAGGAGACCAAGCTCAAGAAGCAGATCTCCAAGACCAAGCTCTTCGCCCCGGGCGACGGCCTGATCGTCTACGCCAACGACACGAACCAGTTCCGCGGCAGCAACGCGCCGATGATCGAGAACGGCGCCGTGGTCCGCGAGCGGCAGAAGATCTTCAGCCTGCCGGACATCGACAACATGCAGGTCAACACCAAGGTCCACGAGTCGATGGTCGACCGGGTGGAGCCGGGCCAGAAGTCGAAGATCCGCGTCGACGCCTTCGCCAACCAGCCACTGACCGGCACGGTCAAGAGCGTGGCGCCGCTGCCCGACCCGTCGAGCTTCTTCAGCTCCGACATCAAGGTCTACACCACCATCGTGACCATCGACCAGGGCCTCTCCGCCCTGCGGCCGGGCATGACCGCCGAGGTCACCGTCCTGATCGAGACGATCAACGACGCCCTGGCCATCCCCGTGACCGCCGTCCTGCCCCTGAAGGGTAAGGACTACGTCTACCTGATCACGCCGGATGGTGCGAAGCGGACCGAGGTCCAGCTCGGCAAGACCAACGACGTCCTGATCGAGATCCGGGAAGGCATCAAGGAGGGGGACCGGGTGGCCATGAACCCGACCTCGCTGCTGACCGAGGACGAGAAGCGCGAGGCGACCTCGGCCGGCAGCCGCGCCCAGATGAAGAGCAAGGACTGGGGCGACACCAAGGGCGTGCCCCCCAGCCCGGGCGCCGTCACGGCCAAGCCCGGCACCCCCGACGCCAAGGCCGCCGACGGCGACGCCGCCAAGGCCAAGACCAAGAAGAAGGGCGCCGGCGGCGGGGCCGGCGGCATGATGGGCGGCCCGATGGGCGCCATCTTCGGCAAGATGCAGGCCCTCAGCACCGAGGACCGCGCCAAGCTCCGGCCCAACTCCGACGCCACCGAGGAGGAGAAGGCCGAGCTCTACAAGAAGGCCGGCATCACCGACGACGAGCTGGCGCAGATGAAGTCGATGATGGAGCAGATGCGTGCCGGCGGCGGCGGCGGTGGTGGCTTCGGCGGCGGCGGACCGGGTGGGCCCGGCGGCGGCGGACCGGGCGGCCCCGGCGGCGGCGGACCGGGCGGCGGTGGCGGCTTCGGAGGTGGAGG
>CAZUZD010000119.1:0-16597 GCA_964624465.1 uncultured Isosphaeraceae bacterium
GCTCGGCGTCCTCGCGGAGCAGGGCGGCCAGCCTGGACAGGATCGCCTTGCGCTCGTGGATCGAGCGGTCGTGCCACGGCCCCTGGGCGGCGCGGGCGGTGTCGACGGCCAGGACGACCTCGGCCGCACCACCGGCCGAAACCGTGAAGCGCACGTCCGACCGGTCGCGGGGTGCGAGGTGCGCGAACCCGCGCGACAGCCCGGCGTCGTCGAATTCCCGGGGCGGCGTCGCGCGCAGCTCCTCCAGGATGTGGCTCGTGGACCGGAACGGAGCGACCCGATCCTGCAGGTAGAACCGGGTGATCGCCCCATGCAGCGGATCATCGTCGCCGAGGGCCTCCTCGGCCAGCTCGACGGCGAAGCCGTGCTGATAGGCGTCCAGCGCCGTCGATCGCACGCAGGCCCGCAGGTACAGGCCGGCCAGGACGACCGTGTCGACACCCCGGGCGCGCAGGGCGCTGGCCAGCGCCGGGTCGGCGAAGCCGCTGAAGTGGGTCTTGTGGACGACCGTCTCACCTGGCCGGGGCCGGAGCCGCTCCGGCGGCAGGTGCCCGACCGTGCCGGAGATGCAGCGCTGAATTCCCGACGTACGCCAGTGCGGCATCGCCCGCTCGGGGTCGGTCACAGTTGTCCAGACGTGGACGACCGGCTGGCCCGCCGCGCGAAAGCCCTCCAGGAGTCGTTCCAGGCGGGCGCAGAGCTCCTGGCGGTGGGGCCGCAGGCCGAGCACCTGGAGGTAATCCTCCTGCACGTCGACCAGCAGCAGGGCCCTGGAACGGCTCACTCGCGGTCGCCCGACTGGCCGGCGATCAGGCCGACCGCGGCTGCGATCTGCCGGGCCATCTCCTGGGTCCCGATCGGGGTGCAGCCCGGCTCGGCCAGGTCGTCGGTCCGGAGCCCCTGACCCCAGACCTGCTCGATCGCCGCCTCGACCCAGGCCGCCTCGCGGGCGAGTCCGAAGGTGGTCCGCAGCATCATGGCCAGCGAAAGGATCTGGCCGACCGGGTTGGCGCGGTCGGTTCCCGCCAGGTCGTGGGCGGCGCCATGGTTGGTCTGGTACACGGCGGCCCCGTCGGTCGAGAAGCTCGCTCCGTAGCAGAGGCCGCGGGAACCCAGCAGCACGCCACCGACATCGGCCAGGATGTCGCCGAAGAGGTTGGGCGTCACGATCACGTCGAAGCGCCGGGGCTCCTGGACCAGCAGGAAGACGGCCAGATCGACGTCCAGCTCCTGCAGCTCCAGCCGGTGCTGCTGCGCGGTCGCGCGGGCGATCTCGAGCCAGAGCCGGCTGATGGTGGGCACGCCGTTGGACTTGGTCACCACCGCCAGGTGGCCACGACGGCCGGCGGCCAGCCGGGCGGCGTCCTGCACGATCCGCTCGACCTGCGAGGCGCTGTAGCTGAACTGCTGCGAGGCGACCCGCTCCCCCGCGGCGCTGTGCGCGTCGTGCCACTGTCCCTGGTAGACCCCGCCCAGGTTCTCGCGGACGATCAGAATGTCGACCCCGGCCAGGTACTCGGGCTTGATCCGGCGACTACCCAGCGGGACCCGCGAGGGGACCAGCGGGTTCCACTTGGTGTACAGGCCGAACTCGCGACGGGATTCGTACACGAAGCGGTCGCCTCCCGCTCCGGCGAGGATGGCGCCCCGCTGCGCGAACACGCCGCGGCAAAAGTCGATCACCGCCCGACTGAGCGGCCCCCCCGACTCGCGGATTGCCTGATCGCCGATGGCCCCGCCGAACTGGACCGCGAACCGGACCCGCTCGGAACCGTCCTCGACCGCCTTCAGCACGGTCAGAGCGGCAGTGATCAACTCTGGCCCGCTGCCTTCACCGGGAAGGACCCCGAGGACCAGGGGTGTTCGCTCCGCGATCGTTCGGGCAGCATTCAAGAGTGTGGACGTCATGGCTTGGTGGGGGGCAGGTGTTTGAATCAGGATCGGGCGAGGAGCAGTTCGAAAGGATTGATTGTGGCAGATGATTTTTATGATGAAAAAGTCGAGCCAGATTTACGATCCTTAACTCGATTCGGGGCTTTATTGTTAGCTTTTGCGAATATCCGGGTCAAGGAGGTGGCCGTGCCCCGAGAGTTGTTCGCGGCGATCCTGGATCGGATCGGTCGGCTGCCAGCCTGCCCACAGGGCGTACGATGGTGATTCTGCGACGGCTGGGGTGGTTTCGTGAGGTTCAGGAGTTGAGCGGGTGCGCCCAGGAGACGCCAGGCTGAGGGGAGAATTCTTGAGGCGCAGTAAAGCTCGCACCATCAGTGAGAATCCCAGGAGCCTTGATCGAGCCAATCCGGTTTGCTCGAATCCTCCTCAGATGACCGGTTCGGTGACACCGGGGTGATCGGCTGGCGTGAGAACCTCCATCGTTCCGGTGGGGCCAGCACCCGTCTACGCTCGGCCAGTCAGCAGCTCAGAGCCCGGCGGATCCGGAACGTACAGTCTATGGATGAGAACCGTCGAAGAATCTGGGAGGCTCGCTGGTCGCACGCGGATTTTTCCCCCGCGTGGGCAGGCCCCGGAGTCCCCGCCGAGTTGGTCGAGGCGATCGAGACGACGTGGTTGCCTGCCCCGGGTCGGGTGCTCGATGTCGGCTGCGGCACGGGGGAACTCATCGCTTGGTTCCAGCAGCGTGGCTCCGAGAGCCTCGGCATCGATGTCGCCCCTACCGCAATCTCGAAAGCACGTGCGCGGCATGGCGGGCTACGGTTCGAAGCGATCGACATCTGCGACCAGACGCCGCCGGGAGGACCGTTCGACATCCTCGTCGACCGAGGCTGCCTTCACGGGATTCCAAAATCACTGACATCACACTAAGCGAGAAACGTCGCGGCACTGAGCCACGAACATACGCGGATGCTGGTGTTCATGCGAATTTATCGCGGACCGGTGTAGGTGAGACGACTCCCTCCCTCGGGCCGCATCGAACGGTGGCTCCACCGTCGCATGGTCGCCAGGATCTTCCGCGGCGAGTTCACGATCGAACACGTCGGTTCGACCGACCTGCGCGGACCGATCGCGACCGGGGAGATGCCCGGCGTGGGCTACCATCTCGTGCGTCCGTCACTTTCCGAACCTGTCCGCACGTCCGATCAATCGAGCTCGGTCCCATGACGCCGCGATTCATGTACGTGCCGGTCGATTCGCTGCCGCCGCTGGCCTGGTGCACCCGCGTCCGCGCCGGCCCTGGCGTGGCCACCGTCTTCCACGGCAGAAGCGTGGAAACAGCGCCGGAGTTCTTCGCCGAGGCCGCCTGGAACGGCGGGTTCACCGGCCCGGGCCTGCGGGCCGCCACGGTCGTATGCGGCACCGGCGCGACGTGTGACGCCGGGCGGTTCACGTTCCATGCGAGCACGGATGGCCAGTCTCCGCTGTTCAGCGTGCGGATGCGGGACGTGATGCACATTTCCAACTCGCCCGGCTTCGCACTGGCCGCCGCGGGACAACGTCCCGACCCACTCTATCCCTTCTATTATCATGGTCTGGTGCGGATCTACCGGGGCGGGTTTCGCGGTGCGAATGGGTTCCTGCCGACGGCAGCGCCTGGCGTGTGGCTTGGTGTCCATTTTCACGCCGTGCTCCGGATCGGGACCGATCTGGCCGTGACGGTCGAGCTACCCGAACCTGGCGATGAGCCCCGAACGTGGGAGGCCTACAAGCTCTTGGTAGACCGGGGGGTGCGCGATGTCATCGCGAACGCCTGTGATGGCTCGCGGCGTCTGCACTACCGCCCGCTCGCACAGATCTCGCGGGGCTACGACAGCGCCGCCACGGCAGCATTGGCCGCGGAGGCCGGCTGCCAGGAGGCCGTCACGATCCATGACAGCCGCGCCGACGACCCGGGCCGGGACGGCGGGGAGGGGATCGCTCGTGTCCTCGGCATGGGATGCCGGGTCATCGACCGCTGGGGCCATGTACAACGTCAGGATCCGGTGGAAGCGGAGTTCGCATTTCCGAGCGTCGGAGCGATTCCGGCCTGGTCCGAGCTCGAGCGCGACCTGGCGGGCCGTCTCGTGGTGTCGGGCACGCACGGCGATTTCGTCTGGGAGCTCACCCGGAAGCAGCCACTGTCAGATGAACTCGAACGGCCGTCAGAGACCTTGATTTCCGGACTCAGCGGGCTGGAGTTCCGCCTCCGAACCGGGTACCTCCCGCTGGCCCCCGCCACGATCGGGATGCGTCACAGCCAGGCGATCGTAGCCATCGGCCGCTCGCCGGAGCTGCGGCACTGGTCCGTGGGGGGAGCCTACGACCGGCCGATCCCCCGCCGGATCGTCGAGGAGTGCGGAGTGCCGCGGTCGTCCTTCGGAATGACGAAGTTCGCAGGAGGGTTCGCGCAGTTTTATCGCCCGGCAGATTTTTCTCCCGCGGGCCTACGGGAGTATGATTCATTCCGCGCACTCAGCCATGCCACCCTCCCGGCCGACAGGCTGCTGGCGACCAGGCTCATGTGTACCGGCGAACAGGCCGCGTGGCACTGCCTGCATGGGGGGCGAAGACGCTCCGCAATCGCGTTGAGATTTCCCTGGCAGCCGGTGGCCCTCACGGTGGAACGGCATACTGTCCCCTGGCGATTCCGGTTTCTGTTTCAATGGGCCTGCGAGTCCCTGGCATCTCGGTACCAGCTGCCCGATGTGGACGGTCGTGTTGCATGAACTCTCTCGACGACACCATTCCGGACCGGTAGGCGTTCACGGCCTGTCCCGGGGACTCTGACCGCATGGGCCATCGCTCAGGCCAGCGGGGAGGGTATCGGCCGACCGCTCCGGTTCGCCTCGAAGGATGCGGTCAGGTAGGCCACCACGCTCCGCCCACCCAGACGGCACGTCTCTACCACCGAGAGCAACCGCTCCACGTACCGACTCCCCACACGGCTGGCTGTGCCCAGGCTCAGCTTCCGCCAGATGACGCCGTGCCCAAGGCTCGCTCTGCCGGGTTGTTCTCCATCGCCACTCCCGCGACCGCCGCGAAGGTCCACAGATGCTGTTCGCTCTGCAGGAGCTTCCGGCACACCTTCGCCGTCCAGGCGCACCGGCACCCCACGCTCTCCCGGAGCAGCAGCCGGACTACCCTCTTGAGCCCCGAGACGTACGACCGCACCGTCGTCCGGGCGATCGCCCCTTCGCCCAGACGCCGCCACCAGACGAAGACCCAGCCGGCCGGCTCCAACAACCGCCGGCCCATCGACTCGCCGCCCGATCCCCGATCGATCATCGCCTGCATGTCGCGACGCAGGTGTGCCCAGCACTGTTGACGCTTCAGGGCCCGGGTGTAGGTCGGGAACCGATCGGAGATGATCACCTGGTCGCGGCCGGGGTTCTCGCCCAGCAGGGACTCCAGGGCCTCATGGCCCCGCGAGCGATGGATCCCGAAGGCGGTCGCCCTGGCGGTCACCCCGACCCAGAGCCAGGCCTTCCGGCCGGCCTGACGCCAGCCGGTCTCGTCGACATGGACTGCCTCGGCCCGACGCACGACCTGCACGATCTCGGCCATCGGGTCGGCCAGGACCGAGCCGGCCTGGCGTTGGAGCTTGGCGATCTTGCCGGTGGAGATCGACAGGTCCAGCAGGTCGGCGCAGAGCCGCTGGACCTGGCGTTTGCTCAGGCGATAGACGCAGCTGAGCAGGCTGGCCCAGGCGTGCAGTCGCGGCCCGAAGGCTCCGCGTGGGACCTGGTCGGGGAGCCGGGCCCGGGTCGCGGCCCCGCACCCCGGGCAGGGGAGCCGGTGCAGCCGAGACTCGATGATCTCGGGTCGGATCTCGGGGAGTTCGGCGACCTGGTGGCGACGGGGTTCGGGATCGTGCCCATCGAGGGCGTGGCCGCAGCCGGAGCAGGCCGTGGGCCGGACCTCGAGGGAGCCGGTCAACCGCTCGACGGGGACCAGCTCCCGGGTGTGGCGTTTGGGGCCGCTCTGCCCACCCCGTCGTTTCCGGGAGGCAGGCCTGGGCGGCTGCCGTTTGACGTGGAGCGGCTCGGTGGAGGGCGGCCTGGAGGTGTCCGAGGAGTTCTGGTCCAGCCGAGCTTCGAGGGCAGCGATCCGCTGCTGGAAGCCTGGATCAGGGCGAGGATGGCCGCCTGGACGTCGGGAGGCGTCTTGGCCCAGAGCTCATCAGGCAGTGGTGGCTTGGCGGGCATGCCATCTGGCGTCATCGAACCCGGCCCAGGGCGCAAGTCCCTGCCGACCGTGAACGGCTACGTCGGATGAGAGGAGTTCGGTCTTGGATCCTCAGCAACTCGACAGGCGGTATCGCACCCTGGCTGACAGGCTCCAGGCTGGCAATCAGAAAGAGCTCGGGATCGAGGAAACGACGAAGCTGGCCCTGGCCTATCATCAGGTGAAATTCGACGCGGAGGACCGCTGGAGGCGATCGCTCTACAACGATTCGTTTGTCGAGTTGATTGAAGCCAACGGTCAGCTCACCCGGCCACCGATTCCGATGCAGGATGGGTGGGCCATCGATCGCTCGATGTCGCTGCCGTACCTCCACGAGATGCTGGCCGAGGCGGACTGGATCATCGCCGAACGCCGGTCCGCGCGCACCAGGAAGAGCTCGCGGTATCGCTCGTATTTCCAGAACATCTGGAGAGACCGGGACGCCACCCGATTCCCCGCGTTCCTGAACTTCATCACCTCGAGCGATCTGCTGGCGGTGGTCTGCCACTACCTGCAGACCATCCCGGCGCTCTCCACCACCCTGCCGCCTGGCATCCGGCTTGTCGAGTCGAACGCCGCATTCGACGATCAGCCAGCGATCAACAAGGATAGCCAGCTCTTCCACACCGACTACTATTCCAGCCCCAACGTCTACGTGCTGGTGCTCTTGGCCGACACCACCTTCGAGCACGGCCCCTGGACCTTCTTGCCCCGCTCGACCTCGGACCGGGTCAAGCACGAGCTGGGGTACTGGAAGCGCGGCAAGGGGTACCGCTTGACCGATGAAGAAGTGGAGTCGGTGGCCGACCGGACCGACCTGATCGAATTCTCGGCGCCCCGGGGAACCGTGCTGTTCATCGACTCCTCGGCCTGCATGCACTTCGGCAGTCGCAACTCGGTCAAGCCCCGGTTCCAGTTGATGCTCGGTTACTCGGGCGTCTGTCGCACCGATTTCAGCGAGTTGATGATCAAGCCGAAGCGGTACCCGGTCCGGAGCAGCGACGCCTTGCTGCGCCAGTTGATCCTGGACCGCTACCGGCGCGCTCCTGGCCAGTCGAGCGAGCTCGATCCTGAAAAAGTCCGGCCCTTGATGCAACAGCTCGATGCCCTGGCCCAGCCCGGCGAACTTCGGCCGGCGACGCCGCCCCGCTGGTTCCAGAGGCTGCTCGGGAGGCGTTGAGACGGCCGCCGCGTCCGCGATCGTGAGGCCAGACCGCCGGTCTGGACCGACCTGCAGCGAAGGTCGGCCCGTCCTGACGCCAGGCTCTGGCCACACGCACACTCACCGACACCTCTCGCCGGACGGAGCCCAGCGCGCGGGTGTCGCCGAGTAGTCAGTCGGAGTCGGGCCCGCGTTCAGAGCTCAGCCCAGGGCAGACCAGCTTCTTGCGCAAGGTAGTGCGTCGCAGGCCCGGGCGGCGGGCCAAGGACGGACGATCTGGCCAAGCTCCAATCCGGTCGAGTACCGGACCTATTGGAGATTTTTGGCCGCTCCGTCGAGCTTCGGCGGGTTTCCCCATGCTGGATCGGCAAGGACTTGCGGGTAG
This sequence comes from uncultured Isosphaeraceae bacterium, assembly GCA_964624465.1. Lineage (GTDB taxonomy): Bacteria > Planctomycetota > Planctomycetia > Isosphaerales > Isosphaeraceae > CAZUZD01. The sequence continues at coordinate 7,707 of CAZUZD010000119.1, forward strand.
TGGAGCGGACGGGATCGAACCCTCAACCTCAGCATTGCGAAACGACCAATCTCGCACCACGGCCTGGACCTGAGGTCCGAGGGAGATGAGCCGTTCCTTGCCGTGGTGCACGGTGTTGTGGGTGCTCGGCCTGGAGACCCAGAGTTTGCCGGTCGTGTCGAGATCGGCGGTCCGCATGATGCAGACCTCGCCGGATCACGCCGGTCAGCAGCGTAGGCCGGAGTGCGCGAGGTTCCTGCTGCCGTGGGCCAAAACTCCGAATCCGATCCAGAATCGGCTTTCCGGGAAGTTTTTGGCCGCTCTGCCCGGGTCGGGCAGGTATCCGAAGCGAAGGATTCGGCAGGATTTACGTACAGTATGCCCGACAGGACTTGAACCTGTAACCTTCAGCTCCGGAGGCTGACGCTCTATCCAATTGAGCTACGGGCACATCGCGATCAGGACAAAGACCATTCGACCGAGATGGGGGGGAAAAGTCAAGGGAGTCGAGCGGTGACGACGGGTTCGGGGGCGATCAGAGGCGGGCGAAGTTGGCGTACATGGCGAGGCCCAGGCGCTGGCTCTTCTCGGGGTGGAACTGGCAGGCCATGAGGTTGTCGCGCCAGACGGCGGCGGGGAAGGGGCCGGCGTAGTCGGCGACGGCGGCGATGTCGGCGGGGTCGTCGGCCTGGGCGTGGTAGGAGTGCACGAAGTAGACGGAGGGGGCCGGGCCCAGGCCCTCGAACAGCGGGCAGGGCCGGACGATCTCCAGCGGGTTCCAGCCCATGTGCGGCACCTTCAGGCCCGGCCGGGCGGGGAACCGCACGATCCGGCCGCGGAGCAGGCCCAGGCCCTCGTGGCGGCCGTCCTCCTCGCTGACCTCGAAGAGCAGTTGCAGGCCCAGGCAGACGCCCAGGCAGGGCGTGCCGGCCCGGACGGCGTCGGCGAAGGCAGCGCCCAGGCCGGTGCGGCGGAGCTCGCCGATGGCGTCGGCGAACGCGCCGACGCCGGGCAGGATCACGTGGCTGGCGTGGCGGATGCGGTCAGGGTCGGAGGTGACCTCTGCCCGCTGGCCGACGGCCTCGAGCGCCTTCTGGACGCTCCGGAGGTTGCCCATGCCGTAGTCGATGATCGCGATCATGCCCAGAGGCCCCGGCTGTCAGACTCGTGGTGCGAGCGGACCATGGTAATGAAACACGCCCCCGCACGGCCAGCCGGCCGTCGGGGGCAGGGGTTTGCAGCGCCAGGGCCGGCCGGCTCAACGAACGGTGGTGTCCGAGCCGATCGAGCCGCGGGCCACGGGCAGCCACCGGCTGCGAGAGATGTCCACGCGGGACTGGGAGCCGATGGGGTCGTCGCTGGCCGAGCGGCTGGCGCTCGGGAACAGGTCCGAGGCGTCGTCGGTGCGCGAGGAGCGGGGCGCGGCCGGGGCGTCGAAGTCGTCCTCGGGCATGGGCCGGATCTCGCCGGGGATCTGGGCGAACGGCGTCTTGCGGGCGCTCGAGCGGCCGGCCGGGGTGGCCCGGGGCGTCGACGAGCCGCGGCGGGGCTCCTCGTCGAGGTCCAGGTCGGCGACGTTGCGGCGGTCGTCGATCGGGCTGGTGTCGGAGACCCGGGTGCTCTTGAGCCGGGAGGCCAGGGCGGCGCTGTGGGCCTCCTCCTGGACGAGCCGGTCCTCGAGCCGGCGGTTCTCCGACTTGGTGTCGGCCAGCTCCTTCTGGAGGTCCTGCTTCTCGGCCTCGAGCTGGGTGACGCTGGAGCGAAGCGAGCCGACCATGCCCTGGCGGTACCCGACGCCGCCGGAGTTGGCGCAGCCCGAGAGGACGGCGAGGCCCGCCAGGACCACGGCGGCCGCGAGCGGCCGGCCGGTCGGGCGGGGGGCGGAGTGGCCAAGGGGATGCGGATGGGCTCGCATGTTCGAAGCCTACCGCGCTCACCAGCGGGCGTCGGGAAAACCCTCGACGGTCTTGGCCGCATAGTCCGACGGCGGCCGATCGTCCGGCAGTTCCTGCACGGCCGGCGCAGCCGCCGCCACCGGCACGCTCCGTCGATGGCTCAGGGTCAGGACCAGCACCGTCAGCAGGACCGCCACCAGCGCCCCGATCAGGGCGCTGAAGAGCACGACCAGGCCGATCGGCGCCGTCGGGCTGCCGAGGCCGAACGGCAGGAACACGGTCACGCTCTGGCTGTTCGTGAACATGAACCAGAGCAGGGTACCGAGCAGCAGCGCGGCGGTGATCAACCAGCGGTAGATCCAGAAGTTGCGGATCACGCCGACCGACCGGCGCCGCTTGTAGGGACTGGCCATGCCTGCCTCCTCGACCGGGCGACCGGATCAGCCGCCCAGGAACAGTGCGGCGACCTCGGCCAGCGTACCGAAGAGCTCGCGGGCCCAGCGCCGCCAGATCCAGGGCCAGCCGAGCAGGAGCGTGACCGCCGCCATGCTCAGATAGGGCCCAAAAGGCATTTCGTGTTCCAGGCCCCGGGTCTTGAGCCGAAACAGCCGCTTGACCAGGAGCGGGATGCCCTGCCAGAGCGCCTGGGCCAGCCCGAAGAACGGCGCCAGGAAGAAGGTGAGCACCGCGGCCTGCCAGCCCAGGAAGGCGCCGATCATCGCCAGCAGGGTCACGTCGCCGAAGCCCATCGCCTCCTTGCCGAGCACCAGGCCGGCGCCGATCCGCACGGCCCAGACCACGCCGCCGCCGACGGCCCAGCCGAGCAGGCCCTGGGCCAGGCCGCCCCAGAACGTCGCCGCCGTCGCCGGCTCGGGGCGGATCCACGGGAACAGGGCCCCGAGCGCCAGGCCCAGCACCATGCCGGTGACGGTCACCTCGTCGGGGATGATGTAATAGTCGTAGTCGATGAACGTGGCGGCCGCCAGGAAGGCGATCAGCAGCAGGTGGTAGCCGAGCCTGGCGAAGTCGTCGGCGTTGAGGATGCCGACCGAGACCAGCCCGACGTCGGTGACGTAGGCCGCGGCGAACAGCAGGCCAACGAGCAGCTCGATCAGGGGGTAGCGGGCCGAGATCGGCAGGCCGCAGCGACGACACGAGCCGCCCAGCAGCAGCCAGCCCAGCACCGGCACGTTGTCGCGGGCGGCGATCGGGCCCAGGCACTTCGGGCAGTGCGAGCCGGGCCAGATCACGCTCTTCTGGAACGGGATGCGATACACGCAGACGTTCACGAAGCTGCCGACCACCGTCCCGAGCAGGAACAGCCAGCCGGCGCCGATCAGGTGCAGGGTCCAGGTGGAGGTCAGGTCCAGGTTCATCGGCGGGCCCCCCGGCGGAGCGTCCGGGCGTGCAGCCGGGCGGCAATGACCTCGGCGACCTCGGCCGGGGTGCGATCGGCGGTCTCGATGGCGGCGTCGGCCACCTCGGCATAGAACGGCAAGCGTGCCTCCAGCACGGTGGCGATCTCGTCGAGCAGGCCGCGGTCCGTGAGGGCGGGGCGATCGCCGGGATTGGCCGCCAGCCGGGCGGCGAGCACCTCGGGCTCGGCGGTCAGCCAGGCGACGAACCCGAACCGCCGCAGCGCCAGCCGGTTCTCGGGTCGCAGGATAGCGCCGCCACCGGTGGCGAGCACGATCCCGGTCCGGGTCGTCAGCTCGGCCAGGGCTCCGGCCTCGGCGTCGCGGAACGCGGGCTCGCCGTCCTCGGCGAAGACGCGGGCGATCGGGCGGCCGAGCCGGTCCTCGAGCACGCGGTCGGCGTCGACGAACTCCAGGCCGAGCCGGTCGGCCAGCAGCCGGCCGACGGTCGACTTGCCGGTGCCCCGGTAGCCGACCAGGGCCACCCCGCGGGGCGGGTCGAGGGCGGCAGCGGGGGCATCGGGCGTCGGCACGGCGGATGATCCGGGAAGGGTGGGGTTCGACCAGGGCGGGGCGGGGCGACCGGCTCAGTGGTCCTGGGCGGCGCTCAGGCGGTTGCGGAGCACCTCGCGCATGAGCTGCTCGGGCGCGGCCTCGCCGGTGTAGTACTGGAACTGGAGGGCGGCCTGGCGGACGAACATGTCGATGCCGCTGACGGTGCCGCAACCGTGCTCGCGGGCGAGCTTCAGGAACAGGGTGTTCTCGGGCCGGTACACCGTGTCGAAGGCGAGCATGCCCTCGCGGAAGGTCGAAGGCGGCACCGGCGAGGAGTCGACGTTGGGGTGCATGCCCACCGGCGTGCCGTTGATGATCACGTCGCAGAGCGTGCTGGCGCGGGCCACCCAGGGGACCGAGCGGCAGCCGAACTCCTCGGCGAGCTTCGTGGCCTTGTCGTCGCTGCGGCCGCAGACGATCGTGCCCGCCCCGCGCTGGCAGAGGCCGGCGACGATCGTGCGGGACACGCCGCCGGTGCCGAGCACCAGCACCTGCTTGTCGAGCAGCACGCTGGTCGAGCTCGACGGGTCGCCGCCCATCGCCTCCTCCAGGCTGTCCAGGGCGGCCCGCAGGTCGGTGTTGTGGCCGACCAGCGTGCCGTCGGGCTCGCGCAGGACCGTGTTGCAGGCGCCGATCTGCTCGACCGTGCGGTCGGAGCGGGCCAGCAGCGGCAGGATCGCCTCCTTGTGGGGGATCGTGACGCTCATGCCCCGGATGCCCAGCCAGCTCAGCGCCTCGAGCGAGTCCTTGAGGGTGCCGTCCGGGATGTGGATCGGCACCAGCACCTTGTTCAGGCCCGCGCTCCGGAAGGCGGCGTTGTGCACGGCCGGGCTCAGGCTATGGCCGATCGGGTCGCCGATGACGGCGAAGACCTCGGTCTCGGCGTTCAGCTTCTCGTAGTGGTAGTCGCGGCGCAGCTCCTGCATCAGGATCATGCCGGGCGCGAACGTGCGGTCGGGGTTGAAGCCGGCGTAGGTGAACGGCGACCCGAACTTGGCGCCCAGGACCCGGGTGAAGACGCCCAGGGTGCCCATCGCCAGGCCGATGGTCGGGATCCTGGTGTTGGAACGCTGGACGAAGTCGAGCATCCGCGACGCCTCGCCGACGGTCTTCGCCACGGCGGCAATCTTGATGATGTCGGGGTCGGCGGCGAGCATCATCTCGGCCATGTCGTCGAGGTCGGGCAGCTCGCGGAAGTTGTGGATCGAGACGATCCGCTTCGTGTGGCCGAACCGGGGCCGGGACATCTTCTGGGCGACGTCGAGCTCGAGGTCGACGTAATCGACGCCGGCGACGATCGCCTCGCGGATCAGCCGCTGCCGCTTGTCCTCGTCGCCGCGCCAGAGGCCGCCGTCGGCGCCGCGGCGGATGGTGAAGACCAGCGGGGTGGGCCGGTCCTTGAGGATCCGCTTCAGGTCGGGATCGCGGCGCAGGCAATCGACCCGCAACTCGGCGAGCTCGGCGCCCGAGGCGGCCGCGCCATGCCACTCTTCGAGCAACGAGGCGTGACGGCCCCGACCGACGACGACGCAGATCTTGCTCACGGCTGGCTCGGCACTCGGGGAGAGGTCGGGGGAGCGACTGGACCCCGCGACGGGTTCCGCTGGGGGTCATTCTAAGGACCGGGTCCCGGCCGGCGAAAGGGAGAGCAGGGGGGCCCGGCCGGCCCGGGGTCAGATCCGACCGAACTGCCGCTCCAGCTCGGCCTTGGTGAACACCAGCGCCGTCGGGCGGCCGTGCGGGCAGTGGTGGGTGTTCGCCGCCAGGTGCCGGCGGGCCAGCAGGGCGTCGATCTCCTCGGGCGTGAGCCGCTGGTTCGCCTTGATCGCGGCCTTGCAGGCGACCATGTTCAGCACGTCCTCGAGCACGGCGTCGGCGGTGGGCAGGTGGGGGCGGGTGCGGAAGTGCTCGGCCAGGTCGCGCACCAGGCGGTCGGTGGGCACGTGCCGGAGCATCGCCGGCACGCTGGCCACCAGCACGGTGCCGCCGCCGAACGGCTCGACCTCCAGGCCCAGCCGGGCGAGCACCGCGCGATGCGCCAGCAGTTCGTCGGCCTCGGCGGCGGTCAGCTCCACCGGGTCGGGCACGAGCAGGCGCTGGGACTCGACGCCGTCGCGCTCGATGCGGGCCTTGAGCTCCTCGTACAGGATCCGCTCGTGCAGGGCGTGCTGGTCGATCACGACCATGCCCTCGTCGGTCTCGGCGATCAGATACGTGTTGTGCACCTGGATCGCCCGGGTCGCCGGCGCCAGCGACGAGGCATCGGCCGGGCTCGGCGGCTCCGAGGCCCCGACGCTCCCGGACGCGGTCCCGGGAACCCCGGCCGCCGGCGGGACCGGGGCGACGGCGGCCGGCTCGGAGCCGCCGAACTCGTCGAACAGCGGGGCGCCGGGCGGGACGACGGGCGTGGGGGGCAGCGTGAGCGACCACTCGGGCTCGGGCCGGCCGCCCGACCACTCGGGCTCGGGCCGGCCGCCGGCGTAGCCCGGACGCGGGAACGGCTGGAACGGGCCGCCACCCGGCCGGCTCGCGCCGGTGGAGCCGCCCCCGAACCACGAGGCCACCTCCTGGCGCTCCACCCGACCGCCCGACAGGCCCGGCCCCGGCGTGAATTCGGCGGGCCGCGCTGTCGGGCCGGTCGACTCGGGGGCGGTCGGCGGGGCGGGCGCCTCCGCACCGGCGGGGGGAGCCTGGAGCCGGCTGTGCAGGTCGCTGGCCAGGAAGGTCTGCCGCACGGTGGCCAGCAGCTGCGAGTAGATGCGGTGGCCGTCGCGGAACCGGACCTCGACCTTCGTCGGGTGTACGTTCACGTCGACCTCCTCGGGCGGGAGGTCCAGGAACAGGAACCCGACCGGCTGGCGGCCGACCATCAGCAGGCCGCGGTACGCCTCGCTGAGTGCATGGCCCAGCGAGCGGTCGCGGACGTACCGGCCGCCCAGGAACAGGTACTGGCCCTTGTTCGTCGAGCGGCTCTGGGAGGGATGCGCCACGTAGCCCCAGAGGTGGATCGTCTCGATGCGGCTCTCGACCCAGAGCAGGGCGTCGGCCAGCTCGGCGCCGAAGAAGGTGCCCACCCGCTCCTTGATGCCGGTGGTGCTGGGCAGGTCGTAGAGCACGCGGCCGCCGGAGCGCATCGTCAGGTGCACCGTCGGGTGCGCCAGGGCGATGCGGGTGAACATGTCGACGACGTGGCCGGCCTCGGTCGAGTCGCTCTTGAGGAACGTCCGGCGCACGGGGGTGTTGAAGAACAGGTTGCGGACCTCGATCACCGTGCCGACCGGGCCGGCGGCGTCGCGGATCGGCCCCATCACGCCGCCGTCGATGGCGACCTCCGCGCCCACGTCCGAGTCGGCCGTGCGGGTCTGGCACCGGACCTTCGAGATCTCGGCGATCGCCGCCAGGGCCTCGCCGCGGAACCCGAGGGTGCGGATCCGGTGCAGGTCGTCGGCCGTGACCAGCTTGCTGGTGGCGTGCGGCCGGAAGGCCAGCGGCAGGTCGTCGCGGTCGATCCCCTTGCCGTCGTCGGCCACCCGCACCAGGTCCTTGCCCCCTCGCTCCACCGAGAGCTCGACCCGGGTGGCGCCGGCATCGATGGCGTTCTCCAGCAGCTCCTTGACCACGCTGGCCGGCCGCTCGACCACCTCGCCGGCGGCGATCTGGTTGACCACGCTGGCCGGCAGCTCGCGAATCACGCCCATGGAACCTGCTCCCCCGCCCGAACGGCTCTGTTTCCACTATACCACCGAGAACATCCGTACAGAACCGCGAGCGTTGCGGGCAGCGGCCAATTCCAGGCTCCCGGCGCGGCCGGTAGGATGGCGCCGGTCAGGGCCGGGGGCGGGCGCGTTGCCGGGGCCTCCGGCTGCGGTCCACGGGGCGTCGCGATGCAGATTCACTGGTACGGCCATGCGGCGTTCCTGATCGAGACCGAGGGGGTGCGGATCATCCTGGATCCGTACAAGTCGCCCGACTCGGGCGGGTACGCCCCGATCGACGAGCCGGCCGACGTGGTGATCGTGAGCCACGAGAACGACCGGTATCACAGCCACCTGAGCCAGATCGACGCCCCGTTCCGGCTGATCCGGGCCCTGGAGCTGCCGCCGGAAGGGGACGAGTTCCTGGACATCCACGTCGAGGCCGTGCCGGTCTTCGAGAGCCCCGAGCGGCTGCCGGGGGACGAGGTGACGATCCTCCACTTCCGCGCCGAGGGCCTGCACGTCGCGTTCCTGGGCGACCTGGGCCACGCGCTGACGCCCGAGGAGCTGGCGCCGATCCGGGGGGCGGACATCGTGCTCATCCCCGCCGGCGGCCCGCCCACGCTCGACTTCCCCGAGATGGCCCCGCTGCTGGCGGCGATCGGGCCGAAGCTCGTGATCCCCATGCACTACAAGACGCCGAAGATCAACCTGAACATCCAGCCTTTGGAGCGGTTCCTGGAGGCGGTGCCCGGCTGGCGAGTCGAGCGTCCGGGGGGGGCGACCCTGACGGTGTCGACGGCGTCGCTGCCGGCGGAGCCGACGATCGTCTGCCTGGCGCACTCGCGCTGAGGAAGGGCCCCCGGGCATTGTCGGCAAGATTCCCTCAAGTCGGACGCGGAACCGCTCTGGGCAGGCGGATCGGCCTGTGCTAGAGTCCGCCGCGCCTCGTCGGGAGACCCGCGCGGCCGGTGCGAACTCGTGCCGGCGGCCGTGGGTCGACGATGGGGCAGACCGAACGCCGCCGTCCATCGGGACGCGGGTCGCCAGCCGGCGAGCCGTGGCCAATGGCCGGTGACGATCGCCGGGCCTTCCAGGGATCGGAAGCGCGATGGCGGTCGGGAGGGGGGCCAGCCGGAGGGCGTCCCCGTGCGGATCGAATCGGAGGGGACCCGGGCCCGATCGGGGCCGGGATCCGCGAACCCGACAGGAGGGAGGGATCGCCCATGAAGACGCCGCTCGCCACCGCCACCCTGGCCCTGACCGCCGCCGCCGCCCTGGTGGCCATCACGGCGGCCCCGGCCCCGGCCCAGACCCCGGGGACCGCCGCCGGCCGGCCGGCCGAGGCGCCC
>CAZUZD010000120.1:0-16516 GCA_964624465.1 uncultured Isosphaeraceae bacterium
CAAGACCGGCGGCAACGAGACCCGCTCGTACGGGTACGACGCCGCCGGCCAGATCGTCTCGCAGGCCGTCACCGGCCAGGCGAGCACCGCGTTCGCCTACGACGCCGCCGGCAACCGGACGAGCGGCACGACGATCCAGGGCGGCAACCGGCTGGCCGAGGACGCCACCTACCGGTACGCGTACGACGCCGAGGGGAACCTGACCCGGCGCGAGGAGAAGGCGAACAGCCGGGTCCGCGAGTACGCCTGGGACCACCGCAACCGCCTGACCACCGTCACCGACCGCGACACGGCGGCCGGCCCGGCCACCCAGCAGGTCAGTTTCGTCTACGACGCCTTCGACCGGCGGGTGGGCAAGATCGTCGACGCCGATGGCGCGGGCCCGCTCTCGGCCACGAAGCGCTCGACGATGTACGACGGCCAGGATGCCTACGCCGACCTGGACAACGCCGGTGTGGCGCAGTCTCGTTACCTGCACGGCCCGGCGGTGGACATGCTGCTGGCTCGGCTCGACGCCGACACCGCCTCGACGTGGTAACTGCCCGATCGCCTGGGCTCGACGTTGGCCGCCCGAGTGCTGCTCCGCATCGACGTCACCGGGAAGTTGGTCCAAGTTCGAAAGGTCGGCCGCGACGTGGTCGACGTAAGCCGTTTATTCGCTGAGTCTAACGATTCGAATTCGCTGTCAACGGATCGCGGTGCTTCTCGTCCGAGGGTGACCGCGATTCCTTGACCGCGTGATCAGGACCCCTGGGGCGGCTTCGGCCGCTCCAGGGGCATCGGCTCAGCGGCGAGACGGAGGGCCAGACGAGGTGGCGAGGTCCGCCAGGGCGGCGGTGACGAGGGCCTGGACGTCGTCCAGGAAGGCCTGGTTCAGCATCCAGCGCAGGTAACCGGGATCGCGGGCGGCCACCCCCTCCAGGGGCTGGCCCCGGTACTTGCCGAAGCCGAAAACCAGCTGCTCGCCGACCAGCCGGAAGCAGCCGGCGACGTCGACCGGGTAGAGCTGCTCGTGCAGGGCCCAGAGCTGGCGGGGCAGTTCGGGGTGGCGGCCCAGCTGGGCGTCGAGGACGGCGACCGTGGCCACGGCGTCGGCCAGGGCGCCATGGGCCTCGGTGTGCTCGCAGCCCAGGTACTGCCGCACGACCGCGCCGAGGTCCCCGGGGTTCAGCCGTCGGTGCAGCTGGAGCACGTCGACGATGTTCCGGCCCTGCACGCTAAGGGGCCGGCCGGCCCGGCGGTACTCGGCGGCCAGCAGCGGCAGGTCGAACCGCACGAGGTTGAAGCCGGCCAGGTCGCAGCCGCTCAGGAACTGGTCGATCTCGGGCAGCAGCTCGGCGAACGGCGGCATGGCGGCGACGTGGGCGTCGGTGATGCCGTGGATGGCGCTGGCCGCCGGGGGGATCGAGATCCCGGGGTGGACCAGGCGGCGGTACGTCCGGGCCGGGCGATTGGGTTCGAGGCGGACGATGCCGATCTCGACGATTCGGTCGGACTGGGTGTCCAGGCCGGTGGTCTCGGTGTCCAGCACGGCCAGGGGATGCTCCAGCTGCAGGTGGTCGAAGTAAGGCTTCAGGGACATGGTGGGCGAACTCCTTGCCAGCGGCCGGTCGGTGGGCAGCTGACCGGCCGGGGGTGGTGGTGAGGGCCTTCTCGACGATCGAGTCGGCGCATGCAGGACCAGCGCGGGGCCCGGGCGGGCTCGCGATTCGAGGGCGTGAGGGGCTGGACCCGGATGCGGGCGGGTCCGCAAGGGCGACGGTCGGTCGGCCGTGCCAGGTGGGCTCTGGCGCGCGGTCTCAGCTGCGACGGCGCCAGCCCACGCGGCGGGCGTAGGGGACGCGGCCGGCCTCGTGGCTGGCCTGACGCTGCTGCTGCAGGCCCCGGGCGACCTCGGCGGCAAGCAGGTCGATCAACGCCAGCCATTGCTCCCGCACCTCGGCAGTCGAACGGTGGGGCCGCGCCGGGGAGGGTTCCGGAGTCGGGAGCGGTCGGTGTAGGTTCTGGGCCATCGGGATTCACCTCTGCAAGAAACGAAAAAAGGCCCCACGCCATCGGGATGGCATGGGGCCCAGGGGCAAGGTTGGGTTGGCGGACGTCGGCTCAAGCAGGGACCTGGGCCGGCACGTCCGTGACGGTGTCGGGCTGGGGCGGCCAGTGGTGGCCGGCCTGCGGCTCGAACCGGAACCGCTCGTGCCGGTGGCGGCAGAGCTTGTCCGGCCCGGCGGGCGGCTCGATCACCGGCTCGTAGGGATCGCTGAGGCCGCGAGCCTGGAGCTTGCGGCTCAGGGCGATGCTGTGCTGGACGGCGGGCTGCGTCAGGCCCAGCTCCTGGGCGACCTGACGCTCGGTCCGGGTGCCGTCCCGCAGCCCCTTCACCCGCTCCAGGAAGGCGATCCGCTGGGGCGGGTCGAACAGGTCGACGACCAGCTCGCGGCTGAGCAAACCCGATTCGCCCAGAGGCCGGGTCGTCAGGTCGAGGGCGGCCAGATCGAACCGCACATGAGCCCGGAGCACGACGTGGCCGCCATCGATCGGGCGGTAGGGCCGGACCTCCAGCCGGGTGATCAGCTGGTGCATCAGCCGGCCGAACTCGGGGGAGTCCTTGGCCAGGGTGCTGAAGGCGGCGTGGATGCGGCCCTTCAGCTCGGACATCGCGGGCAGCTCGACCGCGGGCGTCTGGTTGCGCTCCAGGTCGGCCCGCTGGAGCTCCAGGTCACTCTTCTCGGCCTGGAGCTGTTGCAACTTGTCCCGCAAAGGCTCGATCGGCAGGCCCGAGGCGATCGCGTCGGTGATCCGATCGACCTTCACGTCGACCTGGTGCAGTTGCTGGACCAGCTGCGCCAGCCGCTCAGCCTGGGCGACGCGGGCGGTGTTGGCCTGAGCCTGGAGCCGCTCGCGGAAGAGGGTGTCGAACTCAGGGAGCTGGCTGATCTCCTCGAGCATGGCCCCGCTGACCCGCTCGGCGAGCAGCGGGCCGCTGGCCGTGGCGCCGTTCCAGCAGCGGTACTCCCGGGCACCGGAGCACATCAGGAACTCGTTGCGGCCGTGGCCGCCGTAGTAGTAGGGCCGGCCGCAGACGCCGCAGGTCAGGTGCTGGCCGGGCCAGACGGTCCGCTTCCGCGGCACGCCCTTGCGGCGGTCCGGGCCCCTGGCCTGGCGACCCCGGGCGTACCGGGCGTTGCGCTCCCGCAGCTTGGCGGTGACGCGGTCGTAGTACGCGGCGTCGAAGAATGCCAGGTGCGGGACGGGCCGCACCAGCAGTTCCTCGGGCGGGGCCAGCACCGACTTGTGGCGGCCGGTCTTGTTGACCCGCACGCTGATCCGCTTGTTTCGGACCCGGATCCCCTTGAGGATCGGGTTCAGGGTCGTCTCACGGACCAAGGCGACGTCCCAGGTCGTCTTGCGGGCGAACGGGCCCGGCCGGATTCCCTGGGCGTTGAGCCAGTCGGCGACCTCGCTGTACGGGGCGCCGCCGTCGAGCATCTCGAACCACTTCCGGTAGATGGGCTCGGCGGCCGGGACCTTGCTCAGCTGGCTGTCGTTGGCGGCGCCCGCCGGCTTGTCGTAGCCGTACAGCACGAACTGGATGACGCCGCCCTGCAGGAACCGGTTCCGCAGGGAGCGGCGGATCCGCTTGGCGGTGTCGCGGTTGAAGGACTGGTGGCGGAAGGAGTTGAGGAAGGCGTTGTTCTCCCAGCCATCCTGGCCGGTGTCGACGTTGTCGTTGATCGCGATCAGGCGCGAGCCCTGATCCTCGGCCGCCTCGCAGATGGTGAAGACCTGCGTCCGGCGGCTGATCCGGCCGAGGTCCTCGGTGATGATCACGTCGTGGATGCCGGCGTCGATCTGCTCGATGGCTTCGAGCAGCTCCTTGCGGTCGAGGCACTCGCCGGAGCCGACACTCTTGATGACGTGCCACTGGGTCGGGCCGTCGTAGTTGCGGGCGACGAAGCCGCGGAGGAGGTTCTCCTGGTCGTCGAGACTACGCTCGTCCTGCTTCTCGGTACTGATGCGGCAGATGGCCAGGATGCGGAGCACCGGGCCCAGGCGCGGGGCCAGGGGCGGGTTGAGCGTACCGGACATCAGGCACACTCCTGGCCGCGGTGGGCCGACGGAGTGTGCTGGATGGAGCGGATCGCCAGGCGATCGCGCCGCGAACAGCGATCAGCAGCCGCGACGTCGAGCAGCAGGTCAGGGAATTCGACCGGCTGGCACGTGGTTTGGCGCGTGAGGATCTTGGCCAAGAATCACCTCCGAGATCGGAGGTGCTGGGCAGGCAGCCGGTTTGGCACAATGTGTCAAACCGGCTGAATATTCTTGAGTGGCCCTGATCTCAGGCACGAACTGGTGAGCGGCCGCAAGTCGAAGGGGCAACGAGGCTTTCTGGCGACAAGTCGAGTTCCCAAGATGACTTAGGGCATGTCGTCAAGCGAAGCCGAGCTTCTCCAGCACGGCCACCGGCATCAGGGGCCGGTGGCGGACCGGGTCGCGGCCGAGGACCAGGAACCCGACCTGCCAGGCGATCGCGATCCCCAGGAAGCCGTAGTACAGCTCGGGCCGGTTCGGCGCCGGCGGGTCGAGCCGCCCGACCCGGTCTTCGAGCGCCAGCAGGGGCACGAGCACCAGGAGCCCGAGGGCCCCGGCGGCGGTGAAGACGACCCGGGCGAACCGCTCGCCCCCGGCGGCCGGCGGCGGGTCGGTCATCGGTCGGGCCGATCCTGGCCGAGGTGCAGGTCCAGGTCGCCCGGGGCCGCCGGCGCGGTGCCGGGGCCCGAGCGGTCCAGGTGCAGGTCGAGGTCGCGGCGCGGGACGCCCAGCGCCGGGTGGTCGGGGTCGTCCAGGGCGTCGAGCTCCAGCCCGGTGCGGCCGTGCAGCCGGGCCTGGGCGTCGCGGAGCGCGGCCAGGGCGACGCCGACGGTCGCGATCATCAGCGCCGAGAACAGGCCGACGATGCCGCCGAGGATCCACCACTCCAGCGGCCGGTCGGGGGGCCATCCGGGGCGGGTCCCACCCCGGATGACGCCGAAGATGACGAAGGGCCCGGCCAGGGTCAGGACCGAGAGCAGGGCCAGCAGCACGACGGGGAACCGCGGCGGCCCCGGGGGGGCCGGCGGCGGGGGGGCGCCTGGCGGTCGATCCGACGTGCGGCCGGTGCTCATGGCGGGTTGCCTCGGGTCTCAGGCCTGGGCCGGGGTGCGGGCCGCACGGCGGGCGGCCAGCCGCTCGGCGTTGCGGGCGTCGAGGGCGTGCTGGGTCGCCTCCAGCTCGGCGAGGATCGCGTCGGGGGCCGTGGCGGCGGCGATGGCGTGCGCCTTCTCGTCGGTCCGCCACTTCACCTCGATGGTCCCCTCCTTGAGGCCGCGCTCGGAGATGACGACCCGCAGCGGGATGCCGATGAGGTCGGCGTCCTTGAACTTGACGCCGGGGCGCTGGTCGCGGTCGTCGACCAGCACGTCGTAGCCGGCGCCCGTCAGCTTCGCCTCGATGGCCTCGGTCAGGGCCATGACCTCGGCGTTATCGACCTGGAGGGGGTCGAGGATCACGGCGTAGGGCGCCAGGGGCAGGGGCCAGATGATGCCGTTGGCGTCGTGGCCCGCCTCGACGGCCGCCGCCAGGATCCGGTTCACGCCGATGCCGTAGCAGCCCATGATGTGCGGGTGCGACTGGCCCTTGTCGTCCAGGAAGGTCGCCCCCATCGCGTCCGAGTACTTGGTGCCGAGCTTGAAGACGTGGCCGACCTCGATGCCCTGGTGCACCTCCATGGGGCCATTGCAGCGCGGGCAGGGGTCGCCGGCCTCGGCGTTGCGGAGGTCGAGGACCTTCTCCAGGGAGAAGTCGCGGCCGGGGACGACGCCGGTCAGGTGCACGTCGACCTCGTTGCCGCCGACGACGACGGTGGGCATGACGGCCACGGCGCGGTCGACGACCAGCGGGATCTTGATGTCCTGCGGGCCGAGGAAGCCCATCGGCGCCCCGGTCGCCTTCTCGATCTGCTCGGGGGTGGCCGGCTCCAGGCTGCTGGCGCCGAAGGCCCGGCGGACCTTGGCCTCGTTGGCCTCGTGGTCGCCGCGGATCAGGGCGGCGACGACCTTGCCGTCGGCCACGAAGACGAGGAGCTTGGCGGTGTGGCTCTCGTCGGTCTTGAGGAAGTCGCAGACCTCCTGGATCGTGCGGCGCCCGGGGGTGCTGACCTTCGCCGGCGGCGGGGCGTCGAGGGCCGGCGCGGTGGTGGCCGGCGCGGTGCCGATCTCCGCCCGCTCGCGGTTGGCGCCGTAGCCGCACGCGGTGCACTGGATGACCGAGTCCTCGCCGATGTCGCAGGGGACCATGAACTCGTGCGAGCTGTCGCCGCCGATCGGGCCGCTCTCGGCCTCGACGGCGACGTAGGGCACGCCGCAGCGGTCGAAGATCCGGCAATACGCCTCGTACATGGTGTCGTACGAGGCGTTGAGCTGCTCCAGGGTGGCGGCGAAGCTGTACGCGTCCTTCATGAGGAACTCGCGGGTCCGCAGGATGCCGAACCGGGGGCGCGGCTCGTCGCGGAACTTCGTCTGGATCTGGTAGAGCGTGATCGGCAGCTGCTTGTACGACCGGAGCAGGTCGCGCGCCAGGTCGGTGACGGGCTCCTCGTGGGTGGGGCCGAGCACGACGTGGCGGTCGCCGCCGACCTTGAGCTCCATCAGGATGCCGCCCATGTTGCCGTAGCGGCCCGACTCCTGCCAGAGCTCGACCGGGTGCAGGGCGGGCATGTGCAGCTCGAGGGCGCCCGAGGCGTCCATCTCGCGGCGGACGATGTCCAGCGCCTTGCGGAGCACGCGGTAGCCCAGGGGCATGTACGTGTACGCCCCGGCGCCGAGCTGGCGGATCATCCCGGCCCGCAGCAAGAGCACGTGGCTCGGCGCCACGGCGTCGGCGGGGGTCTCCTTGAGGGTCGGGATCAGGGCTTGCGACCAGCGCACGGGCAGGGCTCCTGGGCAGGGCGGCGGCGGCCCGACGGACGGCAGCGCCGGTCGGGGCGACGGTGGGGATCGTGGCGACGGCGACGGTTGCCGGAGCGGCGCGGACCTCCCGGTTCGGGGGACGGCCGGCCGCTCGCGGGTGCGAGATTGTACCACACCCGCCCCGTCGGCGCGACCGGCGCTCCCGACCGGCCCGACCGCCGGCCCGGACGACCGGGCCCGGCCGCACAGCCCGGCCAGGCCCCCCGCGCCCGAGATTCGCGCCGCCGCGACCTCTCGGCACACGCCGAACCGCGCCGCGGCCACGGCCCGGAATCGCCCGAAGCGGGCGGCCTGGCGGGCCGACCTGTAAGGATGAGTCGAATCATCGCACCCCATCCCGGTCGTGCGGTCGGTTCGCGGGGTCAGCCAGGCCATGCTGGCTTCGTCACGCCACAGGGTCGGGGTCACCCGGCCGCAGGGAGGTGCAGAGGTGTTGCGATTCCGTGCCAGCCGCCCGCGTCCCAGCCAGCCCGACCGTCGCCGGCCCAGCCCGCCGGCCCTCGTCGAACGGCTCGAGGACCGCCAGCTCCTGACCTACAGCCCGCTGGGCTACTCGCCCCCCGACCTGACCGTCGCCCCGCAGACCCCGCCGCTGGCGGCCTACGGCGGCGCGATCACGGTGACCGTCGACGTCGACAACCTCGGCGCCGCCTCGATGGTCAACCCGATCAACCAGGAGCAGGGGGCCCCGACCACCGCCGACGCCGGCCCCTCGGTCGTGGGCGTGTACCTCTCGACCAACCCGCACGGCCTGTACCCCGGCGCCCGCACGATCCGCCTGGGCGGCATCGACATCCCGGGCGTGCGCCAGAAGAGCGTGGTCACGGTCACCCAGACCCTGGCCATGCCCGCCACCCGGCCGGCCGGCTTCCCGTCCAGCGGCGGCCGCCTGTACCTGTACTTCCGCGCCGACGACCTGAACCAGGTCACCGAGGCCGACCGCACCAACAACATCACCCGCGCCGAGCAGCCGCTGCTGGTCACCGCCGCGCTGCCGAGCCTCAACGCCATCGCCATCCAGGTGCCCGACCGGATGCAGCCCGGCGACGTGATCGCGCCGTCGTTCAAGCTCGCCAACCTGGGCGCCACCGGCATCCCGCCGCAGGGGCCCTTGCTCGTGCAACTGGTCGCCTCGACCGACCAGAACTTCGGCCCGACCGACGTGGTGCTGGCGTCGTTCACGATCGCCGACATCCCGCCGCTGTCGGCGGTGCCCAGCCGCACCACGCCGGCGCTCGGCGACGTGAACATCAACGACCCGGCCAACGTGATCACGCTCACCAGCCAGGCGGTGCAGATCCCCGCCGGCTACCGGTACATCGGCCTGGCCGTCGACCCGTTCAACACGATCCGCGAGCTCAAGGAGGTCCCCCGCGGGCCCAGCGCGCGGCTCCAGCAGATCCGCCCGGTCGGCCCGCCGATCCCGGGCCTGCCCCCGGCGGGCGTCGTGAGCCTGCCGGCCAACCCGACGAACCAGTTCCCGATCCCGCCGTTCGGCCTGCTGAAGTCGCCGTACCTGCCGCTCGACGCCCAGCTGGCCAGCGGCACGGTCGCCACCACGGCGGTCACGCCGGCCGTGGCCACCGCGGCGATCGCCCGCTCGAAGAAGCTCGGCAGCCCGGGCTCGAACCCCAAGCTCAGCGGCGTGGGCGTGCCCAAGCTGCCGACGCCCCCGCGGCCGGGCACGGGCACCGGGTCGGGCTACAGCATCAGCGGCCAGGGCGGCATCAGCGGCACTGGCAAGGGCGGGATCGGCACCGCCTGATCCGTCCGCGACCCGGCCCGATCGATCGCAGAGCGGCCGGGCGCGCGGGGTGCGGGGGAGGCCTCTTCGGCTCCCTTGACCCCGGCGCCGGGCCGCTCCTACAATCGGCCGCCATGACGACACGGATGCGCCGCTGCGTGAACCAACTGGCCAACAGCGACTCCGTCGACGAGGTCTTCCTCGTCGCCGACAAGCAGCTGCGGGCCAACCGCCAGGGCAACCTGTACCTGCACCTCGAGCTGCGGGACAAGACGGGGACCGTCGGCGCCCGGCTCTGGAACGCCAGCGAGGCGCTGGCCAGCCGCTTCGAGCCCGGCGACTACCTGCACGCCCGCGGCAAGGTGCAGGTCTTCCAGGGCGCGTTGCAGATCATCCTCTCGAACATCGAGGTGGTCGACCCGGCGCGGATCGACCCCGTCGAGTTCCTGCCCCGGAGCGCCTCGGACGTGAGCCGGCTGATGGGCCGGCTCCGCGAGCTGCTCTTCGGCCTGGGCAACCCGCACCTGCGGTCGCTCGTCGAGTGCTTCCTGATCGACGAGGCGTTCGTCCGCAAGTTCACCACGGCGCCGGCGGGCATCAAGAACCACCACGCGTACCAGTCGGGCCTGCTCGAGCACGTCGTCACCATGCTCGACGCCGCCTGGCGGATCGCGCCGCTGTACCCCGACCTCGACCGCGACCTGCTCCTGGCCGGCATCTTCCTGCACGACCTCGGCAAGATCGACGAGCTGAGCTACGAGCGCGCCTTCGGCTACACCGACGAGGGCCAGCTCGTCGGCCACCTGGTCATGGGCGTGTGCCTGGTCCGCGAGAAGGCGAAGAAGGCCGAGGATCTGACCGGCGAGCCGTTCCCGGTCGAGCTGCGCCTGCGGCTCGAACACATGATCGTCAGCCACCACGGCAGCCACGAGTTCGGCAGCCCGAAGCTCCCGATGACCACCGAGGCCGTCGCGCTGCACTACCTCGACAACCTCGACGCCAAGATCCACACCTTCACCCGCGAGATCCGCGACGACCCGGCGCGGGAGTCGAGCTGGACCCCGTTCCACCAGAGCCTCGGCCGCCGCCTGTTCAAGGGCGCCCCCAACGGCCTCGGCGAGGTCGACGACTCCGCCGCCGAGTGATGACGCCCCCGGGCCCGCCCCGTCACTCGGCCGCCGGCCGCATCAGGGGGGCGTAGCGGAGCGGCTCGCCGCGCTCCCAGGGGCGGTAGCTGTTGCTGAAGTCGATGCGGTCGCCCAGCGACGGGTGCGTGGCCCGCACGGCGGTGAAGACCGGGCCGGGCCGGGGATAGCCCAGGTTCGCCTCCTGGAGCCGCACGAACGCCCGCGCGGCGGCCGCGTTGTCGCGCGTCAGCTCCAGCGCGAAGCGGTCGGCCTCGCGCTCCAGGTGCCGGCTGAACGCGTAGCCGACCGGCGAGAGGATCAGGTTGGCCGCCAGCCCGAGCGCGAACAGCAGCGGCAGCGCGGCCACGTCGGCGATCGACCTGATCCCGCCCAGCCGATCGCCCCACCGCGCCAGCACCGCCTGCGCCCCGCGATGCACGGCGTACAGGCCCAGCAGCACCAGCACGCTGGAGACGAGCAGCCCCTGCACGACGTGGTTCAGGGCGTAGTGGCCCAGCTCGTGCGCCATCACGACCCGCACCTCGTCGGGCCGGAGCCGGTCGACCAGCGTGTCCCAGAGCACGACCCGCTTGGTGCCGAGGAACCCGGTGACATACGCGTTGACCGCCTTCGTCTCGCGGCTCTTGTCGACCTCGAAGACCCGCGAGCCGTCGACCCCGGCGCGCCGCGCCAGCTCGAGGATCTGCCCCTCCAGCGCCCGGTCGCGCATCGTCCCGAACCGGTTGAACGCCGGGTCGATCCAGACCGGCTTGATCAGCGCCAGGCCCAGCACCACCGGCAGCGTGATCAGGCCCGTCAGCAGCCACCAGCGCCGGGGGCTCCGCACGATCAGCCGATGGACCCCCACGGCCGAGGGCACGAGGATGAGCAGCTCGAAGCCCACCGTCTTGACCTGGTCCAGCAGCCAGGCCGGGAACGTCTGGGTCGAGAGCCCGTAGGCGTGCAGCCGCACGAACCCGGCATACGCCGCCAGCGGCAGGTTGACGATCGCCAGCAGCACCCACGCCGCCGCGACGTACACCGCCACCGTGCGGCCCGGTGTCCGCCCGATCTGGCGCGCGCGGTCGCGGAGCCAGACCGAGAGGCCGGTCGCCAGCGCCGCCAGCGGCACGGCGAACTCCCAGAGTCGCCGCACGACCCAGAGCGCATGGCCGCTGCGGTAGAACGCGACCGCGTCGGCCGTCGGCTCGGGCACCGCGACCGGTCCCGGCGGGGCGGGCGGGGGCTCGACCGGGGCGCCGATGGTGGGCGTCGGCCCGGGGTCCTGGCCGGCGGCGGTGGCCGTGAGTCCGGGGGCGAAGGGGAGCAGGACGAGGAGCAGCAGGCCCAGCAGGGCGGGTCGTGGCACGAGTCGGGCCTCGGGGTCAGCCGTAGGGTTGGGGGCGATCGGGGTCCCCGGGGGGCCTCGGGCCGGCGGCGGGGTTGGCCACGGTCACGGAGGGGCCGTCCAGGGGGCCGGATTCGGGGCCCAGGGTGCCGACGTCGGCGCGGCGGTTGAGGTTGGCCAGCAGGGCGGCGGCGGTGAGGGCGAACGCCAGCCAGCCTCCGAGCGCCGCCCAGTGGACCGGCCCCATTGGGCCGATGGCCAGGCCGCGCTCGGCGTCGCCCAGCTTGCCCTTGAGGGTCGCCAGCTCGTCGAGCGCTTTCTGGGCGGCGGCCTTCTCGGCGGCGGCCTCGGCGCCGGCCTGGTCGATCCGGAGCTGCGCCTGGTCGGCCTGCTGCTTGAGCGTGTCGTTCAGGGCGAGCAGGCCGGTCTTCTCGGTCTCGACCCGCGCGATCCGCTGCTCCAGCTCGGCCGAGCGCTCGGCGGCCCCGAGCAGGTTGGCGGCGTTGACCTCGGGCGGCACGCCGAGCTGGATCTGGCCCAGCAGGGTGTTCAGCGCCTGCTCCTTGGCCGAGATCCGCGCCGCCGGCGCGTCGTCCGAGCGGCGGGCGGTCAGCTCCGACTGGGCCCGCGCCACGGCGGCCAGGGCCTCGGATTGCTCCCGCAGGGTGCCGGCCAGGCTCGCCAGCCAGGCGAGCAGGCCGACGATCAGGCCCCCCAGGGCCAGGCCCAGCAGGGTGAAGACCGCGGCCGACTGGGTCCGGTCGACCGCGGTGACGGCGTGCGCGGGGGGTCGTGAGAGCATGGCAATGAGCTCCGCCTCCAGCCGTGGCGAGAGGCCGCTGCCGGCGCCCTCGGGGTTCGGCAGGTTCTCCAGGTCGTTCACGAACCGCGCCAGGGCCGAGCGGTCGCCGCGGTCGGCCGTCACGAAGAACCCGCGCACCGCCGCCATCTGGCCGTCGCGCCAGTGGAAGAAGCCGCGGGTCTGCCGGATCGGGTCGACGACGTAGGCGACCTGCAGGGCCTGCGCGAAGAAGTGGTGGTGGATGAACAGGTCGTGGCTGGAGAGGAACACGCCGAAGTCGGGGTGCGTGTGGTACCAGCCCACGATGTCCAGGTCGGGGAACCGCGCCTCACGCTCGCGGGTGATCTCCTCCCACGAGTCGTGCGTGTAGGTGAAGCTGGCCTGCGTGTTCTCGTAGTGCCGGGCCTCCAGGGCCTCGGTGATCAGCACGAACGGCTCGCCGGTCTCGTCGTCGACGCACTCCTTGCCCAGCAGGATGCCGCCGAGCTCGACGGTCGTGTCCCGCAGCGCGTGCCGCTCGATGGCGTCGGCCGGCCGGCGATCGAGGAAGATCGGCAGGTCGCCGGGCCCGGGGGTCTCGTAGGCGATCGTGGTCCGCCGCCGGTCGCGGTCGGGCCGCCGCAGCCGCATCGGCTCGCGGAAGCTGACGTCGCCAAAGACCATCTCGTCGTCGCCTTGGCTCACGGCCGGGGTCCCTCCGCGCCCGCGGCCCGCCGCGCCAGCTCGGCCACGAACCCCGCGTGCTCCGCCGCCGCGATCCCCCGCTGCCCGGTCGCGACCACGCCCGCCAGGTCGCCGCCCAGCAGCGCCTTCGAGTCGAGCCAGAGTCCGGGGAACGCGATGCTGCGCCGGAGCCCATCGGCGTCGGGGGCGATCGGCTCGAACTGGCCGTCACGCAGCGTCCACCAGTCGAGCGCGGCGTCGCGGGTCCGCCAGACCAGGTACTCCCGCACGCCGTTGCGGCGGTACGCCTCCCGCTTGGCGTGCAGGTCATAACTGGCCGAGGTCGAGGCGATCTCGACGATCAGCTCGGGCGCCCCCTCGACGTAGCGGTCCGGTCCGAGGCGGGCCTGGCCACCGTGCGAGGGCAGGATCATGAGGTACAGGTCGGGCTGCAGCAGGTTCTCGGCGTCGAGCCGGATCGACGCGTTGTCGGCCGCCTCGGTCCCCGGCGTGGCCGCGCGATACAGCCCGATCCAGGTGCCGAGCCACAGGTGCGGCACCCCGTGCTCGCGATGGGCCACCGGCGGCGTCATGAATACGACCCCCTCGACCAGCTCGGCCCGGACCATCGGCTGCGCCTGTGCCCGGCGCTCGAATTCGGCGCGGGTCAGGTGATCGCCATTCTCCAGCGGCGGCAGGTCCGCACCCGGGGCGGCGGGGCCGGGGGATGGGGGGCCGGCGGGTCGGAGACCGGTCGCCATGCGAGTGCTCTCCGGGGAGGGAGGGGGGCGGGCGCGGCGATCAGGCGGGCGGGTCGAAGGCGTGGCGGTCGGCGGCCAGGCGGAAGAAGCCGGTGCCGCCGGGGGCCTCGACCCGGACCACATCGTAAGGCGGGATGCCCAGCGCCGCCAGCGACCGATCGGCCAGAGGCGTGCCGGCCTCGACGCGGTGGATCACCTCGGGCTGCCCGGGGCGGTCGCAGCGCGGGCAGGTGGCCTCGGCCAGCGCCACCCGGGTGCGGGGGCGGAAGACCTCGGTGTGCCCGCCGCACGCCGGGCAGGTGATGCCCGTGACCAGGTCGCGGTCGAGCGCCAGCGCCAGCGGGCCCGGCAGGCTGGCGGCGGCCGCCGCGAACAGCGCCGAGGCGGGGTCGCGGTGGCCCAGGGGCAGGTCGAGCGGCTCGGGGTAGGTCTCGTGGCTCAGGCAGTCGTCGCGACGGGGCAGCTTCGTCGTGTAGAACTGGTTGCCGACCCCGTTGAAGACCAGCGCCGAGCCGGCGGCGACCGGCAGGCCGTGCAGGATCTTGAGCGCCTCCTGCACCTCCAGCGCGGCCATCATCGAGGCGATCGTCGGCGCCGTCGGCACCTTGCCCTCCAGGATGTCCTCGCGGCGGAGCAGGGGGCACGAGTAGCGGCGGTTCAGCAGCTCGTAGTCGCGGGAGGTCATGGTGCACTCGTAGCACGCCGAGTCGGGCGGTACGAAGACCTTGACCACCCCCTGGATCTCCTGGATGCCGGCGTCGACCCAGGGGGTGCCCGCCTTCCAGCACTGACGGTTGACCCAGAGCCGTGCCTCGCGGTTGTCGAGGCAGCCGATGACGACGTCGACGTCGCCGAACAGGCCCAGGCCGACGTCGGTGATCACGTCGCCGTGCAGGCCGATCACCCGGCAGTCGGGGTTCAGCTCGACGGCCCGCTCGGCGGCGACCTCGGCCTTGGGCCGGCCGCCGTCGGCGGCGCGGAAGAGGACCGAGCGCGACAGGTTCGACGGCTCGACCCGGTCGAGGTCGATGACGTACGTGGTGCCCACGCCCAGCAGGGCCAGGTTCTTGAGGACCTCGTTGCCGAGCGCCCCGGCCCCCACGACCAGCACGCGCGCCGCCGCCAGCCGCTCCTGCCGCCACCAGCCGATCAGGCGGAGGCTGCCGTAGCGGTCGTCGTCGTCGATGACCAGGTCGGGGGCGTCGGACATGGTGCGGGCGGCTCGGGGGTCGGGTCGGGGTCAGAACGGGTCGATCGCGAAGTCTTCGGACGGGTCGTCGGGGTCCGCCGGCTCGAACCGGGTGGCGTCCTCGCGGAAGTCGCGCAGGGCCCGATCCACCAGGCGGCGGATCAGGGCCTCGACCGTGTCGAGGTCCTGGCGGTCGGGGGGCAGGGCATGCCAGCACTTGTGGATCGCCGCCCGCACGAACTGGTCGACGGCGCCAGGGTCGTTGTCACTCAGGTCCACCCAGGGCATGGCGGTCGGGGCCTCTCCGTGCAGGCGGGGCCGGGTCAGTCGAGGAAGATGACCTCTTCAGGCGGGGCCGGGGGCGGCGGCGGCGGTGGTGGCGGCGCGGGCCGGGCGCGGAGGTCGAACTCCAGGTCGAGCACCATCACGTCCTCGCTCCGGGCCAGCGGGGGCGGCTCGGGGATCAGCCCCAGCTCGGGCACGGCCGGCGGTGGCGGCGCGGCGACCGGGTGCGGCGGGGCGGGGGTCGCCTCGATGCGGCCCTGCGCCACGCGGCGGTCGCGGAGGGGGCGGGGGTCGATCGGGAACCCGAAGGCGGCCTGGTTGGCGGCCCAGAGGGCGGCCTCGCGGTTGTACGGGCTGCGGATGTCGTAGTTCTGGTACCGCGCCATGTCCCAGAGCATCCCGCAGAGGGCGTCCAGGAACAGGCTCGGCACCCAGTGCGTGCCGTAGCCGCCCAGGCAGACCAGGCCGACCTCGGAGATGTTCGGGTGGAAGATCGGCGAGAGCCAGCGGATCTCGGGCATGGTGCGCGGGTACGAGGCGCCCAGCTTGATCGAGACCTGGTGCTTGTCCCGGACCACGATCCGGCGGTCCTCGTCGCGGGCCAGGCTCCGGCCGTGGAACTCGACGAGGTAGCGGTCGGGCGGGTCGCCGCTGGGGCGAAACCGCAGGATCGAGCTCTCCTCGGCGAGCCGGGCCATCGCCGCCGCGTCCGACCGCAGCCGGCGCATCTGGGGCGATTCGTAGGCGGTCCAGGCGGCCATGCGACGCGGTTCCTCCAGCGGGCACGAGCGTTCGGATCGCGGAGCGGTTTGCGACGCCGGGGGCCGTCGGGTCGGTCGGGCCGGGCTCAGCCGGCGACGACCTCGGGGTAGACGATCAGGTGGTCGCCGTTCTGGACGCCGGCCTCGACCAACGTCTGGTGCTCGAGCAGCCGGCGGCCGCCCTCCTTGTGGTCCAGGGAGTAACTCATCGGCTGGCCATCGGGGCTGGTCGCCGGCAGGCTCATCTTGGTGATGATGTTCGGCAGGATCCGGCTCACCGGCACGCTGAACGCGATCACGGCCTTCACCGACTTCGCCCCGGTCTGGTCCAGGAAGGTCACCTGGATGCCGGTCGGGTCTGCACTTCCGCCGTACGACATGGTCGGGATACCTCCTACCCCAGCGTTCGTCGGTCGCCCCGCATTTATTGACCCGGGGCGCCCGGAATCGGGGCCCGGTCGCGGCGGTCGACGCTCACCCCGACCCAATTAAGATACTCCCCCGCCACCCGCGGCGCGAACGGCCCGGCCGCGGGATTCACGGCCGTCGATCCGACCCCGGCCCCGCCGCCAGGTGCTGATCCAGCCAGCCGGCCAGCGCGGCCAGGGTCTGCTCGCGGCCCAGGTCGTTCAGGGGCTCGTGCCGGCCGCCGGGGGCGACCAGCAGGGTCTTGTCGGGGCTGCCCAGGCGCTCGTAGAGCGTGCGGGTGGCGGCCGGGTCGATCAGCGGGTCGGCCTCGCCCACGATCACCAGCGCCGGCAAGGCGACCCGGCCGGCCTCGGCCAGCAGCCGGGGCCCGCCACCGACCATGCCGAAGAACAGCCGGGGGCCC
>CAZUZD010000121.1:0-16506 GCA_964624465.1 uncultured Isosphaeraceae bacterium
AGGAGGTCCTCGCCCAGGCGATGGCCAACCACAAGGGGCCCCTGCCCACCGAGACCCTGCGACTCATCTTCCGCGAGCTGATGAGCGGCAGCCGCTCGCTCCAGCGCACGCCCCGGGTCGCCTGCCTGGGCCCCAAGTACAGCTACAGCTACCTGGCCTCGGTCGCCAAGTTCGGGCACTCCGTCGAGCACGTCCCGGTCGGCTCGATCGCCGCCGTGTTCGAGGAGGTCAACCGTCGCCACGTCCAGTTCGGCCTGGTGCCGCTCGAGAACTCGACCGACGGCCGGATCGCCGACACCCTGGACATGTTCGCCAGGCTCCCGAACCTCAAGATCCGCGCCGAGGTCCGCCTGCGGGTCCGCCACTGCCTGATCGGCAAGGGGGAGTGGGGCCTGGTGCGCCGGGTCTACTCCAAGGCGCAGGCGATCTCGCAGTGCCGCTACTGGCTCGGCAAGAACCTGCCGCAGGCGCAGCTGGTGGAGGTCGTCAGCACGGCCGCCGCCGCCGAGCTGGCCAAGCGCGAGGAGTTCGCCGCCGCCATCGCCAGCCGCCAGGCGGCGGATGCCTACGGCCTCGACGTGATGGTCGAGAACATCGAGGACAGCCAGCACAACGTCACCCGGTTCGCCGTGATCGCCGAGCAGGACGAGCGCCCGACCGGCCGCGACAAGACGACGCTGATGTGCCGCCTGCCGCACCACAGCGGCTCGCTGGCCAAGGCGATCGAGCCGTTCGCCAAGAACGAGGTGAACATGACGTGGATCGAGTCGTTCCCGACCACCGAGCCGCCGGGCCCGGGGCGCGACCCCACGTACCTGTTCTTCATCGACATCGACGGCCACTCGCAGGACGACTCGGTCAAGCGCGCCATCGACATGCTCCGCAAGCGCACCGACCGCCTCGAGGTCCTCGGCTCCTACCCCCGCAGCGACTGCGTCGAGGGCTGATCCGCCCCCGGCTCAGGCCGTGATAAGCATCCGGGCGAGGGCGTCGCCGCTGCGGTAGGCGCCCTCGATCGTGCCGTCGCCGCACCAGTCACCGCCGGCGGCCAGCGCTCGGTCGGCATCGGCCAGATACGGGGCGAGTCCCGGCGCGGCGGGCGCCGCGAAGAGCCAGCGGTGGACCGACTCGAACACCGGGCGATCCAGGGTGATCCCGAACGCCGAGGCGGCGGCCGCCGCCAGCGCGCGGGCGACCTCGGGCCGCGGATCGTCCAGGTGCGCCTCCGCCCAGGCGTGACTGGACTGGATCACCAGCGCCGGACCGCCGGGGCGGCCCGGCTTGCGGTGGTTGTTCGCGACCCAGCCCAGCACGGGGTGTGCCTCGCAGGTGATGCCGTCGGCGGGGAACTCCGTGTCGTCTTCGGGCCCGAGCATGAGGCTGAAGCACGGGCGCATCGCCACACCGCCCAGGGCCTCGGCCAGCGGACCCGACGCGGCGAGCAGGGCCGCCGACTGCGCCGGCGGCGCGGTGCTGACGACCCAGTCGAATGGGCCGGACGCCTGACCGTGCGCGTCCTCCAGCGTCCAACGGCCCGGCGTCCCGCCCAGGTGGGTGACCGCGACCTGGGTGCGGACGGCGAGCCCGGTGGCCAGCGCCTGGCAGAGGGCGTTCATGCCGGGCACGCCCACCAGCCGCGGCTCGGCCGGGCCCTCGAGGACGAGCCGGCCATCCACGTCCAGCCGCGCGAACCGCGCCGACCAGATGGCCAACCGATCGGGCGGCACCGTTTCGCGCAGGAAGCTGGCGAAATCGGGCTCACGGGGGGTGAAGCACTGGGCCCCGTGGTCGAAGCTGCAATCCTCGGCGCGACGGGCGGCGGTGCGGCCGCCGACGCCGCGGCCCTTGTCGAGCACCACGGCCGCGTGGCCCGCCTGCCGGAGCCGACGCGCCAGGGTCAGGCCTGCCACCCCGGCCCCGATGATCCCCACGGTTCGCACGGGCACGGGCCAGCTCCCCAGGGAGTCGTCACGGTTCTCGGCGGGCCGAGCCCCCAGGGCCGGCAGCCGCCCGGCCGATCGCTGCGATCCGCCGGGCGGCCGGGGTTCGTGAGGCGGGTGCCGCCGCTCCGGATCCGATCAATGGAAGACGGCGCGGGGGATGGCCTGGGCCTGCTCGATCCAGCCGGCGATCTGGCCGGCCCCGGGCACCCGGTTGACCAGGTTCTTGGCGGCGTTGGTCTCGACCATCTTCGCGTGCAGGTTCTCGGCGTTGCGCTGGGCGAGCTCGGGCATCGAGTCGACGCCCGAGGCCTCGAGCAGCTCGGCGTACTGGGCGGCGACGCCGATGACGCGGTAGAGGTCGGCGTGGTTGACCCAGCGGAGGATCAGGGCGCCGGAGATGCCGGTCTCCTGGGCCAAGGCGTCGCGCCCGGCCTTCTGGGCCCCCTTCTCCAGCAGCTCCTCGACGGTATCGATGCCGGCCGCCTTGAGCTTGGCGGCGTACACCTCGCCGACCCCCTCGATGTCGATGATCTTGGCCATCGGAGCGACTCCCCATGAGCGCCGGCAAGCGGCGTTCGGTCCCACCGGCCCGGGGGGCCCCTCCGTCGGGACCCATGGCATCCGGGCCGGCTCGGCCGGCCCCGGAGGGGCCGCGGGCGGGTTCACGACCCGGCGATCGGGCCGGAGCGCCGCAGGGCGGACATGGCCTGGCGACGGACGTCGAGGACCTGCCCCAGATCTCGGCCTAACTTCGGGTTCGACTCCAGTAAAAGATGCACGGCATCGGGTTCCAGCACCAGGAGATTCAGGTCGTCGACGGCCCGGACGCCCAGCTCGCTGGGCTGGAGGGTGTGCACGGCGTTCTCGCCGAAGAACTCGCCGCGGCCCACGCGGGCGATCTCGCGGCTGGTCCCGCGGGCGTCCTTGGCGATCAGGGCGGCCTCGCCCGAGAGCACCAGGCAGAGGCCCAGCGACTCGTCCCCCTCGTTGACCACCCACTCGCCGGCCGCGAACGACTTCTGGCCGACGCGGAAGGTCGATTCGTCGAGCGCGCGGCCGGCGTCCGGCGGCACGAACTGGGGGAACTCGCGGAGCAGCCGGTGGGCGCGCCGGGGGTCGGGCGGGGTCTCGTCGGCCTGGAGCTCGACGGCCGTCGGGAACGGGATCTTGATGCCGGTGCGCTGGCAGGCGTACCAGACCCGGGTCATGAAGGCGTCGCGGATCGCCGGCAGCCGGTCCTGGCTGCTGACGCTGAAGATCGCGGCGTAGACGATCGCGAAGTCGCCGTAGTTGCGGGTCCGCACCAGCGGCGGCGGGTCGTCGAGCACGCCGGGAGTCGTCTGGAGCAGCTCCATCAGCATCGCCTTCACGGCGTTCGGCGGGTCGTCGTAGGAGAAGCCCAGCTCGATGACCTCGGTCCGCAGCGGGGTCGGCCGCGACAGGTTCCGGAACGAGCCCTTGTACAGCACCGAGTTCGGGACGATGAACAGCTCGCGGGTGCCGGTCTCGATGTGCGCCGACCGCCAGTTGATCTCGACGACCTTGCCGATCGTACCGTCGACCTGGACCCAGTCGTTGAGCGTGATCGGGCGCTCGAACAGGAGCATGAGGCCCGAGACGATGTTGCCCAGCGGCTCCTGCAGCGCCAGGCCGATGACGATCGAGCCGACGCCCAGCGCCGTGATCGCCCCTTCGAGCGACTTGCCCCAGACCTGCGAGTAGATGATGCCGGCGCCCAGCGCCACCAGCAGGGTCCGGGCCAGGTCGCGGACGAGCTTGGGGACCCGCTCCTGCCAGCTGTCGGAGACGGCCGTGCTGAAGATGACGTCGTTGACGAAGGTCAGGCCCGTGTACAGCACCGCGATCCAGAAGAGCGTCTGCGAGATCCGCACGACGTAGCCGGCCTCGGGCAGCTCGGCGACCCGCGACATCAGCAGCATCACGGCCGCCACGGGCACGACCAGGGTCCGCAGGCCCCAGAGCGTCGAGGCGAGCACCGGCAGCCGGGTCCTGGCGACGGCCAGCAGCTCGCCCAGCACCACCATCAGGATCGGGAACCCCAGCATCAGGCCGAGGCCCCAGCGCACCGTTTCGGACTGGAGCGTCAGGGTGTTGTCCATCGTCGCGTCGTGCTCCCCGGGCTCAGACCCGGATGCTCCAGGTGGCGATCGAGCCCTTGTCCTTGACCTGGACCTCGGACTGCGGCTCGCACGGGTACAGTTCGCCGATCCGGTTGTGGACCTCGTCGGTGATCTGGATCGACGTGATCCCGTCGGACTTCAGGCTCCGCGCCACGGTGACCGTGTCGCCCCAGAGGTCGTAGAGGAACTTGCTGCGGCCGACCACGCCGCCGACCACCGGGCCGCTGTTGATCCCGATCTCGGCGACGAGCTGGGTGCCCCGCTCCTGGTTGAACCGCCGCACGATCCGGACGAACTCCTGCGCGAAGTCGATGATCCGGTTGGTGTGGTCGGGCCGCTCCACCGACAGGCCGCAGACGGCCATGTAGGCGCTGCCCAGGGTCTTGACCTTCTCGACCCCGTACCGCTCGGCCGCCTCGTCGAAGGCCACGACCATGTCGTGCAGCGTCTGGAGCGCCTTGTCGGGCCCGAGCGCCTCGGTCACGGCGTCGAAGCCGAGCAGGTCGGCGAACAGGACGGTCACGTCGGCGTAGGTCTGGTTCTGGAAGCCGTCGCCGGCCTGGAGCCGGCTGGCCACCGGCGCCGGCAGGATGTTCAGCAGGAGTTCCTCGTTCTCGCGGATCTTCTGGTAGAGCTGCGTCGACTTCGACTTCAGGCTCCGCGCCATCTCGTTGAACGCCCGGCTCAGGTCGCCGAACTCGTCGCGCGAGACCACCGGCACCTGCACGTCGAGGTTCCCCTGGCTGAGCTTGCGGGCCGCCTCGGCGAGCCGCTGCACGGGCCTGGCGAACATCGACGCCAGCGCCAGGGCCAGCATGGTCACGCCCATGGCGATGCCGGCGGTCGTCAGCAGCAGCAGCCGGCCGAAGCGGTTGACCGGCTCGAACGCCTCGGCCGTGTCCATCTTGGCCACGATTCCCCAGCGGAACTCGTTGGTGTCGAGCGGCCCGAAGGCGGTGATCACGGCCTTGCCCCGGTAGTCCGTGGCCAGCAACGTGCCCTCGCGGCCCTCCAGGGCGGCGGCCGCGGCCTCGGTCTTCACCGGCAGGGCCAGCACGGCGGTGTCCGTGCGCTCCATCTGCTGGATCTGCTTGTTCGAGACCCCATTGGCCCGCAGGTCGGCCAGGAGCTTGGTCCGCTGGTCCTTCTCGTAGAAGAACCGCGACCGCGACCGCATCAGCCGGTCGGGGCCGACCAGGTAGACCTCGCCGGTCTTGCCCAGCCCCTCCTGCTCCCAGCGGTAGTCGCCGGTCATGATCCGGTTGATCTCGTCGTTGGGGAACTGGATGAACAGGAACCCGATCCGGGTCTGGCCGTCGAAGATCGGGCTGGCGACGAAGGCGGTGGGCCGGTTCAGGTTCGCCGGATAGGCCTCGAAGTCCACGAACACGAAGTCATCCCGCACCATCGAGCGCCGGATCTTGCGGAACAGGTCGCCGGCGTTGGTCTCGGCCAGGACGCCTCGCGTGAAGTTCCGGGCGAAGTCGACCTCCTTGCCGGTGCTGTAGACGACGTCGCCGGTCTCCTCGTCGACGAGCATCAGGTCGTCGTAGCGGAAGTTTTTGACCAGGTCGAGCATCTTGGGGTGCAGCCTGCGGTGGGCCGCGTCGTAGTTGCTGCCGTCGCCCGCCGACTCGACTTCCTCCTTGCGGTCGTAGGGGACGTCCTTGGTCCGGGCCAGGTACTGATACTGGAGGTACTTGCCGGGGGTGCTCTGGGGCAGCACCGACTTGATCGTCGGGGCGCCGTCCATGGTCTTGGCCAGCAGGGGCAGGTACTCGTCGCGGTAGTACGTCTCCAGCGACCGCTCCATCTCGGGCGTGATCGTGGCCGACTCCAGCTCGTGGTACGCGGCCCGGAAGTCGCGCATGGCGTGGATGATCCCCTCGCTGTCGGAGAGGGCGACCACCTGGCCCTTGAGGGTCTGGAGCACGTTGCGCAGCAGCGACGCCTTCTCGTGGCGGATGCTGGTCAGCTGGCTGTACACCCGCTCGGCCAGCGCCGACCGGCCGTTGACGTAGCCGATGTAGCCGACGATCAGCACCGACCCGAGGCTCACCAGCAGGAGCATCAGGATCAGCTTTGACTGGATGCTCAACCGCTTGAACATGGCGGGCACTCGGAGCCAGGCGGGCGTGGCCGTGGCGGCAGGACGATCGGCCGACGGTGCCGATCCCGGGGGGCCCGGGGACCATCCCCCGGAGCGCGCCGAGTCTAGCGGAAACCGCGACAATTTCTAAGACCAATTCCGCGTGTCGATCCGTTGGGCCCCGCGGACGGCGCCGCCCGGGTCCCCTTCCCCGGGCCCGGCGCATCCCCTAGAATGGGCACGCGTGGATCTGGAGGGCCCGCCCGGCGCCGGCGGCCCCGCCCGCGCCCGAGGGAGCCTGCGCGATGCCCGTCTCCGCCCCGTCCGCCATCGCCGAGCGGGCCTACCAGCAGTGCATCAACCCGGCGTGCCGGGCCACCCTGGAGATCCCCCGCGCCGCCTTCGCCTGCCCCGACTGCGGCGACCTGCTCGACGTCGTCTACGACTGGGACCGCCTGCCGGTCCCGAAGCGCCTCAGCGACTTCGAGGCCAAGTGGTCCCGGCGCCTGGACCCGCTCTGCTTCTCCGGCGTCTGGCGGTTCCGCGAGCTGCTGCCGTTCGCCCCGCCCGAGCAGGTCGTCACCATCGGCGAGGGCCAGACCCTCCTGCGGCCCTCGACCAAGGTCGCCGAATTCGTCGGCATGAACCCCGGCCAGCTGTACTTGCAGTACGAGGGCATGAACCCCTCGGGCAGCTTCAAGGACAACGGCATGACCGCCGCGTTTACCCACGCGCGGATGGTCGGAGCCCGCCGGGTCGCCTGCGCCAGCACCGGCAACACCTCCGCCGCCCTGGCCGTCTACTGCTCGGCCACCGACTTCGGCTTCAAGGCGATCATCTTCATCGGCTCGGGCAAGATCTCCTACGGCAAGCTCTCCCAGGCCCTGGATCATGGCGCCCTCACGCTCCAGATCGCCGGCGACTTCGACGACGCCATGCAGCGGGTCCAGCAGGTCGCCACCCGACTGGGCATCTACCTCATGAACTCGGTCAACCCCTTCCGGCTCGAGGGCCAGAAGACGGTCATGTACCGGGTGCTGGAGGCGCTCGGCTGGGAGATCCCCGACTGGATCGTGGTGCCGGGCGGGAACCTCGGCAACTCGTCGGCCTTCGGCAAGGCGTTCCTCGAGCTCAAGCACCTGGGCCTGATCGACCGCGTGCCCCGCCTGGCCGTGATCAACGCCGCCGGCGCCCGCACGCTGGACGACCTCGTCGGCCACCACCACCTGACCTGGAACGACGGCCTGCCCGATGCCCAGGTGACCCGGGGCTTCTACCACGCCATGGACGTCGAGGGCCGCCGCGCCTCGACGATCGCCTCGGCCATCGAGATCAACCGCCCGGTAAACCTCAAGAAGTGCCTGCGGGCGCTCAACTTCTGCGACGGCGTGGTCCGGCACGTCTCCGACCAAGAGATCATGGACGCCAAGGCCCGGGTGGGGGCCGGCGGCCTGGGCTGCGAGCCCGCCAGCGCCGCCAGCGTGGCCGGCGCCCGCAAGCTCCGCGAGGAGGGGATCATCGCCCCCAGCGACCGGGTCGTCTGCATCCTGACCGGCCACCAGCTCAAGGACCCGACCGCCACGGTCGCCTACCACAGCGCCGATCAGGAGCAGTTCGAGAAGATCCTCGGCAGCCGCGGCGTCCGGCGCGCCGGCTTCGCCAACCGCCCGGTGGTCGTCGCCAACGACCTCGACGACATCATCCGCACCATCGCCCTCTACTCCGACGCCGAGCCCGCCCCCGACGCCTGAGCCGACCCGGGAATTGTCTGAGGTAGGGCGGATCAGCGCAGCGTGATCCGCCACGCCCGGAGCCCGGGCCCGCGATTGGCCCGTCGGAGCATTCGAGCGTCCGGTTTCCGACCCGTCGCGGCGGATGACGCTGCGCTGATCCGCCCTACGGACCCGGAAAAGCCGTGACCCGGCGGCGGGTCAGAGGACGTGGCGTGCCGACTCGCGGTCGAGGAAGAGCGTGGCGCCGGGGTGGCGGCGCAGGGCGCTGGCGGGGCACGACTCGGCGATCGGGCCGCGGAGGGTGGCCAGCACGGCGTCGGCCTTGCGCGGGCCGGGCACGACCACCGAGACCACCGGCGCGGCCAGCAGGGCGGGGACCGTGAGCGTGTAGGCGTGCGTCGGCACGTCGGCGAGCCGTGCGAAGCAGCCGTCGTGCACCTGCTGGGTGCGGCAGGCCTCGTCGAGCCGCACCACCTTGACCCAGACCGGGTCGAGGAAGTCGGCCACCGGCGGGTCGTTGAACGCCAGGTGCCCGTTCTCGCCGATGCCGGCGCAGACCAGGTCGACCGGCTCGGCCCGCAGGGCGTCCTCGTAGGCCAGGCAGGCCGCCAGCGGCCGCTCGGTCTGCTCGCCGGGAATCAGCCGCAGCCGCGCCGGGGCGATCCCGACGATCCCGAAGAGGTGCTCGCTCAGATAGCGGCGGAAGGACGCCGGGTGGTCGGGCCCGAGGCCCAGATACTCATCCATGTGGAACGCGGTGACGCGCGTCCAGTCGATGCCGGGCTCGGCGACCAGGCCGGCGAGCATCTCGTCCTGGCTGGGGGCCGCGGCGAGGATCAGGCGGACCTCACCGGCGGCCGCCTGGCGAGCGATCACGGTCCGGGCCGCGTGCCGGGCGGCGGCGTGCCCCATGTGGGCGCGGTCCTCGTACACCCGCACGGCCAGGGCGTCGACCTGGAACTGGGCGATCGGCGGGGTGTCGTCGCGGCTCATGCGGCACTCGTGGGGGCAGGCGGTGCGGTGGGGGTCGTTGCGGACCGCGACGAGCCTATCCCCGGGGCGGGTCCCGGGCAAGCCGGCCGCCCCCGTCCTGGCCCGCCGGTGCGACGGGCCAGCCACCACGGCCAGGCTCAGGCCCGGCCGGCGAGCACGGCGGCCCGGACCTTCGGCTTGGCCTGCAGCTCCTCGCAGAGCCGACGGCACTCGGTCAGGTCGACCATCAGGGCGTCGGTCAGGAACGTCTCGGTCGGGCCGTCGGCGGCCCACTGGAGCTGCTCGTGGCAGCGGTTCATGTGCTCGAGCAGATCCTTCATCCAGAGCAGCGTGTGCTGTCGATTCCGCATCATCGGTGAGATCCCTCTCCTGGCGAAAACTCTGGGTGACGGTGGCCGACCCGCGGGCTCGCCGCCGGTCGAAGGGGGGAGAACGCAAGCCGCGTACCGGCCCGGAGTCTCCGTCCCGGCGGGTTCTGGAACCGTCGACGGGCCTGGACTTTAGAAATTCCGGCAGAATTCTGGATCGGCCCCCGGGCGGGGGACGATTTGTAAGGATTACCACGATCCGGGGGCCGGCCGGGGCCTGTCTTTCTTTCAAGACCGGCCGGCGCTAGACTGAATCCGGGCGGTCGGGCCGGGCACCGGCCCCGCGGCCGCCCCGCCGCGGAGGTCGCTCTCGCCCATGCCAGCGCTCCCGACTGACCCCGCCGAGCCCGACCGCGAGGGCCCGATCCGCCCGGAGCGGCTGCGCGCGTGGGCCGAGCGCTTCGGGCGCTGGATCACCGGCCGGGGCGGCCGCCGCGACGGTCCGACGTCGGCCGGGCCCGTGGCTCGATACCGCACCGTCTGCATCAGCCGGGAGGCCGGCGCCGGCGGCGGCACCGTGGCGCGCGATCTGGGGCGGCGGCTCGGCTGGAAGGTCTACGATCACGAGCTGGTCGAGGCGATCGCGCACGGCATGCAGGTCCCCCCCGAGGAGGCCCGCGCCTACGACGAGCTGGCCCCCAGCCTGATCCAGGACTGGCTGCTGCCCCTGCGCGAGGAGCACTATGCCCCCCAGGAGGCGTACCTTGACCACCTGGCCAAGCTCGTCCGCTCGATCGGCCAGGCGGGCGAGTCGATCCTCGTGGGCCGGGGCGCCGCGTTCCTGCTGCCACGCTCCGAGACCCTCACCGTGCGGCTGATTGCCCCCCTGCCGGCGCGGGCCCGCCGCCTGGCCGACCGCATGGGCGTCTCGCTCCGCACCGCCAGGCGCGCCGCCCGCGACCTCGACGCCCGCCACGAGAAGTTCGTCCGCGCCCTCTACCGCGTCGACCCGACGGACCCGCACCACTACGACCTGGTCCTCGACACCGACGGCCTCGGCCTGGCCCTGACCGTCGACCTGCTGGCCCGCATCGTCGACGCCGGCCGACCCCGGATCCGACCGGTCGTCGTGTCCGGGTCCGCTCCCGATCTCCACGACGAGCCACCCGCCGACCCGGCCCCACCCTCGGCCGGCACCGGGGCGCCCACCGCATCGAGCCCGGCCCCGGAGCTGCCGGCGTGAGCGAGACCGGGACCGAGGGAGCTCCGCC
Organism: uncultured Isosphaeraceae bacterium; assembly: GCA_964624465.1. Classification (GTDB taxonomy): domain Bacteria; phylum Planctomycetota; class Planctomycetia; order Isosphaerales; family Isosphaeraceae; genus CAZUZD01. Next base: position 10,479 of record CAZUZD010000121.1, read on the forward strand.
GGCGACGGCCGCCACGCCCGGGCCGCCTCGCACCGACCTGCGGCGGCTGGTCCGGCCGGTGCTGCTGGCCGTGGCCGCCTTCCTGGCCCTGGCCCTGGGGCCGGCGTGGGTGGTCGTGTGGTTCGACCACCTGGTCCCGCGTGCCACCCAGCGCACGCTGGCGATGGGATTCCTCCAGACGCTCCAGCTCGGCCAACTCGCCGGCCTGGCCCTGGCGACGATCGGCCTGGCGGTCGGCCTCCCCTGGCTCCGGCGGGCCCGGCGGCGGCGGGCCCCCTGGCACGGGGCGGCCAAGCTGGTGCTGCTCTCGCTGGCCACGCTGCTCTCGCTCGGCCTGCTCGAGGCCGCGGCGGCCGTCTGGCTGGCGCGCACGCACCGGCTGCCCCCCCTGCCCACCCGCTTCGAGGCCGACCCGATCCGCCAGGCCCTGCGGAGCGACGAAGCCGAGCCCGCCCTGGCCCGCGGCGACGCCGACGAGTTGCACCTGGTCGTCGTCGGCGAGTCGAGCGCCGAGGGCCAGCCGTACCACCCGCACTTCTCCGTGGGGCAGGTCCTCGCCTGGCAGCTCGAGCAGATGTTCCCCGGCCGTCGGGTGAAGTTGACGATGCTGGCCACCGGCGGCATCTGCCTGGAGCAGGCGATCCTGCCGCTGCAGACCCTGCGGCAGCGGCCCGACGCCCTCCTGGTCTATGCCGGGCACAACGAGTTCCAGGCGCGCTACGGCTGGTCCCGGAGCGTCGCCTACTACCCCGAGGACGCCCGCGCCCCCCGCCCCTACTGGCTGGCCCAGCGGCTGGCGCCGCTCTCGCCGCTGTGCACGCTCATCGCCGAGCAACTGGACCGGCAGCAGGTCGACGACCCGCCACCGCCGGTGGTGACGCGCACCCTGGTGGACCGACCGGCCTTCCAGCGGCAGGAGTACGAGCTGCTCCGCGACCAGTTCGCACTGCGGCTCGACGGCGTGGCCGACTACGCCCGCCGCGTCGGGGCCGTGCCGATCCTGATCCAGCCGGCCGGCAACGACGGCGATTACCTGCCCGCGCGCTCGTTCCTCGACCCGGCCACCCCGGCGGCCGAGCGTGACGCCTTCGCCGCGGCGTTCGAGGCGGCCGTCGCCCTCGAAGCGTCCGACCCGGCCGCGGCCGAGGCGGCGTACCGCGACCTGCTGGCCCGGCAGCCGCTGTTCGCCGAGTCGCACTTCCGCCTGGGCCGGCTGCGGCGCGCCGCCGGGGCAGACGCCGAGGCCGCCGCGCTGTTCGTCCGGGCCCGCGACCTCGACGGCATGCCGATGCGGTGCCCGAGCGACTTCCTGGCCGCCTACGACCGCGTGGCCCGCACCCACGGCGCCCTGCTGATCGACGGACTCGCCGTGCTCCGGACCCTGCACCCGCACGGCCAGCTCGATGAGGTCCTGTTCCACGACGGCCAGCACCCGACCTTCCGCGCCTACATCGCCCTGGCCCAGGCCACCCTCGACGGCCTGGCCGCCCGGGGCGCCTTCGGCTGGCCGCAGGACCGACCGGCGCCGACGATCGACCCCGTGGCGTGCGCGGCGCACTTCGGGATCGACGCGCCGGTCTGGGCCGAGGCCTGCCGGCACTCGGCGTTCTACTACAGCCGGCTGGCGTACACCCGCCACGACCCGACCCCCTGGCTCGAGCGCGGGGGGCTCTGCCAGCAGGCGGCCGAGCGGATCGACGCCGGCGCGGCCCCCGAGGCCGTGGGCCTGCCGGGCCTCGGGGTGCACCCGACCGGGCTGGCGGCCGGGCTCAGCCCAGCAGCCGCCAGAGGGCCATCGCCATCGGGACCGCGTTGAGGGCCAGGCCCACCAGCACGACCGCGGGGACGGGACGCCGGAGCGCCCTGGCCAGGGCCAGGCCGGCGACGGCCAGCCCCAGGCCCACCTGCGGCCAGACCAGCGGCAAGCCGAGCAGCTCCTGATGCAGGTGCGAGCCGGGCGTGCGGCCGAGCAGGTCGACCGCCACGTACACCGGGGCCACCACCGCACCCAGCCAGGCCGAGAACCGGCCGAGCAGGATCGGGATGACCTGCAGGGCGTTCAGCGACGGCTTCAGGACGGTCATGGCACACCTCGAACCCCACGCGGACTGCGGCCCCCGGAGCGCGGGCCCGAGGCCCCTCCGGTCCCGGAGACCCTGCCGACCCCGGCAGGTGATGCATCTCCGTTACCAGTAGTTCGCCCGGCGTTCGCGGAGGTTCGGCAGAACCGGCCTGCCCCGATTTCGATTGCGCGCAACCGAATGCCCCCGGACGGCTTGCGCCCGGGGGCCTCGGAAGTCGTCGGTATCGGTTCGCGGGCCGGTCGGGCCTCAGGCGGCCATCTCGGCGGGGTCGACGGCGATGATCGAGAGGCCGAGGCGGTCGGCGGCGGCGACCACCTGGTCCTGGTCCAGCAGGATGGTGCGGTGGGCCTCGATGGCCAGCACCCGGGCGCCGTTGCGGGCCAGGTTCTCGATGGTCGTCATGCCGATGGTCGGCACGTCGAACCGCATGTCCTGCTGCGGCTTGGCGACCTTGACCAGGGTCCAGCCGCCGGCTCGGCAGAACTGGCCGGCGCGCTCGATGCAGCGGTCGGTGCCCTCGATGGCCTCGATGGCCAGGGTGGCGCACTCCTTGACGGCGACGCTCTGGCCGACGTCGAGCCGGCCCATCTCCTTCGCCATCATCCAGCCGAACTGCACATCCTTGAGCTCGCCGGCGGTGGGCCGGCGGCGGGTCAGAATTCCCTGCTTCACGAGTAGCTCCGGGCAATAGTCGAGGGCCGAGGCGAACCGCATGCCGTCGCGCTCGAACTCGCGGATCACTCCCAGCAGCAGCGAATCATCCTTCTTGTCGTGCCCGACCGTGTGGTACCACCACCGCACGGTCCGCAGGTCGGGGCAGAGCTGCACCGCCCGCCAGGGGGTGTACATGACCGCCTTGGTCACCTTGCCGGCCATCACGATCTGCTGGGCGTCGCGACGGCGGAAGGTGCGGATCATGCGCCCGAGCTTCGAGATCCCGACCAGGTCGAACGTGTCGCAGAGCGAGCGCAGCTCATCGCTGGCCTCGTAGCGGATGCCCACGCAGGCCACCCGCAGGCCCTGGGCGCGGGCGGCCTGGGCGAAGAGGATCGGGAACCGCCCGCTGCCGGCGATCAGGCCGATCGGGCGGTCGGGGACCGCCGGGCTGGCCGCCCGGCGGATTCCGGTACGGGTCGAGGCGAGACGGACCACGTCGCGCTCCTGGTTCGGGTCCGGGGGGCCACCCTCCGTGGCGGCCCCGGGAGACAGAGACGACCCGGCCACCGGGCCCGCGAGGGGCCCCCGCCGGGTCGTCACGCGCCGATTCAGAACCCCTCCGACTCGGTCGGGGCGGCGTCGGGGCCGGCGTCCTCGGCCGCGGCGGCCGTGAACTGCGCGGCCAGGGCCGAGAGCTCACGGAGCTGCCGGTGCATCTCGGGCAGCCGGTCGATCATCGCGAAGAGCCGCCGCTGCTCCTTGATCGGGATCGCCGGCGAGCCGAGCACGTGCTGGCCGGCCGGGATGCTCCGGTGCACGCCGGCCTGGGCGCCGATGATCACCTTGTCGCCGATCTGGGTGTGGTCCTTGACCCCCACCTGGCCGGCCATGATCACGTAGTCGCCGGTCTGGCAGCTGCCGGCCAGGCCGACCTGGCCGCAGAGGATGTTGTGCTTGCCGAGCTGGTTGTTATGGCCGATCATCACGAGGTTGTCGATCTTGGTCCCCTCGCCGATGCGGGTGGCCTCGAACGTGCCCCGGTCGATCGTGCAGTTGGCGCCGATCTCGACGTCGGGGCCGACCTCGACCCAGCCGGTCTGCGGCACCTTGACGTGCCGGCCGTCGACGGTGCGGTAGCCGAAGCCGTCGCCGCCCAGCACGGTGCCGGCGTGGATCTCGACGCGGTCGCCCAGGATGGTGCCGGCGTAGAGCACGACGTTGGGGTGCAGCAGCACGCCGGCACCCAGCACGCAGTCGGGCCCGACGTGCACGCCCGGCATGATCGTGGAGCCGTCGCCGACCACGGCGCCGTCGCCGACGTAAGCCAGCGGATGGATCGCGACATCCGCTCCGATCCGTGCCGATGGCGAGACATACGCCTGCTCGTGCACGCCGGTCCAGCGCGGCCGGGCGCCGCCCTTGAGGTGGTCGCGGACCTCGAGGAACGCGGTGAGTGGGTCGGAGACCTCGATCGTCGGCAGGTCGGGCCGATCGTCGGGGAGCTTGAAGTGCGGGCCGACGATGGCGGCGGCCGCCGGCGAGCCCTTCAGGAGCCGGACGTATTTCTCGTCCTCGACGAACGTGATGTCGCCCGGGCCGGCGTCGGCCACGGGCCGCGCGGCATTGATGGCCACCGACCCGTTCCCGACCAGTCGGCCGCGGACCAGGGCCGCGAGCTGCTCCACCGTGGCGACCACGTGCGCCTCCCGTTCTTCATCCGTGAATCATGGGCCGGGCGATGCGATTGGCGATGCCCCGGCCCCGACGAGGAGGGTGCCGACTCGCGGGCCGGGCCGACATCCTGCCGGTCCGACCGTCCCGAGACTCGGGCGCGGGGATGGTAATCCAAGCACCCGATGCCGGCAAGGCGAGTCGAACCGCCAGAGGACCTGATCCGCAAGTCACTGTCTCGAGAGGAGTTGCTCCGCCAGCTCCCGCAGGCTCCCGACCGTCGCGGTCGGGCCGGCGGGGTCCTGGCGGCTCCCGCGGTCGAGCCAGACGGCCTGGAGGCCAGCCCGGCGCGGGCCGTGGACGTCGTTCTCGAGATCGTCGCCCACGCACACCACATCGCCCGCCGGCAGCCCCAGACTTGAGAGAGCCGCCCGATAGAATTCCGGATGCGGCTTCCGCCAGCCCACCTCCGAGGAGATCAGGACCGGCCCGGACCAGGGCTCCAGGCCGGGCAAGCCGGCCAGCACCGGGCGGAGCCGGCCGTCGAAGTTCGAGGCGATCCGGACCGCGATCCCCGCCCCGGCCAGGGTGGCCAGCGTCGAGGCGGCGTCGGGGAACGCCCGCCAGTGGGCCGGGTCGCCGAAGTGGTCCCAGAGCTCGGCGAAGGCGCGGCCGGGGTCGGGGACCTCGGGCAGGCAGTCGGCGACGATCCGGCGCCAGCGGCGGGCCTCGGTCGCCTCGTCGGTGGCCAGCGGCCCGCGGGCCTCGTCGTGCTCGTCGCGGGCGAACGCCGCCCGGAACCGGCCCTTCATCACGGCGGGGTCGAGGGCCACCCCCTGGCGGGCGGCGGCCGCGGCATAGGCGACGGCCACGGCCGGCTCGGGGTCGATCAGGGTCCCCACGGCGTCGATCACGACCCCGCGGACGGCACTTCGGAGGATTGGGGAGGACATGGGGGCCGCCGGATGCCGATACAGGGCAGGAAGATCGTCCAGCGGCCCGCGCGGTCGCTGGCGTGCCAGGGAATTCGGGCACGAGGAGTGGTCCACACGGAGATTGTGGACGTAGGGCCAGTGGGAGGCCAGGCGGCGCGGTGGCGCCGTCCCCTCCGTAACGGCGAGGTCCCGACCATGCCCGACCCCCGTCCCCGCCACCATCGGCACTCCGGCCACGGGCCGACCGACTCGGTGCCGCACGATCAGAGCCGTGCCCTCGAACGGCGCAATGCGCTGGCCCAGCAGCAGCGCGAGTTCCGCAAGACGGACGCCAGCCCCCCGTCGCCGCGGCCCCGGCCGCCCGGCTGAGACGGCGGCCGCGATCGACAGCATCCGCAATGCCAGCCGGCCGACGTCCCTTCCTTCGGGAGGGGGCGCCGGCCGGCTGGCGTTGCGGGGGCCATCCAGCTCAGGAGGCGGGCCGGGCCGAGGGCCGGCCGGGCCGGACCAGGCCGGGGGTGACGTCGATGTCGAGGTCGGCGGTCTGGCCGGCGACGAGCTTGGGGAAGGCGATGCCGGCCATGGCGGCGTTGTCGGTGCAGAGGCTCAAGGGCGGGATGAACAGCTCGACCCGCTCGCGGGCGGCCATAGCCGTCATCCGCTCGCGGAACCGCGTGTTGG
>CAZUZD010000122.1:0-5319 GCA_964624465.1 uncultured Isosphaeraceae bacterium
CACGACCACCGGTCCGCCCCAGAACACCGGCCCCACGACGTACGGCGGGCACCAGCCGCCGGGGGCTCCGGTCCCGCCGGGCCCGGGGGCCGGGGCGGGCGGCAGCGAGCGGGGGGCGTCGACCAGCCGGTTCGGGCTGCTGGGCGTGACGCCGCCGACGGGCGGGACGTTGAACGGCGCGGTCAGGCCGGGGGAGGGGGAGGTCCCCGCGTTCGACCCGACCTGGACCGGGGGCCGCGTGCCCGACCCGGGCCGATCCGCCGGCGTCTGGGCCGGGGCGGTCCCGCCGGCGGCCAGGGCCAGGGTCCCGATCATCCCGCGCGCCCACCGCCGGCTCTGGCTGATCACGGTCGCGGCCTCCCTGTCGGCTCGGGGTGGGTGGGCCGCCGGAGAGAGTCCGGCGGCGCGACCGCCCGGGGTATTATCGAGATCCACCCCCCCGGGCCGCAACCGGCCGCGAGCGAAACCGGCCGCCAGCCTCCGACGACCGCGGGCTCTGGGGGGCTTGGATTTGGGGGGACCATCCGCCATACTGACGGGCCATCTCCGCCGACTCTCCGCTGGAATACCGGGCGGGACTCATCTACGGCCTTGTTGAAGGGGAGTTCATGGCCTCTCAGCCACTGCTCGTCGAGCGCCTCAGGGAGCTGGCCCGGAACCTCTGGTGGACGTGGCAACCCGGCGTCATCGCCCTGTTCCGCGACCTCGACCCGGTCCTCTGGCGCACGACCGATCACAACCCGGTCGAGTTCCTGAAGCGGATCCCGACCGAGGTGCTGGAGCGCCGCGCCAGCGAGCTGGCCCTGCACTCGCGGGTCGACAACGCCTTCCGTCGGCTCCACGAGTACCTCAAGAACACGGACTCGTGGGGCGCGGTGCACGCGACGATCCTGCGGGCCCGGCCGGTGGCGTACTTCTCGATGGAGTTCGGCCTGCACGAGAGCCTGCCGATCTACTCGGGCGGCCTGGGCGTGCTCGCCGGCGACCACCTCAAGAGCGCCAGCGACCTGGGCATCCCGCTGGTGGCCGTGGGCCTGCTCTACGACCAGGGGTACTTCCGCCAGTCGGTCGACACCGACTCGTGGCAGAAGGAGACGTACCTGAAGGCCGACCCCGAGCTGCTGCCGATCGTGCCGGCGGTGGGCCCCGACGGCACGCCGATCCGGGTCGCCATCGACACCCACACCGGCGTCCTGCAGGCGCGGGTCTGGAAGGTGCTGGTGGGCCGCACCACCCTGTACCTGCTCGACTCCAACGTGCCGGAGAACTCCGAGAGCGACCGCGCCCTGACGGCCCGGCTCTACGGCGGCGACGCCAAGGTCCGCATCCGCCAGGAGCTGCTCCTGGGCGTCGGCGGCGTGCGGGCCCTGCACGAGCTGGGGCTGCACCCCTCGGTCATGCACATGAACGAGGGCCACAGCGCGTTCGCGGCGCTGGAGATGATCCGCAGCGAGATGGAGGCCGAGGCCGTCGCCTTCGGCGAGGCGGTGCGGGACGTGGCGGCGATGACCGTCTTCACCACCCACACTCCGGTGGCCGCCGGCCACGACCGGTTCCCGGCCGACCTGGTCGAGGAAAATCTGGGCAAGATCCGCGAGGCGCTGCACCTCTCCTACGACGACTTCATGGGCCTGGGCCGGGTCTACCCGTCCGACCACAACGAGCCGTTCTGCATGACGGTGCTGGCCCTGAAGCTCTCGCGGCACGCCAACGGCGTCAGCGCCCTGCACGGCGCGGTGTCGCGGCGGATGTGGCACCCGCTCTACCCGCAGAAGAGCGAGGAGGAGGTGCCGATCGGCCACATCACCAACGGCGTGCACGTGCTGACCTGGCTGGCGCCCCAGATGCGCGAGCTCTACGACCGCTACCTGGGCAACGACTGGCCCGACCGGCAGCGGCACCCCGACACCTGGCAGCCGATCGAGCGGATCGAGCCCAGCGAGCTGTTCGAGACCCAGCAGGTCCTCAAGGCCCGCCTGATCGACTTCGTCCGCCGCCGCCTGGTCGAGCAGGCCACCAAGCGCGGCGAGAGCGCCGAGTCGATCGCCCTGGCCGGTCAGGCGCTGGACCTCAACGCCCTGACGATCGGCTTCGCCCGCCGGTTCGCCACCTACAAGCGCGCCAACCTGGTGCTCCGCGAGCCCGAGCGGCTCGCCGAGATGATCAACGCCAGCGACCGGCCGGTGCAGTTCGTCTTCGCCGGCAAGGCGCACCCGGAGGACCGCTTCGGCAAGGAGCTGATCCAGCAGATCATCAAGCTGTCGTACGACGCCAAGTTCCGCGGCAAGCTGGTCTTCGTCGAGGACTACGACATGAACGTCGCCCGGCACCTGGTGCAGGGCGTCGACGTGTGGCTGAACAACCCGCGGCGGCCGCAGGAGGCCAGCGGCACCTCGGGCGAGAAGGTGCTGCTCAACGGCGGCCTGAACTTCTCGATCCTCGACGGCTGGTGGGCCGAGGCGTACGACGGCACCAACGGCTTCGCCATCGGCGTGGGCCGCACCCACTCGAACCCCGCCGTGCAGGACGACCGCGACCACGCCGACCTGATCGAGACCCTCACGAACCAGGTCGTGCCGCTGTACTACCGCCGCGACGCCGCCGGCCTGCCCCGCGACTGGATCGCCCGCCAGAAGGCCGCCATGCGGTCGCTGGGCTGGCGGTTCAACGCCGACCGCATGGTGCTGGACTACGCCGAGCAGGCGTACCTGCCCGCCGCCGGCGGCCTCTCCTGCCAGATGCGCCGCTGAGCCGCGCCCCACGGGCGGCGATCGGGGCCGGTCGCCGCTTGGCGGCCCGGCCGGCGCCCGGTTCAATGGAGCAGACAGATGACGCCTCGCGGCCCCGGCCGGCCCCCCGCCGGCCGGGCCGTGGCGTCGGGCTCGCCCCCTTCGATCTCCCCTCGGCGCCCGGGCCCGCGACCATGATCGGCGAACAACTCGGCTCGTTCCGCATCGACCAGAAGATCGGCGCCGGGGCGATGGGCATCGTCTACCGGGCGACGAACGTCAAGACCGGCCGCCCGGCGGCGGTCAAGGTCGTCTCGGCCGATCAGGCCGCCCGCGGTAACGCCGGCGAGCGGTTCGATCGCGAGGCCGAGATCCTCATGAACCTCAAGCACCCGAACATCGTCCGCTGGCAGGGCCACGGCCGGTACCAGGGCACCCGCTACTTCGCCATGGAGCTGATCGAGGGCCAGACCCTCGACCAGATGCTCGAGGCCCGCGGCCCCCTGCCCTGGCTCGAGGTCGCCAACCTCGGCGAGCAGATCTGCCTGGCGCTCGACGCCGCGCACTCCCTGCCGGTCGTGCACCGCGACCTCAAGCCGTCGAACATCATGGTCACCGCCGACGGCATGGTGAAGCTCACCGACTTCGGCATCGCCAAGGCGCTGGAGCTGGAGCAGCTCACCGCCACCGGCCGCACCCTGGGCACCGCCGCCTACATGGCGCCCGAGCAGATCCGGGGCACGCCCGAGGTCAGCCACAAGACCGACCTCTACGCCCTGGGCTGCCTGCTGTACCAGATGCTCACCAACGAGCCGCCGTTCCGGGGCTCGCAGCTGGCCGTGCTGATGAACCAGCACCTCAGCGAGCCGCCGCCCCGCCCCAGCGCCAAGACGTCGGACATCCCCCGCGAGCTCGACCGCCTGATCGTCAAGCTCATGGCCAAGGAGCCCTCCGACCGGCCCTGGGACGCGCAGATCGTGGCCGTGAAGCTCGGCGAGCTGCGAGCCAAGGCCGAGCGCGGCGAGCCGATCCGCATGGCCTTCGACCCCGCCGGCGAGCCCGAGCCGGTCCCCGCCGGCCTGAGCACGGCCACCGGCGGCTCGACCGCCGGCGGCCGGTCGCAGGCCCTCGCCGGCGCCCCGGGCTCGCGGGCGACGAAGGCCCGCAAGGCCGGCCGCAAGCGCCCCGATCCCGACGCCGCCGGATTCAAGAGCCCCAGCTCCGGCACCCTGGCCCTGGCCGCGGCGCTGCTGGGCGGCATCGCCCTGGCCACGTACCTGCTCTGGCCGGCCAGCGCCGCCACCCTCTACGCCCGGGCCCAGCCCCTGATGGCGTCGTCGGAGTACACCGACTGGACCACGGCGCGCGACCGCTACCTCGACGAGCTCGAACGCCGGTTCCCGGGCAGCGCCTACCAGGACGACATCGAGGGCCTGCACGACCGGATCGCCCTCTACGAGACCCGCGGCAAGGCCCGCCGGCTCGAGGGGCCGTTCGGCAAGGCGCAGGACGAGACCGAGCTGCTGTACGTGCAGGCGGCGGCCAAGGTGGCCGAGGCGATCAAGGCCAACGACCTCGACTTCGCCGCCCGCACCTGGGAGTCGCTGGCCGGCACCTATGGCCGCGACCTCAAGGGCCGCCGCGAGGGCCGCGGCTGGTTCCTGCTGGCCCGCGCCAACGCCGACGAGCAGCGCCGGCAGATCGAGGCCCTCCGCAAGGCGGCCACCGACCTGATCGCCGAGGCCACCGCCGCCCAGGCCGCCGGCCGCGACGAGTACGCCCGCAGCCTGCGGCAGAAGCTCGTCGAGACCTACGGCCGCTACCCGTTCCTGGCCGACCTCGTGCGCCTGGCCATCGGCGCCCCGCCGCCGGAGGTCCTCGACGCCGGACCCGGCAGCCCCCCCTGAGCCGGCGCCGCGTGCTGGCATGAGAACATCGACCACTCCGGGGGGCGACCCGCGCACCGGCGGTTGACGACCCGCCGGGGGTCGGTTAGGCTGGTCCCTGACACATCGCCCTCGGGTGCCCGATTCTGGGCCGCCCCGAACTCCCCCACATCTGATCGCCACGGTCGATTCCGGCCCAGAGGACCGTCATGCCGCAACCGCGCGTCCGCTTCATCGGCAGCCGCGAGCTGCACCGGGACCTGCCCAAGGTCCTCGACAGCCTGGAGGACCCGTCGGCCCGCTTCGTGCTGACGATCCACAGCAAGCCGAAGGCCGTGCTGATCGGGACCGACGCCTTCCTCGCCCTGCTCCGCGGCCACACCCCGGCCGACCGCCTGCTGGCCCTCCAGCTGGGCGCGCTGGTGCAGGGCCTCGAGGCCGCCGCGGCCGACAGCCACGAGCCCGACGTCGAGATCAACCTCGACGACGAGCCGGGCGGCGCCACCGCCTCCGAGCACGAGCTGGCCGTCCTGGAGGTCTGACCCGACCGGTCGACCGCCACCGCCCGCCCCGGGCCGCCACCGCGGGGGGTTCGCCCCGCGCCCCGACATCCCGAACGGCCGGATCGCACGACCCCCCTACGGTCGCGGGATCCGGCCGATTCCGCGCGCCCCCGCCGCCGGCCCGCCGGTTGCCCGCCAGTC
>CAZUZD010000122.1:5329-16408 GCA_964624465.1 uncultured Isosphaeraceae bacterium
GGCGCACAAAGAGGAAGTCATAGAGCCAGTCGACGCCCCAGGCCGCCCGATCTCTGTCCCCGGGGGCCCGCGCGCCGATCGCCGCCTCGACCCGGCCCCCGGCCGGCGGTACGATACAGGTGAACATCCGGTTCGTGCCCCGCCCCGAGGCCAGGCCGCCCGCGCCCCCTGCCCTGCCCGCTCCCGAGATCCCGACCGACCCGGACCGAGGTGATCGATGTCCAGCCGGCCGTTCGTGCACCTGCACTGCCACACCCACTACAGCCTGCTCGACGGGGCCAGCAAGGTCCCCGACCTGATCAAGCGGGTCAAGGGCCAGGGCATGTCGGCGGTCGCGGTCACCGACCACGGCAACCTCCACGGCGCCGTCGAGTTCCTCCGCGAGGCCAAGGCGGCCGGCGACGTGAAGCCGATCATCGGCCTGGAGGCATACGTCGCCCCCGGCAAGCGCACCGAGCGCTCCAGCTCGGGCGGCGGCTCGGGGCACGAGTACGCCTTCCACCTCACGCTCCTGGCCCGCAACGGCGAGGGCGTCCGCAACCTGATGCGGCTGTCGTCGAAGTCGTTTCTGGAGGGCTTCTACTACAAGCCCCGCATCGACAAGGAGATCCTCGAGCAGCACTCCGAGGGCCTCATCTGCCTGTCCGGCTGCGCCTCGGCCGAGTTCTCCGACCTGATCCTCCACGACAAGCGGGCCGACGCCGAGAAGCTCTGCGCCTGGTACCAGAAGGTCTTCGGCGAGGAGAACTTCTACGTCGAGATCCAGGACAACGGTGTGCAGATCCAGCGCGACTGCATGGCCGGCGCGCTCGACGTCGCCCGCCGCATGGGCCTGCCGGTGGTCGCCACCAGCGACGCCCACTACCTGACCCGCGAGGACGCCCCGGCGCACGACATCCTGCTCTGCATCAACACCGGCCGGACGATCGACGACCCGAACCGGATGAAGTTCGACACCGACGAGTTCCACGTCCGCTCGCCGCAGGAGATGTACGCCGCCATGGCGGGCCACGAGGAGGCCCTGGCCACCTCCGCCCGCATCGCCGAGCTCGTCGAGGACCACTACAAGAGCCTCAACCTCGGCAAACGCCAGTTCCCCTCGTTCCAGCCCCCCGACCAGAAGTCCCCCGACGACTACCTCCGCGAGCTCTGCGAGCTCGGCCTGCTCGACCGCTACGGCGCCACCCCGCCGCCCGAGGCCCGCGAGCGCCTGGAGCACGAGCTCGGCATCATCAACCGCATGGGCTTCTCGTCCTACTTCCTGATCGTCTGGGACTTCGTCCGCTTCGCCCGCGAGAAGGGCATCCCGAACTCCGCCCGTGGCTCGGCCTGCGGCGCCCTGGTCAGCTACCTGCTGTACCTGAGCCACGTCTGCCCCCTGAAGTACGACCTGCTGTTCGAGCGGTTCCTCGACCCGAACCGCTCGGAGGCGCCCGATATCGATATCGATCTCTGCAAGGATCGCCGCTACGAGGTCATCGAGTACGTCCGCAACAAGTACGGCGCCGCCAACGTCGCGCAGATCGGCACCTTCGGCACCATGGGGGCCAAGGCCGCGCTCAAGGACGTGGGCCGGGCGCTGAACATCCCGCTGTCGCGGGTCGACCAGATCACCAAGCTGATCCCCTCGAAGCTGAACATCACCCTGGAGGAGTCGCTCAAGGAGGAGCCGCAGCTCCGCAAGCTGATCGAGGAGGACCAGGAGATCGGCCGGCTCTTCGAGAACGCGCGCCGGCTGGAGGGCACGGTCCGCAACGTCAGCACCCACGCCGCCGGCGTGGTCATCGCCGACCGGCCGCTCGAATCGCTGGTGCCGCTCCAGAAGATCCCGAACAAGGACAAGGACAAGGAGGTCATCAGCACCCAGTGGGAGATGGGTGACGTCGAGAAGGCCGGCCTCCTCAAGATGGACTTCCTGGGGCTGCGGAACCTGACCAGCCTCTCGATGGCCATCCAGCTCATCGAGAAGAAGCTCGGCCGGCCCTTCGACCTGTTCGGCCTGCCGCTCGACGACCAGCCGACCTACGACCTGCTGCAGCGCGGCGACGCCAAGGGCGTGTTCCAGCTCGACGGAGCCGGCATCCGCGACCTGCTGGTGAAGATGAAGCCCGACCGCTTCTTCGACCTGATCGCCATCCTCGCGCTGTACCGTCCCGGGCCGCTCAACGGCGGCATGGTGGACTCGTACGTCAACCGCAAGCATGGCCGCGAGCCGGCGACCTACGAGCACCCCGTGATGCGGGAGGTGCTCGAAGAGACGTACGGCGTGATGGTGTACCAAGAGCAGGTCATGCGGATCCTGAACCGCCTGGGAGGCGTCGAGCTCTCCAAGGCGTACGCGACGATCAAGGCCATCTCCAAGAAGAAGATGGACGTGATCGCCGAGGGGAAGAAGGAGTTCGTCGAGGGCGCCGGCACCCGCGGCCTGGAGCGCGACAAGGCGACGAAGATCTTCGAGCTGATCGAGTTCTTCGGCGGCTACGGCTTCAACAAGTCGCACACCACCGCGTACGCCCTGGTGGCCTACCAGACGGCCTACCTGAAGTGCCACTTCCCCACCGAGTTCATGGCCGCCCTGCTCTCCTCGGAGATGGACGGGGCCGAGCGCGAGAAGTACTTCGTCGACCACATCGAGGACTGCCGGCGCATGGGCGCCGAGGTGCTCCCGCCGAACATCAACGCCGGCGAGCTGCACTTCCAGCCCACGCCCGAGGGGAAGATCCACTTCGGCCTGGGGGCGATCAAGGGCGTCGGCTTCAAGGCCGTGGAGGAGGTCCTCCGCGCCCGCGCCGAGGGCGGGCCGTTCGCCAGCCTCGACGACTTCTACGAGCGGATCTCGGCCAAGGTCTGCGGCCAGGGCTGCACCGAGACCCTGATCAAGGCCGGCGCCTTCGACTGCCTGGGCGCCCGCCGCAGCCAGCTCCTGGCCGTGCTGCCCCGGGTGGTGCTGGCCGGCCAGTCGAAGCAGGAGGACCGCCGCCGCGGCCAGCGGAGCCTCTTCGACAGCTTCGCCGGCGCCGCCACCACCGTCGCCGAGTCGGCCGTCTCGACCCTGCCCGACGTGCCCGAGCTGCCCGACGCCGAGCGGCTCGCCGAGGAGAAGAAGGCCCTCGGCTTCTACATGTCCAGCCACCCGCTGGCCCGCTACGAGGGGCAGCTGGCGACCTTCAGCACCCACCGCGTGGCCGACCTGGCCGAGCTGCCCGAGAAGCTCGAGGTCACCATCGGCGGCATCATCCAGGGGCTGAACGTCCGCAACGTGAGCAAGAGCCGCTCGGGCCTCACGCGCATGGGCAAGTTCACCTTCGAGGACCTGACCGGCAGCGTCTCGGCCATGCTCTGGCCCGAGGAGTTCGCCAAGTTCGAGTCGTACATCAAGGACGACTCGATCGTCTTCGTGAAGGGCGCCATGAACCGCAGCCGCGACCCGGCCGAGCTGGTCATCGCCAAGATCATCCCCGTCGAGCGCGCCCCCTCCGAGCTCTCGCGCGGCGTGGTCGTCACGCTCCGCAAGGGGGTCCATCAGACCGACGCCATCGAGCGGCTGCACCGGCTGGTGCGCATCCGTCCCGGCAACCTGGACCTGTACCTGGAGGTCACCGGCCTGGCCCAGGTGCGGCGGGCCATCTACCGGGCGGCCCCCACGCTCAAGGTCCGCCACGACGAGCAACTGGTGGCCGACCTGGAGGGGGCCGTCGGTGCCGGCAACGTGCGGCTGCTGGGCCAGCGCGGCATGACGACCCGGGTCGCCTCGCCGGCCGCCCGCCCGATCGCCCCGAAGCCGGCCCCCGCCTTCGCCGACGCCGTCGAGGAGCTGGCGCTGGTCAGCGACGACGACTGAGAGCCGGTCGGCCGGCGCCGCTCGCCGGTCCGAACCGATCTGAAGCCCCGGGGCCCACGCCCCCGGCCCCGGTCCACGACCGGCGCCGGGGCGAGTGGGCCCCGGGCCATTTGCGGCCGGCTGGCCGCGGCCCGTGACGGATTTCACGCAACGCACCCTGGATCTTCACAGCTTCTTCAATTCGGCCCGCTAGAGTTAATCGAGCACTGAACAGGGCAAGTTCTGATGATACCCCTGGTCAGTAGTTCGGGCTGCCCTGCCCGTTGCGATGCGATGGCGGCATCGCGGAAACGGGGGCCCTCCCGCCGGAATGGCGAGCACCCAGAATTCCCGGGCCCGATGCCGACGCGTCGGCCCGACCGCGACCCCCCGGGCCGATGACCGAACGCGACCCGAACGACGATTGCCCCCGCAAGGACGACCCGAACGTGCTCCACACCTTCCTGCCTGCGACCGATCGCTCGCCGAGCTCCCGCCGGGGCCTGCTGGCCGTCGCGCTGGGCTTCGCCCTGATCAGCGGCTGCGGTGGCGACGCCGCGAACCTCGACGGCAGCTCGATTTCCACCGTGCCGGCCAAGGGGACGATCACCGCCGCCGGCAAGCCGGTGACCCAGGGCATCGTCGTGATCGAGCCCCTGCTCGACGGCGGCAGCACCAATCAGGCCACCGGCGAGATCAAGTCCGATGGCACCTTCGTGCTCCGCTCGAGCGCCAGCTCCGAGGGGGCGATGCCCGGCAAGTACCGCGTCAAGGTCGAGTCCGACCAGGTCAAGATCAAGAAGGGCAAGGACATCCCCGAGGTGACCGTCGAGGTCAAGTCGGGCCAGGATCTGACGATCGCCCTGCCCTGAACCGCCACCCGCTGAACCCCCCGGGGCGGTCGTGAATCCGCCCCGTCGCCCTCATCGTGTCTCCGCTCCGAGTCTCGAAGGAAAGTCCCGTCCCATGAGTCAGTCGATTTCGAAGCGTCGCGGCTTCACGCTGATCGAGCTGCTGGTCGTGATCGCGATCATCGGCGTGCTGATCAGCCTGCTGCTGCCGGCCGTGCAGAGCGCCCGCGAGGCCGCCCGCCGCGCCCAGTGCACCAACAACCTCAAGCAGATCGGCCTGGCGCTCCACAACTACGAGAGCACCAACAACTGCTTCCCGACGGCCGGCCAGAGCACCCGGTTCACCACCTCGCCGCCGAGCTCGCAGTTCGCCGACGGCGAGTGGGGCCCCCTGGCACGCATCCTCCAGTTCGTCGAGCAGGGCTCGGCCTACAGCTCGCTGAACTTCGACCTGCCGTACAGCCACATCACCGGCGCCAACTGGACCGGCTGCACCACGGTCGTCAGCAGCTACCTCTGCCCCTCGGCCATCCGGAGCCCGACGGGCGGCCGGGACACGCCCGACCCGAACTGCCCGATCGACTCGGTCCGCCGCGTCGGCTACGGCGTCCAGGACTACGGCGCGCCCTGCTACGTCGACATCGACCCCCAGGGCCGCACCGGCCAGCTCGGCTCGACCGTCGTGACCCCGTTCCGCAATGACTTCTCGCGCGTTGACGGCTTCCTCAAGGCCGGCCTGACCCGGATCGCCGAGGCCTCGGACGGCACCAGCAACACGATCATGATCGCCGAGGACGCCGGCCGCGACGCCCGCTACATCGCCAACGCCAAGACCGCGTCGATCTCGCCGCTGGACCAGCAGTTCGACAACGGCCTGCCCCGCCGCTTCTGGCGCTGGGCCGAGCCGGACGGCTCCTTCGGCGTCTCGAGCCAGATCAACAACAAGTTCCGCCCGGCCCGTGAGGAGAGCGCCTACCCGCCGCTGGCCTCGCCGACCCGCAACAACAACGCCGGCAACAACGACGAGATCTTCTCGTTCCACCCCGGTGGGGCCAACGTGCTCCTGGGCGACGGCTCGGTGAAGTTCCTCAAGGAGACGACCAACATCATCACCCTCCGTGGGCTCGTCACCCTCAACGGCGGCGAGGTGATCTCGGCCGACGCGTACTGAGCCGGTTCCCGGACCTGAGTTCGCTCACACGGCCCGTCCATCCCTCCGGGGTGGACGGGCCGTGCTCGTTGGCGCCCCGCAGACGCTCGCCGACTCACGCCCGTGCGCTCCAGGCGCTCGTGGCCAGCGGGCATCCCGTCGCCGCAACCGGCCCGGCGGGCGGCCCCGACGATCACGCCCGACGGTCGGAGTCGCCCGCCATCCAACCGCGCCGCGTCGTGCCGGGAGGGCAGCGCCTTCGGCCCCGGTTGCAAACACCGAGGCCCACGCCCCCTTCGGGCAGGGAGCGTGGGCCTCGGTGGTGCTGGATCACGTTCTGGGTCCCGACCGGGTGTCGGGCGTCCCGGCTCAGCGCCGGGAGGTGTCGGCGGCCGAGGCGGCGGCGACCGAGGGGGAGATCAGGTAGCACTTGAGCGTCTGCGTCGGCGCCGGCTTGCCGGCGGCGACCGGTTCGAGCCGCAGGCCGCGCCGGTACGTCTTGGCGGGCAGGCCCGGCTCGCGGATCGTGATCGCGAAGGTGCAGTCGCGGTCGGCCCCGGTGCTGCGGGCGTTCACGGCGATGCCGTCGAGCTTGATGACGGCGTTGGCCGGCACCCGGTCGATCGTGCGCTTGATCGACTCGAACTCGCAGCCGCGATGCGCCGGCTTGATCTCGATCTGGCAGCCCTGGGTGCCCAGGCCGCTGACCTGGAGGATCAGGTTCACCCGGTTGTCCACCGACGACTCCACGCCGTGGGGCGCCGAGGCGCCCGGCGAGCCCGAGGGGGCCGCCGGCTGGGCCAGGCCGGGACGCGGCGCGGCGATTGCAAGGCTCGCGGCCAGCGCCAGGGCGGCCATCCGTGACCGGCTCCGCATGGCAGGGCTCTCCTTCCGTGGAGGGTTCAACCAGACCAGTCCGCTCGGCCCCGCCGGGTGCCAGGCCGCCGCGGGTCCGTACCGCCGACGCGACCGGCCGACCGCCTCCGATCCTTGGGGCGATGCTCCGGTCACGGGCCTCGGTCCGGGTCGCGGACCGGTCCGCGGCGCACCCGGAGCCTCTTGGCCCCTCGCGCCGCGTGCGGCATTCCTAGCCGTTCCCGCCCATCCGGGCAAGATCAGTCGGCCCCACCCGCGAGCAACTCCGGCCGCCATCGCTCGATCCAGGAGGCAGAAAACCGCAGGGACATCCCCGAGGTCGGATTCCCGTAGGTCGGATGAGCACAGCGAAATCCGACGGCCTCGGACGCGTCCGCCTGGCAGCCTGCCGATGCAGCGCCTGCGGCGGGTTCTGACGATCTGTCCCGGGCCCCAGCCCGTCGGATTTCGCTCCGCTCATCCGACCTACGGGAAGGTTGGCGGTGATGGGGAGCGTGGCCACGTGACGGGGGCCTCCGACTCGTCGGCGTGGCCACGCGGCGCTCAGGCCACGGCACACCGAAAGGAAGACGCGACCCTCGGTTGGAGTTCGTTCCGCTCATCCGACCGAGGGGCGGGGAACCACAGCCGCTCCGGGCCTCGGTTCCCGGCGGCGGGCGGAATTCTTGCGGTTTCGGGAAAACCGACTTCACCGACGGGGGCCGGTGCTTATAGTACGGGCATGCGATACGCCGAGAAGCTGTACAAGCACATGCTGCGGAAGGGTTTGAACCAGCAGAAGCTGGCGCGGCTGGCCGGGGTGAGCGATTCGGAGGTGTCCCGGATCCTCAGCGGCAAGTCGCACCCCAGCCTGGCCTACGCCGCCCGGCTGGCGCGGGTGCTGGAGGTCTCGCTCGACTACCTGGCCGACGACGCGCTCGACGAGGACCCGCGCCGGGCCGTCGAGGCGACGACGGCCCAGGAGCAGGAGATCCTGGAGCTGCTCCAGCAGCTCGGGGCGCGACCCGCGCGCCGCCTGCTGGAGACGGCCGCCGAGCTGGGCTACGAGACGGCCATCCGCCGCCTGCTGGGCGCCGAGCGACCGGTGATCGAGGTCGGCGACGGCCGCTCCGCTCCCGGCCTGCCGGGCAGCGGCCGGGCCAGCTCGGCCTGAGCGGTGCCCACCCCGGACTCCCGACCCGGGCAGGGTCGGGGCCGGGGTGCGTGGGCTCAGAACTGCTTGCGCTGGCGGCTGGAGGGGATCCGCAGGGCCTTGCGGTACTTGGTGACGGTGCGGCGGGCGACCGGCAGGCCGGACTTGCCCAGCTCCTCGACGATCTCCTCGTCGGAGAGCGGGTTCTGCTTGTCCTCCTTGCCGATGATCTCCAGCAGCTTCTGCTTGATCGTGTCCCAGGCGACCTCTTCGCCGTCGGCGGTGGTGGTGCCGCCGCCGAAGAATCGCTTGAGGGCGAAGATGCCGCGGGGGGTCTGCACCCACTTGTCGTCGACGGCGCGGCTGACGGTGGTGACGTGCACGCCGACGCGGTCGGCGATCTGCTGCATCTTGAGGGGCTCGATCGCCTCGGGCCCCTTGTCGAGGAAGTCCTTCTGGTGCTCGATGATCGCGCGGGCGACCTTCAGCAGGGTGTTGCGGCGCTGCTCGATCGACTCGATCAGCCAGCGGGCCGACTGGATCTTGCGCTGGATGAACTCGCGAGCGGCCGGGTCGGCCTGCTTGCTCTTGAGCATCATCTGGTAGTGCTTGGAGATCGAGAGCTGGGGCGTGTGCTCGTCGAGGAGCCGGACCTCGTAGACGCCGTGCTCGTCGGCCTCGACGATCAGGTCGGGCAGGACGTACTGGGCATTGGGCTCCTCGAAGCGGGCGCCGGGGCGGGGGTCGAGCCGGCGCAGGTGCTCCAGCGACTCCTTGATCGTCTCCAGGTCGATGCCCGACTTCTTCTCGATGGCCGGCAGCCGGTTCTGCTGGAGGTCATCGAGGTGGTTGCTGATGATCGTGTGCAGCACGTCGCGGAACGGGATGTCGGGCCGCAGTTGCAGCAGCAGGCACTCGCGGAGGTTGCGGGCGCCGATGCCGGGCGGGTCGAGCTTCTGCACCAGGTGCAGCGCCTCCTCGGCCTCGGCCAGGGTCGCCTCGCCGCCGAAGTCGCGGACGACGTCGGCGAGCTCGAGGTTCAGGAACCCGTTCTCGTCGAGGTTGTAGATGATGTACTCGGCCAGGGCCCGCACCGTGGCGCTGCCGTCGAGGAAACCGAGCTGGTCGCAGAGGTCGTCGTGGATCGAGCGGGGCCGGCTGGCGATGTTCTGCATCGCGTCGTGCTTGCGATCCGACTCCTCGCTGAGCGCCGCGCGGCTGGGGCGGTGCGAGTCGGCCAGCTGGTCGAAGTACTCGTCGTACTCCGACGGCCCGGCCTCCTGGGCGCCGTCGGCCGGGGCCTCGCCGCCCTCCTCGCCCCCCTCCGAGCCGGTCGAGTCCCGCAGGTCGACCAGCAGCGGGTTCTCGATCAGCTCCTGGTCGATCCGCTCCTGCAGGGCCATCAGCGGCAGTTGCAGGATTTCCATCGACTGGATCATGCGGGGCGCCATGCGCAGCCGCATGTCGGTCCGCATCTGCTGGGACGTATCAAGTCGCATGGTCAGCACTTCCGTCGATGGGGCGAGGGAGGTCGCCGCGCTCCGCGGCGTCCGGCCGCAGACCAGGAGGGCCAGACCGGGTCGCCGGCCGCACCCTCTCAGGCAAATTCTATGCCAAGTCCGTCAGCCTGGCAAGGTCTGATCGGTGGCAATCGCACGATCTAGAAGGAATGTCGACCGGCGAGGGCGTCGGCAAGCATCTCCTTGTTCGCGAACTCCAGCACGCTTCCGGAGGCCAGGCCGCGGGCCAGGCGGGTGAGCTTCACGCCGCTGGGCCCCAGCCGCTCGGAAATGAGCAAGGCCGTGCCGTCCCCCTCCAGGTTCGGGTTCGTCGCCAGGATCACCTCGCGCACCGGGCCGGCCTCGACCCGCGCGGCCAGGGCCTCCAGGGTGAGCTGCTCGGGCCCGATCCCCTGCAAGGGGGCGAGCCGGCCGAGCAGGACGTGGTACACGCCGGCGAACGTGCCGGCACGCTCCAGCGCCAGCAGGTCGCGGGGGGTCTCGACCACGCAGATCGTTTCCGGGTCGCGGCGAGGGTCGCGGCAGATGGCGCACCGCGGGTGTTCGGCCTCGGTCAGGTGGTAACACACCTCGCAGTGCCGGATCTGGTCCCGCGCCGCCCGGATCGCCTCGGCCAGCGCCAGCGCCTCCTCGGGCGGGCACTTGAGGATGTGGTGCGCCAGCCGCTCGGCCGTCTTGGCCCCCACCCCGGGCAACCGGCCGAAGGCGGCGACCAGCCGCTCGACCGCCACCGCCACGGCTCCGTTCGTGCTGGTCGACATGGCAGCCCTGCTGGAAAACGGGTCAGAAACCAGCCCCGGGACCGTGGACCGGAGCGAGCCGGGGGCCACTGGCGCCCATTCCGGTCGGGCCAGCGGGCGCGACTGCCCGGTTCAGCGGCCGAAGAATGTCGAGAGATCAGGCAGCGGCAGGTTCGGGCCGACCGAGTTCTGGAGCTGCTGGCCGTACTGCTCCTTGGCCTTGGCCAGGGCGGCGTTGGTGGCCGCGACGACCAGGTCCTCGAGCAGCTCGGCGTCGCCGTCGGCCAGGAGCTTGGGGTCGATGCGGACCTTGAGGACCTCGAACTTGCCGCTGGCCGTCACGGTGACCGCGCCGCCGCCGGCGGTGCCCTCGACCTGGAGCTGGGCCAGGCGCTCGGTGGCCTCCTTGACGGCCTCCTGCATCTTGCCCAGGTTCTTCATCATCGCGGCGATATCGCCGAACTTGTCGAACACGGCCGGTCCTTTCTGCGAGGCGGGACGGGAGAGGACGGCGACCGGCCGGGGGGAGCTCAGGCCTCGCCGGGCTCCTCGGCCTCGACCCGGACGGGCCTGGCCTCGAAGAGCTTGACGATGTCCTGGACCAGCGGGTCGCTCTCGAGCTCGTCGGGGCGGATGACCGTGGCCCGGGCCGGGGGTGCCTCGGTGTCCGGGTCGTCGTCGGGCTGCGACCGGTCGAAGTGCAGCTTCAGGGGGCGCTGGAGGGCACCGTTGAGCAGCTCCTCGAGGCGGGCGCGGGCCTCGGGCTTGTCGCAGGCATCCGCGACCCAATTGTACATGGGGGGGACCCGCACGACCAGGACGCCCGGCTCGGGCATGGCCGTCGGGGCCAGCCGCGAGACGTGGCTCAGGGGCGACGCCTGGCCGGCGAACAGCTCGCCCCAGATCTGCCGCAGGTCGTCGAGCCCCAGCGAGCGCCCGCCGGGCGCCGGCCGGGGCGCCGCCGGGGCGGGCGCGGGCGTCGGGGCCGGC
>CAZUZD010000123.1:0-16083 GCA_964624465.1 uncultured Isosphaeraceae bacterium
GTCCCGGATGAGTTCACCCGGGTGGGGACAAGTTCGCCGCTGCGGGTCTCGCGGTCAGCGAGGCGTCGTAGCGGCGACGAGATGGATCATACCGGGTCCTGGCGGCACGTCAACACCCCGGTGGCGTTTTTTCCGTCAGGACTGGTCCGGCCCGCTGCCCGGATCGGGATTCCGGCCAGGAAGGGCTTGGGTTTGGGGCGAGCGCGGGCCGATCCCGGAACCTGACGAGGGTCCCGACCTGGAATGGAGGCGGCGGGTCCGGCGTGGCACCGATTGGGGTGCCCCGCCCTGTCCTGCACTGGTCCGACCGGTCGAGGGCTTTCGGGGAGGGGATCCCGTGCCCGTCGCCATGGCCACACAAACGGACTGGCTCCACAGCGTGCTCTTCGAGCGGGGCTACCTGGCCCGCATCAAGGGCGAGGCGATCAAGGTGTACCTGGTGATGGTGCAGGCCTGCGGCGGCCAGCCCGACCAGAGCGTGTGCCTGAGCCTGGCGCAGATCACCCAGCGCACCCGGCTGTCGCACCCCACGGTCATCGAGAGCCTATCGCGGCTCGAGGCCCTCGGCCTGGTCGTCTCGACGACCCGCGAGCGTGGGCGGGCCAAGACCTACTACGTGCCGGACCCGCCCCACTGCCTGTCGGCGTGAAGCCCCGAGGTTGCGCGTGTCGACGGCTCCCATGGATTCGTTCTTCTTCCGGGTCGATCACGACCTGCTCCGCTCGGAGTCGTTCCAGGCGCTGGGCGGCTCGGCGATCAAGGTCTACCTCGTCATCGGCATGTATGCCGATTTCGACACCGGGTGGGCGTACCCCAGCGTGCGCACCATCGCCAAGCAGGCGGGCCTGAGCCGCCAGACCGTGCTCACCGCCCTGGCCGAGCTGGTGGGTGCCGGGCTGCTGGCGACCAGCAAGTCGCGTGGCAAGTCCAATGCCTATCAGATCTTGCGACAGGCCCCCCGCCGTCCGTCGGTCCCGCGGAACCGACCGGCCGAACCGATTCGCGCGACTGGCCCAAATTCTTTAGACCTCCCCCCGCCAACCGGTCCAAATTCCTTCACTCCCCCCAGCGCAACCGGTCCAGAATCTTTCGATGCGCTGGCCCGGTTCTTCGGCCCGGCTGGCCGCGAGGGTGGGCCCAAACAAGATCCAGAAACGAGACCGGAAAGCGCCAGCATCCCGATTCCCGGGACGCCGTTCCGCCTCTCCGCGGAAGGACGGTTGCTGGTTGCGGTCGATCTCCAGGAATTGCTCACGGACCAGGGGCTACCCCGGCAGCTGGCGACGCGACTGTCGCAGCAGAAGGATCCGGAGGCGGTGGCGAAGGTCCTCCTGAACGCGCTCTACCTGAAGAGTCAGGGCAAGCTGCAGAACGGCCCCGGCTACATCCGCGCCGGGATCGAGGACGGCTACGAGCTGCTACCCCAGGTGGCGAACAGGCTTGAGTCGCGGCGTCGCGAGCTGCTGGCGCAGATCCAGACGGTGGACACCCGGCACCGCCGGCGTCAGGAAGAGGAGCATCAGGAGTCGGAGGAGGCGGCGATCCAGTTCATGCTGGAGAGCCTGGGACCGGACCAGCTCGACGCGCTGATCGCGCGGGCGGTCTCGGCCCTGCCGGCGCCGCTGGTGCGGCGGAACCCCTCGCTCTCGAACCCGTTCGTGCGGGCCAAGGTGTACGAGCTGGCCGGCGGCGAGCCGGTGAACTGATCGGCCGCAAGCCGTTTCAGTCGATCGGCTTGCGCATCACGACCAGGTCGCGGACCTGGCCGAGCATCCGGCCGTCGCGGCGGGCGGCGCGGACGTGCTGGGGCAGGTAGGCGCCGGCCATCGGGCAGCTGATCCGCCGCTCGGGCCGGAAGCCGGCGCCGAGCAGGGCCTGGTAGCCCAAGAAGGCGTGATCGATGTAGCCGTGGCCGGCCGGCAGGTCCTTCTCCGTCTGGTTGGCCAGGAGCAGGGCGATCACGCCGCCGGGGCGGAGCGTGGCCAGCGCCGCGGCGGCCAGGGATTGCAAGAATGCAAGCCAGGCGTCGGGCGGCGCCTCGGCCAGCCCCCGGGCGCCGTAGCGGCCGGCGAGCATGGTGCCGTAGGGCGGGTCGCAGAAGATCAGGGCGCATCCGCTGGCCTCGGGCGTAAACCCGAGATTTACGTCGCGGGCCTCGATCTCCGGGCGGACCGGGTGCAGGTCGTACGCCAGGCACCGCCGGCCCATGGCGCGGCAGACGTCCAGGGTGGTGCCGCCGCCGGCCATCGGGTCGACGACCAGGTCGCCGGCGGCGGTGTAGTAGTGCAGCGCGTGCGCCACGATCGCGGCCGGGATCGATCCCGGATGCGGGATGCCGAAGGCGGGGTCGGCGCGGAACGGCCAGACGTCGTAGGGCGTGGGGCGGAACCCGGCGGTGAACCGGTCGCGGCGCCGCAGGTCTTTGTAAGCGGCATGGATCGACTTGGTGCCGGCGTCCAGGCCGGCCACCGCGCTGCGGGCGCGGGGGTCGTCCGCGGCGGCGGCCTGCCAGACGGCGCGGGCCTGGCGGTAGGCGTCCTTGCCGCCGAGGTCGAGCAGGCGGGCGATGGTGGCGTCGGTGCGACCGGCCCGTCCGTCGGAATTCCGACAATCGGCAGGCTCGGGGTCGGGGTCGGCGAACTGGCGCAGGGC
The DNA here is from genome assembly GCA_964624465.1 of uncultured Isosphaeraceae bacterium. Classification (GTDB taxonomy): domain Bacteria; phylum Planctomycetota; class Planctomycetia; order Isosphaerales; family Isosphaeraceae; genus CAZUZD01. Next base: position 2,653 of record CAZUZD010000123.1, read on the forward strand.
GGCCCGCTGGCGGCGGCGGGCGGCGGCGGCATGCAGCGATTCGAGGGCGTCGGCCTCGCGCATCAGCTGGCTGAACCGCTTGCGGCGCTGACGGTTGTAGTCGAGGACCGCGCGGCGGCGGGCCGACCCCCGGGGCAGGTCGCGCACCTGGCACGGCACGCTGGCCAGCCCGAGCGCCCGGGCGCAGGCCAGGCGGCGGTGCCCCGAGATCAGCTCCCAGCCCGGCCCTTCGGGCGTCACGACCAGTGGCACCAGGATGCCCTGGGTGCGCACGCTCTCGAGCAGGTCGGCGATCTCCTCGGCCGGGTCGCCGTAGACGGCCAGGCTGAAGGGGCTCTGCGCGATCGCGGCGGCCGGCAGCGACCGGATCGGGCCGGCGTCGTCGTCGGCGATCGCCTCGGGCGCGGCGGCGGCGGCCAGGGAGGTTCGGGGCATGGGGCGGGTCCGTCCGTGGTGGGCCGGGGGCGACATCCTGGACCAGGCGCCTGTTGCGGCGACGCTGGCGCGGGTGCAGGGAGTCCCTGGCGGGGCGGGGATACCCGACCGTGGCGAGCCTGTCCAGCCGAGAAACTGGGGCTGGAGTCCGGGGGTGGCGAGGGTCGATAGGACAGATTGCATTGCACTGGACGACATTCCGGCGGGGCGTGAGAATGCCGCGCGGGCCAGGGAAGGCCGGCGGGCGGAGCTGTCCTGACTTCGGGACGGCGCCGCCGGAGTGCGAGCGAACCGGGCAGGGAGGCCAGGGACATGGCGCCTTTGAGGCATGACGGGTCGCACCGGACGGGGACGGCCGAGGTGGGCGGGCTCGGGGTGTCGGCGGAGGGCCGGCCCCGGATGCTCTCGATCATCGTGCCGGCCAAGAACGAGTCGGCGAGCCTGCCGCAGCTGGTGGCCGAGGTGGCCGCGGCGTTCCGGCCGCTGGTGGACCGGGGCCCGACCGGGCCGAATCCGCTCGACGGCTTCGAGCTGCTGATTGTGGACGACGGGTCGACCGACGACTCGCCCCGGCTGCTGCACCGCCTGGCGGGCGAGTATCCCGAGCTGCGGCCCCTGCGGCTGCGGACCAACGCCGGCCAGTCCTCGGCCACCGGCGCCGGGTTCCGGGCGGCGCGGGGGGCGTGGGTGGCGATCCTGGACGCCGACCTGCAGAACGATCCGGCCGACCTGGCGCGGCTCTGGGACCTGCTGCCCGGCCACGACGCCGGCCTGGGCTGGCGGACCAAGCGTGAGGACAAGTGGTCGAAGCGGATCATCAGCCGCTGGGCCAACCGGATCCGCAACTGGGTGCTGGGCCAGAGCGTGCGCGACACCGGCTGCGCCGTGCGGATCTTCCCCCGCGAGGTCGCCCTGCGGCTGCCGATGTTCCACGGCGTGCACCGGTTCTACGGCCCGCTGCTGATCCGCGACGGCTGCAAGATCGTGCAGATGCCGTGCACTCACCGGCCGCGGCCGCATGGCGCCAGCCACTACAACATCTGGAACCGCTCGGTGCGGGTGATCACCGACCTGTTCGGGGTCGCCTGGCTGATGCGGCGGCCGGTCTGCTATCTGACGCGCCCGCTGCTCGACGAGGCGACGGTGCCGGCGCCCCACTCCGGGGCCGGTGTCGGTGTCGGCGCGGGCGTCGACGCGACGCGGAGGGTCTGAGCCGATGAACGCGACGCTCCTCATGGCCGGCGCGGCCGTCGGCCAGCTCGCCGCTCCGGCGCAGGCGGCGGCCGCCCAGGCCACGCACGCCGCGGGTGCCTGCCCGACCTGCGGCCACGTGCCGGCCAGCTCCCCCTTGATGTGGCTGGTCATCGGCTTCGTGGGCCAGTCGATCTTCACGGCGCGGTTCCTGGCGCAGTGGATCGCCTCGGAGAAGAAGCGTGACTCGGTGGTGCCGGTCATCTTCTGGTGGCTGAGCATGGCTGGCGGCCTGACGCTGCTGGCCTACGCCATCCACCGGGCCGACCCGGTGATCATCGTGGGTCAGAGCATGGGCGTGTTCATCTACATCCGGAACCTGATGCTGGTGGGCAAGGCCCGCCGCCGCGCCGAGCGGGCCCGCGAGCGGGAGCAGGTCGCGGCCCAGGCCGGCGGTGGCATCCCCCGGCCGCACCACGCCGACAGCCAGGCGGGGGCGCGGCGGCAGACGCCGGCGAACTGACCGCGGCGCCGTCTTTCGATCGCCGCGCGCCTCGAAGGGGGACGGACCGTTGGACCGACCGATCGCGCGCCGCACGCTGCTGGGCCTGGCGGCGCTGACGCTGGTCCGTCCCCTGGCGGCTCTGGCCGACGATCGGCACGAGGCGGCCGCGCGGCGGGGTCGGGCGTTCCTGGCCGGGCTGCTCGACGCCGGGCTGGGCCTGTTGCCCGAGTTCCGGGGCGCCCGGGTCTACTGGCTCTCGCACGACAACGAGCTGGCGGCCCGGGTCCTGGAGTCGTCCCACCCCGAGGTGGCCGCGACCCTGCACGCCGCCCTCCGCCGGGAAGGGCTGGACCGCTCCGACGGCAAGATGCGGCTCATCGCCACGGGCGTGGCGCCGCCGGGGCTGTTCCCCCTGCGTCAGTACGAGCTGACGACCGTGCGCGCCGTCGATGGCAAGACGATCCGCACCGAGGTCGTCACCGACCGCCCCCTGCCCGGCTGGGATCGGTACACCGACCTGCTGCTCTACGCCGCCCTGGCTGATCCCGACCCCGCCCGGGCTCGCCGCCACTGGCTCGCTGCCCTGGCGCTCTGGGACGGCCACGGTTTCCGCGATCCCGCCGGTCGCGAGCAGGGCCTGTACGCCACCTACAAGCTGGCCCTGGCCCGGATCGTCGCGCGTCGGCTCGATGCCGTCGCCGAGCTGCCCGCCGGCCTGGTCGACCGGCTGCTCGCCCTCCAGGCCGAGAGCGGCGGCTGGATCACCGACTACCGCGCCGACGGCACCCCCGTCGGGCTGGCCAACGTCGAGACCACCGGCCTGGCCATTTTGGCCCTCCAGGCGCCGCCCGTCCCGGCGAAGCCGCCCTCCGGTCCCGCCCCGCGGGCTTGACCCGATCGGCGTCCGGCAGCGGCGTGCCGGATCTCAACGGGCCGGGGGCGGCGGGTCGGTCACCGGCTGGTGGCGGACGTCGAGCCTGAGCGTGCGCCCGGCGCCGTCGAGGGACCAGACGCGCTGGCGCAGGGTCCCGTCCGGCTCGAAGTCGAAGCGGACGGCGTACGGGACGACGCGGTCCCCCTCGAAGCCCTTCAGGTCGAGCTGCACGGCGCCGCCGTCGAGCACGGTGACGTCGCCCTCATAGACGCCGCCGCGGTCCGACAGCGCGAGGCATCGCAGCACGTTGGCTCCGGTGTGGTGGTAGAGGTACGCGTCGAGCAGGTGCCGGGGCTCACCGTCCCGGGTCAGGGCCAGGGTGCGTACGCAGATCCCGTTGGCCAGCGGGACCCACTCGAACGTCGAGCGGAGCCGGGCGGCTCCTCCGGTGTCCCCTCCGACCGGGGCCGCCTCGGCCGTCTGCCAGGGGTGGCGGAGGAGCGGTGCGAACGCCTTCAGGTGCTCGGGCAGGGTCGCCCCCTCGACGGCGAGCGGGCGCGGCGTGGCGGGCGCCGCGACACGGACGCGGTTCCACGCGGCCATGGGGAGGTATCCTTCGGGTCCGGTCGACTCCAGGAGCTCGTCGTGGTACCGGTCGGGGCCGTCGAAGGTCCAGCGCGTCTTGAGGTTGCGGCGCTGGCCGGTCTGGTACATGTCGACGAGGATGTCCAGCGCCTCGCCGTCGAACCGGATCACGCCTTCCGCCACGCCGGCTGCGAACGGGCTCAGCTCGAGCGAGCGGATCTGCTTCCGGCCGGGATGCCAGTACACGGCCCGCAGCGCCCGCCACGGATTGCCGTCGCCGCCGGTCCCGTCGGTCCTGACGCTCAGCGAGTGCCGGCCCGGTCCCCAGCTCCAGGTGTCGGCGAGGCCCACCCCGGGCCCCAGGTCCGTCCCGGCCGCGGCCGTCATCTTCCACTCGCCGCCGACCATGCGCGCCAGCCTCGCCATCGGATTGGCCACCGCCGCCGGAGCCGCCTCCTGTGCCGGCCCGGCGTCCGGCCCCCGGCCCGGATCCTGGGCGGCCCTGCCGGCGGACGGCATGGCGACGGCGAGCACGAGCGTCGAGAGCACCGCCGCAATCGGGAGAGACCCTGGCATTACAACCCCCTGGGTGCCGGACGTGAGGCGGATGGGAAGACGACGCGAGCCGACCCGGTTCGACTCCGCGGCCGCGCCCCAGCTTACCCGTCTGGTCGATCCGCCGCAGGGCATCGGCATGCTGGCGGGGGGTGGATCGGGGATCGTGCGATACCGGCAGGCGGCGGCGGGGTTTCATCCTACGTCGGTCGGTGCCCGGCCTGGGGGGGCGAGTGTCGCCCGGCCCGCGGGGCGGATCTGGACCGTCGGGGGGTCGGGGGACGTGGTCGGTGGCGGACTGCGACGCCCTCAGACCATGTCCATCGGACGCCCCGGACCGAACCCACGCTGGCCCATGTGGGCCCAGAAGGAGCCTGCGATGTCGCACGACCCGCGTCAGGACCTGGATGCCATGCTCGATCAGGTGGCGCCCAGCCGCCGTGGTTTCCTGAAGAGCTTGCTCACGGGCGCGGCCCTGCTGGCCCTGCCCGCCTCGCAGGTGCTCGCCGCCGACGACCCCGAGGACGACAAGGACGAGCCCAAGGAAGGCAAGGGCAAGGGAAAAGGCAAGGGCAAAGGCAAGGGGAAGGGGAAGGGGAAAGGCAAGGGCAAGGGCAAGGGTGACGGCAAGGGTAAGGGGAAAGGCAAGGGTAAGGGTGATGGCGGCGGGCGCGCCATCGTGTGACCGGTCGGGCCGGGTCCGGCTGGCGGTCCGACGACCGCGGCCGGGCCCGGCCCTGCCCTTCCCCCGGCGGCCAGGAGGCGATGGCGGATGAATCCGGAACGGCTGCGGCGGAACCCGGCGCTGGTGCTGGCGACCTCCGACGCGGGCTACCTGGCGTACGAGCCGGCGAGCGGTCGGGTGCATCAGCTCAACGCCACGGCGGCGCTGCTGATCGAGCTCTGCGACGGCACCCGCACGGCGAGCGACCTGGAGGCGCTGCTGGGCCCCCACCTGGGCGAGTCGGCGGCGGCCGAGATCTGCGCCTGGCTGGAGCGGGCCCGTCGCGAGCGGCTGGTCGAGGGGCTCGACGGCGCCCCGGGGCCGGCGGGCGAGGCCCACTCGTCCGAGGCGCTGGCGACGCTGGCCGAGGGGCTCCGGGAGCGGGGCCGGGTGCTGGCGGCGTATGTCTGCCAGCGGGGGGTGGTCGAGGCCAGGCCGGATGATGCGGGGGCCTGGAGCCAGCTCGGCGAGCTGGCGCACATCGTGGGTCGTCGCGACGAGGCCAGGGTCGCCTACGAGGCGTACCAGCGGCTGCGGCCCGGCGACGCCGAGGTGGCCCACCTGCTGCGGGCCCTCCGCGACGATGCGCCGCCGGCGCGGGCGCCCGACGACTGCATCACCCAGCTCTACGCGCGGTTCGCGGGCTTCTACGACGAGAGCATGGGGGACGACCTGGGGTATCAGGCCCCCGGGCTGGTGGCCGAGGCCGTGGCCACTGCGATCGGCGACCGCCGCGACCTGGCGGTGCTCGACCTGGGCTGCGGTACCGGCCTGGCGGGCCAGCACCTGCGGCCCAGGGCCCGGCACCTCGTCGGCGTGGACCTCTCCCCCGAGATGCTGGCGCGGGCCCGGCGGCGGCGGCTCTACGACCGGCTCGACGAGGCCGAGATCACCGCCTGGCTCGGCGCCGACGCTTCGTCGGCCGGGCCCGACGGCCGGTTCGACCTGATCGTGGCCTGCGACGCCCTGATCTACTTCGGCGACCTGGGCCAGGTGATCGGCCCGGCGGCGGCCCTGCTGGCGCCCGGGGGCTGGTTCGTGGGCACGGTGGAGCGGAGCGAGCGGGCGCCGCTGCGGCTGACCGACTCGGGGCGTTATGCCCACCACCGCGACCACCTGGCGGCGACGGCGGCGGCCGCCGGCCTGACGGTCCGGCAGCTCGACGAGGTGGTGCTGCGGCACGAGTACGGCGAGCCGGTCGTCGGGCTCCTGGCCGTCTTCGGCGCCCCGGGCGGCGGCGTGGCTTGATTGCCGGCCGGCAGGCCGGTGATAATCCGGGGGCCGGCCACGATGGCCCCGCGCCCCTCGAGACCGCCGCATGCTCTACTGGCTCTACGACCTGCCCACCTGGACGATGGTCGTCCTGGTCAACCTGGTCTTCGTGCTCTTCACCTGGCTGGGGGCCATCTTCCTCCGGCCGCTGCTGCGGGTGGTGGTGCGCAAGCAGGCGGGCCTCAACGAGGTGCTGGGCTACCTGCTAGGGGCGCACGGCGTCTACTTCGGCATCCTGCTGGGCTTGCTGGCGCTGGCGGCGTACCAGAACTTCGCCGACGTCGACAAGCTGGTCAGCAAGGAGGCGACCAAGACGGGCGTCGTCTACCGCAGCGTCTCGTCGTACCCCCCGCCCACGCGGGGCGAGCTCCAGGGCCAGCTCCGTACGTACGTGCGGTTCCTGATCGACGAGGCCTGGCCCGAGCAGCGCCGGGGGCGGATCCACCCCCGGGGCTCGGTGCTCACGACCGAGTTCCAGCAGACGCTCATGAGCTTCGAGCCAACGACGCGGAGCCAGGAGATCCTGCACGCCGAGACCCTGCGGCTGTTCAACGAGCTGGTCGAGCTGCGGCGCGAGCGGCTCAACGCGGTGACGACCGGGATCCCGGCGATCCTCTGGTTCGTGGTGGTGATCGGGATCGTGGTCAACATCATCCTGATCTGGCTGCTCGAGATGAGGCTGATGGCCCACCTGTTCCTGGGGGGCCTGATCTCGTTCTTCCTGGGCACGATGATCGCGCTGGTCGCCGCCATGGACAACCCGTTCCGCGGCGAGGAGAGCATCGACTCGACCGCCTTCCAGATGGTCTTCACCTCGCTGATGAGCACGGACGCCGCCGTCCCCTCGTCCGGGTCCTCGGCGGCGCGCTGAGACTCGCCCGACCGCGACCCCCACGCCCCCGGCGCCTGCGGCACCGACCTCGCGGAGCATGCCCCGTCATGGCCAAGTTCGAGATCTTGCAGAGCGAAGGCATGCAGTGGGTGAAGGCCACGCTCAGCAACGAGACGGTGCGCGCCGAGAAGGGGGCCCTCAACCACATGCTCGGCGACCTGAGCCTGAGCGTGCCCACGCCCGACCTGCGCTCGCTGCTGGTGGCGATGATCTCGGACGAGTCGCCGTTCCGGCCGTCGTACACGGGCACCGGCGAGCTGCACCTGGAGCCGTCGCTGGGCGGCTTCCACGTGCTGCAGGTGCACCAGAGCGAGGGCTGGGTGGTCGAGAACAATGCCTACTGGGCGTCGGAGGGGAAGGTTGGCCTGTCGGTCGCCCGCGAGCGGCTCATGACCGCGCTCTGGGCCGGCGAGGGCCTGCTCTGGTACCACACCCGGGTCCGCGGCAACGGCAAGGTGATCCTCAGCACCCCGGGGCCCGTCGAGGAGATCGTGCTCAACAACGAGAGGCTCTCGGTCGACGGCGACTACGTGGTCGCTCGCACCGAAAGCGTCCGGTTCGACATCGGCCGGGCCTCGAAGTCGCGGTTCCGCTCGGCGCTGGCCGGCGAGGGCCGCATCCGCACCTACCACGGCACCGGCAAGGTCCTGCTCTCGGCGATCCCCTACTGGCGGCTGCGGGTCACCCAGGGCAAGAGCAAGGACCCGGCGCTGCTGACGAGCTGAGCGGGGCGGAGCGGCGCGGGGCCGACGGTCGGCCCCGCGCGGCACGGCTCAGGGGGTCTTCACCTCGACGAGCTCCAGCGTCGTCGTCTTCTTGCCGGCGGGCACCCGCGTCACCGAGCGGAGCACCTTGCCGGGTACCGTGTCGCACATCCAGGTGCGGGTCAGGGCCTCGCCGGCCTCGGTGGTGCTCTTGGAGTCGTACCACTCGGCCTGGTACGTCTTGCCGGCGACGGTGATCTCCTCGGCGCCCGAGGCCACCACGCCCGACGGCTTGCCGATCTGCTCGCGCTTCATGCCCGCCAGCAGCGGGAACATCCGCCGGTACTCCAGCCGCTGCGGCGAGTTCGTCACGGTCGTGCCGGTGGCGTTGCTGACGACGGTCATGTCGACCAGCGCGTTCTTCGGGTTGATCTCGACCAGGGTATAGGTCGTCGTGGTCTCGGTCCGGCTCCCGTCCGACTCGGTGATCGCCCGCACCGTGACCTTCGTGCCGGGCGGGACCTGGGCCCAGCTCCGGTAGGTCGGGTTCTCGACCTCCTCGGCCCGGGTCGATGCGGGGGCGGCGACGGTGACGGCGGCGAGCAGGGCGAGCAGGCAGGTCGGGCGACGCATGGCGGGGCGCTCCGGGGGATGGTCGGGACAACGGACCACGATCCGACTGCGGTCGGGCCGGTCCGTGGGCCCGTCGCTGCGCGCATTGTGCGCCGGCCCCGGCCTGCCCACCAAGCAGTTCATCGGACCTTGATCGAGATCTCATCCGGCCTTCATGAAGTGGGGCTTGGGGGCCCCGGCGGCCTTCACGCAACGCATACGCAAGCTTTGTCAGGGCTTCGTCGGCCGTTCATCAAGGCTTCAAACTCGGTGGCTAGATTGTTCGACGTCCGGATGGGGGCGAGCCGTCGGTCCTGCGTGTCGTGGGGCCCCTCGCCTCGCCGCTTGGTGCGAGTAAGGAGATCATCGCCGTGCGCGTCAGTCCCGAGCTGCGGAGCCGCCCGCGTGGCTTCACCCTGATCGAGCTGCTGGTCGTCATTGCCATCATCGGCGTCCTGATCAGCCTCCTGCTGCCGGCCGTGCAGAGCGCCCGTGAGGCCGCCCGCCGCGCCCAGTGCACCAACAACCTCAAGCAGATCGGCCTGGGGTTCCACAACTTCGAGAGCGCCAACAACCACTTCCCGCAGGGCGCCCACGACGGCAGCCCGCAGGCCGTGGACGCGTCGCTGAACCCGTACCCGGCCGGCTACAACTACGACGAGAAGGTCGGCTCGCAGTACGGCACCACCACCTGCTGCCGCGCCTACCACCCCAACGGCTACAACCAGTTCTTCAAGATCCTGCCCTACATGGAGCAGCAGCAGGTCTACAACCTGGCCAACTTCGACATGCCGCCGATCACCTCCGACGTCGCCCGTCCGGCCGACTACGCCGGTGAAGACAGCATCGCCCGCGCGGCCATCGCCACCTTCTACTGCCCCACTCGCCGCGCTGTGCAGCGCTACGGCACCAACCCGGTCACCGCCACCTCGCGGAACGACTACGCCGGCGCCGCCGGGTTCTTCCAGGGCCAGTGGTACGAGTGCACCTCGAGCGACTTCAACACCACCCGGTTCGTGCCGGCGGCCCCCAACGGCCTGACGCCGATCGCCGACGAGCGCACCCCGGTCAACCTCGGCAACACCGCCGGCCGCAAGGGTGCCATCGCCTGGTCGGGCCGCGGTGCCAAGCGGTTCCTGGCCGAGTTCTCCGACGGTACCTCCAACTCGATCCTCGCCGCCGAGAAGTGCCTGCCCCTGAGCCGTCACAGCTCGGACGGCGGCGACAACGAGCGCTGGAACAACTCGGGCTGGGACGAGGACAACATCCGGTTCCACTTCACGCCGATGTCCGACTTCGCCGCCGCCCCCCTCAACGGCGTCTGCGCCGACCCCAGCAGCCCGAACACCGGCAGCACCGTCTGGCGGCGCATGTTCGGCAGCTCGCACCCCGGTGGGGTCAACGCCGTGTTCGCCGACGGCTCGGTGAAGTTCATCAAGTTCACCGTCAGCCCGGGTACCTTCCGCAAGCTCAACGTCATCGACGACAACGAGCCGATCAGCGCCGACGAGTTCTGATCGCCCCCGAGATCGAGTCGGTCGGGGCCCGGCGATCAGGCCGCCCCACGGCGGATCGCCGGCCCGACCGACACGCCTGAGCGAACCTGTGGTCCCGCCCTGGCCGACTCCCTGGACCACCGAACCTGGCTGGCCTGAGTCCTGGCGATCGCGACCTCGACGTCCGCCGGAACTGGACACCCCACAACGTGACGAGCATCGCCGGCGGCCGCCGCTCGACCCGGCGGTCGCCTGGTCCCCCCCGAGCGGGATCGCTGGACCCTCCGATCGGTCGACGGACCAGCCCGCTCGACCCGATGAGTCCCCGGAACCCGAACCCATGAAGCCGCGCACGCTGTCGACCCTGGCCCTGATCCTGAGCCTCGCGACGCTCGCCGCCGGTTGCAGCGGCCAGCTCGACGACCCGACCAAGCTGCCCCCGATCACCGAGGCCGACGCCGCCGAGATTCGCCAGCGCGACACGTCGGTCGAGGACGAGGAGCGCGCCCAGAGCTTCCAGACCCCCGAGGCCGCCGCCAGGGCGAAGGCCAAGGCCAGGGCGAAGCCGAGCCGTGGCGGCTGAGCGCCGGTTCCCGGCGCCCGGGACCCGTGTGCCGCCGCTCTGACAGTCAGGCCCACGACGATCGCGGTCCGGCCCTCGGGCGTCCGGCCGCGATCGTGCCCATTGCGGGGCTTCGGCCGCCGTCACCGCGATCCCGCGCCCGCTCAGGTGGTGGCGGCCGATGCTTCGGGGGCCAGGCCGAGCAGGCGCTCGACGGCCAGGCCGATGTCGGCCTGGCGCATGAACGACTCGCCGACCAGGATCGCCGAGACGCCGGCGGCCTCCAGACGCTCGACGTGGGCGCGGCGGCTGATGCCGCTCTCGCTCACGAGCACGATGTCGTCGGGCACCTGGTCGCGGAGCCGCAGGGTCGTGTCCAGGTCGGTGACCATGCGGTGCAGGTCGCGGTTGTTGATCCCGACCAGATCCGCGCCGGCGGCCAGCACGCGCGGGAGGTTGGCGGCGTCGTGCAGCTCGACCAGCGCGGCCATGCCCAGGCCGCGCGTCCGCTCCAGCAGGGCGCGCAGGGTGGCGTCGTCGAGGATCTCGGCGATCAGGAGCACGGCGTCGGCCCCGGCCATGCGGGCCTCGACGACCTGGTACTCGTCGATCAGGAAGTCCTTGCGGAGCACCGGGATCGCCACGGCCGCGCGGATGCGCGCCAGGTAGCTGAGGTGACCCTGGAAGTACTGCACGTCGGTCAGCACGCTCAGGCAGGCGGCGCCGTGGGTCTGGTAGGTGCGGGCGATGGCGATCGGGTCGAAGTCGGGCCGGATCAGGCCGGCCGAGGGACTGGCCTTCTTGACCTCGGCGATCAGGCGGATCGGCCCGGGACCGGCCAGCGCGGCGCGGAAGTCGCGCACCGGCGGGGCCTCGGCCACCTGGGCCTCCAGCTCCACCAGCGGCATGCGCTTGCGCGCGGCCTCGACCTCGCGGTGCTTGGTCTGGACGATCTCGTCGAGGATGGTGGGCATGGGCGTCGTGGGCCGGGCGTGGGATCGGGCAGTTCGGGGGCCGTGGCGATCGGCCGTGCCACCGTACAGAACCCGGGCCGGGCGCGTCGAGCCCGCTCCCGGCGCCAGGACCCGGCCCGGGCGCGCGTGCAGACTCTCGACCCGGTCCGGCCCGGCGGCTAAAGTGCCAGTTCCGCCCCTGGCCCTGCGCCGGCCCGGATCCACCCTCCCCCGCTCCGAACGCGAGGCACCTCGACCATGCCCAGGCGCCCCCGGCGACCGGCCCTGCCGGCGCTGCTGTTGCTGCTGCTCACGCCGTGGCCCGCATCGGCGGCCGACGATCCGCCGGCGAAGCCCGCCACCGCCGCCGCCGACACCCGCTTCGCCCCCCGGCTCGAATTCCAGGACGGCGACACGGTCGTCCTGGTCGGCGACGGCTTCTTCGAGCGCGACCACGAGTTCGGCTTCCTCGAGACCGAGTTGACCGCCCTCTGGCCCGATCGCAACGTGAAGTTCCGCAACCTGGGCTGGACCGGCGACACCGTCTGGGGTGACAGCCGCGCCGGCTTCGAGACGGTCAAGGAGGGCTTCGAGCGCCGCCGCGACCTGGTGCTCGCCCTCAAGCCGAACGTGATCTTCGTCTCGTGCGGCATGAACGAGTCGTTCGCCGGCGAGGCCGGCCTGCCGAAGTTCGTCGCCGGCCTGGAGGCGATGCTCGACTCCTTCGCGCCGACGAAGGCCCGCGTCGTGCTCGTCGGCCCGATCGTCCACGAGACCCTGCCCGCCCCCCTGCCCGACCCGACCGAGCACAACCGCGTGCTCGGCCGCTACCGCCAGGCGATGGCCGCGGTGGCCGCCGACCGCAAGCACCTGTTCATCGACCTGGCCCGGCACCGCATCGGCGACGGCACCCGGCCCGGCCGGGTCGTGCGGTTCCCCGAGACCGACGACGGCATCCACCTGAACGCCTTCGGCGCCTGGGAGGCGGCCACGGCGATCGCCGAGGACCTCAAGCCCCTGAGCCTGCCGAGCTGGACCGGCATGATCGCCGCCCCCAGGGGCGCCGACCGCCCGGCGCCCCGGCTCATGACCTTCAACCAGGCCCCGATCACCGACCTGGAGGCGACGCCGAAGGGCCTCAGGTTCCGGAGCCACGACGACCGCCTGCCCGACCTGGCCCCGCCGCCGGGCACCCCGCCGGCGCTGGCCATCGAGCTGCGGCGCCTGGGCGTCGTCGACCTGGCCCCCGGCCGCTACACGCTCCAGGTGGACGGCCAGCCGGTCGTCACCGCCACCGCCGAGCAGTGGGCCCGCGGGGTGGACCTCCGCGACTTCCCCGAGCGGCGCCAGGCCGAGGCGCTCCGCCAGGCGATCCTGGCCAAGAACCAGTTGCTGTTCTACCGCTGGCGGCCCCAGAACGAAACGTATCTGTTCGGCTTCCGCAAGCACGAGCAGGGGAACAACGCCGTCGAGATCCCGCAGTTCGAGCCCCTGGTCGCCGAGAAGGAGGCCGAGATCGCAAGGCTCCGCCGGCCGGTCCCCCACACCTACGAGCTGATCCGCCAGGAGGAGGCCCGATGAACCGCCGCCACCCGCTCGCGGCCCCCGCCGCCCTCCTCCTGCTGCTGGCCCTGGCCGGCCCCGCGCACGCCCAGCGCGACGCCAAGGTGCCCGACCCCGACCCCGAGATCGAGCGCCAGGCGCTCGAAGTGGCCGACGGCTACGAGGTCACCCTCTTCGCCGCCGACCCGATGCTCGCCAAGCCGATCCAGATGAACTTCGACGCCCAGGGCCGGCTCTGGGTCGCCTCCAGCGAGGTGTATCCCCAGATCAAGCCCGGCCAGAAGGCCAACGACAAGATCCTCGTCCTGGAAGACGCCGACGGCGACGGCAAGGCCGAGAAGACGACCGTCTTCGCCGACGGCCTGCTGATCCCGACCGGTGTCGAGCCCGGCGACGGCGGGGCCTATGTCGCCAACAGCACCGAGATCCTGTTCCTCAAGGACACCGACGGCGACGGCAAGGCCGACCAGCGCAAGGTCGTGCTCGCCGGCTTCGGCACCGAGGACAC
>CAZUZD010000124.1:0-16064 GCA_964624465.1 uncultured Isosphaeraceae bacterium
TGTCATCGGGCTGATCAGCGTCTCCGGCGGCATCCGGGCCACCGGCCGCAAGCACCTGCCGGCGCAGGGGGGCGTGCTGCTGGTCTCGAACCACCTGAGCTACCTCGACGTCTTCGTGCTCGGCCTGTTGCTGCCGAGGCCGCTGAACTACGTGGCCCGCTCGACGCTGTTCAAGCCGGTGCTCGGGCCGTTCATCCGCTCGGTCGGCGGCTTCCCGATCCAGCGCGACGGCATGGGGGCCCAGGGCCTGAAGGAGACGCTCAAGCGGCTCCGCGCCGGCGGCGTCGTCACCTTCTTCCCCGAGGGGACCCGCAGCCGCACCGGCGCTCTCGGTCCGCTCCGGCCGGGGATCGCGACCCTGGCCGAGCGGGCGCGGGTGCCGATCGTGCCCGCCGGCCTGGCCGGCACGTTCGAGGCGTGGCCCCGCGGCCAGGCCCTGCCGCGCCCGCACGCCATCCGGCTCCACTTCGGCCCGGCGATCGCGCCCGAGGCGCTCGAGGGGCTGACCCCGGCGCAGATCACCGCCCTGCTGCACGAGCGGCTGGCCGACTGCGTGCGGACGGCTCAGGCCGGCCTGGCGGGCGACCTCCGGTCCGACTTTGCCGATTGACCCGACCCCGGTCGCGCCGGGGCCCCTGGCAAGCTGAGGCCACGGGCGGGAATTTGCCGTTGGTGGTTCCGGGCAGATTCAGTAAAGTCCCGCAGCCCGGTCGGTCGACAGCGGTGGATGGCCCGTTCCCGGGCGCGTCCGACCGCGGCCCGAGCGGGCTCCCCTCCTTGACGTCGCAGCCTGCGTCCGCACCCGCCGATCGCCCCCTCTGAACTGGACCCCGATCTGATCGTCGGCCCGACCCACGCCCGATCCCGCCCGGGATCGTCGCGTCGACCCGCCAGCGGCGCCCCCCGGGAGAGCAATCCCCCGGCCGGCGTGGCGGGACGGTGTCCGAGCGAGCCCCGCGGACGCGGGCAGGAGTTCCGCCATGAGACACGCCCCTCCCTTGCGACTGGCCGCCGCCGCCGCGCTGACGCTCCTGGCCGGCGCCGGCTGCACCCACAACCACTACTACACGATGGGCAATCCCGTCGGTGGCACCGGCACGATCTGCGAGCCGACCGCCCCGCCCATGGTCATCCAGGGCGCCTCGGCCCGGCCGGCCCCGACGGTCGTCGCCGCCCCCGGCGCGGTCTGCGAGGTGCCGGCCCGCGCGGCCACCGCGCCCGTGCTGGCCTCGGGCGAGGTCTGCCCGCCGGGCACCGTGGCCGTGAACCGCAGCGCGCCCCCCTCAGCGGTGGTCGTGAGCGAGAAGAGCGGCCGTCGCGGCCTCTTCGGCTGGCGGAGCCGCAACGAGGACGCCGTGCTCAGCACCCAGATCAGCGGCGCCTACGACGGCGAAGTGGTGCGCTGACCGACCGCCGGTCGCCCGGGTCGGCTCGCGACCGGGCCCCCGCCGCCGGCTATACTGCCGGGCAGCGGCACCGAACTGGCGGCCGAGGGCCCCCGGCCCGCCGGCCCTGGCCATCGTCCCCGGATCGCACCCGAGCGCCGACACCATGTCACGCCGCCCCCTGGCCGACGCCCGCTGCCTCGTCACCGGGGCCTCCTCGGGCCTGGGCCGCGCCCTGGCCCGCCAGCTCGCCGCCGCCGGCGCCCGCGTCGTCGTCACCGGCCGCAGCGCTGATCGCCTGGACGCCCTGGTCGCCGAGCTCCAGCCGCCGGGCGCACCGCCCGACCGCGTGGTCGCCGTGCCGGCCGATCTGACGAGCGAATCCGATCGTCGCCGCCTGCTGGACCGCACCGCCGAGATCCAGGGCGGGGCCCTCGACCTGGCCGTGCAGTCGGCCGGGGTGGGCGCCTACGGGCGGTTCCTGAGCCACGATCCCGCGATCTTGCGGCAGATCTTCGAGATCAACGTCTTCGCCGTGGCCGAGCTGGCCCGCGGCCTGCACCCGCTGCTGAAGGCGGGCCGGCCATCGACGATGGTGGTCCTCGGCTCGATCATCGCCCGCCGGGGCCTGCCGGGTCGGTCGGAGTACTCGGCCAGCAAGCACGCCGTCGCCGGCTTCGTGGAGGCGATCCGCGCCGAGTGGTCCCGCGACGGGGTGCACCTCCTGATGGTCAACCCCGGCTTCACCGCCACCGAGTTCGAGCACAACCTGCTCGTCGACACCGCCGTCTACAAGGTCGCCCACCGCCGCACCATGTCGGCCGACGCCGTGGCGCAGAAGACCCTCAAGGCCCTGGCCCGGGGCCGCAACGAGGTCACGCTCTCGGCCGGCGGCCGCACCCTGCTGCTGGCCAATCGCCTGCTGCCCCGGTTCGTGGACTGGGGCCTGGCCCGCTGGACCCGGCGGCTCTACGCCGACCACCTGGCGCTGGAGGCGGCGGAGGCGCGGACGGTTGTGTCCCGGGGCCCCGGGGAATAAAGTGGCGGTCGGGCCCGATTCGGGCTCCAGCTCGGGGCGATTAGCTCAGTGGTTAGAGTCGCCGCCTTACACGCGGTTGGTCGGGGGTTCGAATCCCTCATCGCCCACTGGACTTGCGACGCGAGGGCGGCCGGCCGGCCCGAGGTCGGGCCTGCGAACGCGTCATGCATGTCGATTTTCGGCAATCGAGGCTCATGACCCGGTCCGGCCGGCCGAACCATCGGCAGCCGGGGAAGTCGGCTTGACCGGTTGTGCCGGAAAAATTACGGTCCCGCCCCGGATCAGGTGCAAGGATGCGCCCGAGCCGGACGGGGCCCCGTTGAACCGGGGTCGCCAGCAGGCCCGAGCGGCCTGGCCGCCCCGGACTCACGTCTCGCCGGGTCGGTCGACAGGGGAAGTGTGGGGGTCCCGACCGGGCGGACCCCGCCCCCGCGTGCGGGATGGAGCAGGGAGGCTCTCTCGATGCTGCGAACCAACCGGAGGCAGGTCCTGGTGCTCGGGACCTCGGCGGCCACGCTCGCGCTGCTGGGGGCCGACAAGCCCGGGGGCCTGCTCGGCGGCAAGAAGGACGTGCCGCTGAAGTCGGACGAGACGATCGGCGACCTGGCCAGCGTGCAGTCGGCCGGCCAGCTCGTCGCCGAGGGCGTCGGCCTGGTCATCGGCCTCGATGACACCGGCAGCGACCCCGAGCCGTCGATCTACCGCCAGAAGCTCCTGAACCGGATGCGGCAGGCCCAGGTGCCCCGCTCCGAGCAGATCCTGGCGTCGAAGTCGACCTCGCTGGTGCTGGTCAAGGTGCTGGTGCCGGTCGGCGTGACCAAGGACGACCACTTCGACGTCCAGATCGAGCTGACCCCGGCGAGCACGACGACCAGCCTGGCCGGCGGCTTCCTGATGAAGACCGAGCTGTACCAAGTCGGCAAGATCAAGGGCCAGGAGCTTGAGGGCCAGATCCTGGGCTGGGCCTCCGGGCCGGTGCTCACCGGGTCGCTGGCCGACCGCGAGAACGTCCGGATCGGCCGCGTGCTGGGGGGCGCCCACGTCAAGAAGGACGTGCCGTACTCCTTGATCCTCAAGGAGAACCGCAAGAGCGCCCGCACGGCCGCGCTGGTGCAGTCGGTGGTGGGCACCCGGTTCTTCTACCTCGACGGCGTGAACCAGAAGCCGATGGCCGAGGCGAAGACCGACCAGTACCTGACGCTCAAGGTGCCGCGGAACTACCACGAGAACCAGGCGCGGTACTTCCAGGTGCTGCAGTTGCTGCCGATCATCGACACGCCCGACCTGCGGGCCAGGCGGATCGCGCAGTGGAGCCAGGAGCTGCTGGACCCGAAGACCTCGGGCGTGGCCGCGCTGAAGCTGGAGGGCCTGGGGCGCAACGCGGTGGAGACGCTGCGGACCGGCCTGGCGAGCCCCGACGGCAACGTGCGGTTCTTCGCGGCCGAGGCCCTGGCGTACCTCAACGACGACAGCGGCGCGGGCGTGCTGGCCGACGCGGCCCTGAAGCGGCCCGAGTTCCGCGCCTTCGCCCTGGCCGCCCTGGCGGCCTCCGACCAGGCCGGCTGCCTGTCGCGGCTCCGCGACCTGCTGGCCCAGCCCGACCAGGAGCTCCGCTACGGCGCGTTCAATGCGCTGCGGACCCTGGACGAGCACGACGCCTTCCTGGGCAAGGAGCGGCTCTTCGAGGCCCCGGTGGCGGCCGCCGACGACGCCGACGACCCGATGGCGCTGGCGATCTCGGCCGGCAAGCCCCGCCAGGCGCCGGCCGTGGAGCCGTTCGCGCTCTATCTGGTCGACAGCGACGGCCCGCCGATGGTGCACGTCTCGGGTGCCCGGCGCTGCGAGATCGTGGTCTTCGGGCGGCGGCAGCGGCTACTGCCACCGGTGGTGCTGGGCGGCACGGGCTCGATGCTGATCAACGCCGGCCTGGACGACAGCTCGGTGCAGGTGGCCCGGATCGCGGTGGGGCGGCCCGAGCAGCGGCAGACGACGCCGGCCGACCTGGGCTCGGTGATCAAGACCGCCGCCAGCCTGGGCGCCGGCTACCCCGAGATCGTGGCCCTGCTGCGGGACGCCGACCGCCAGAAGAACCTGGAGGGCCCCCTGGTCCTCGACGCCGTGCCCGCCCCCACCCCCGACTACGAGCGGGCCCAGCTCGCCGGCGCCCCCGCCAGTGCCTCGGAGAAGGGGAAGAAGGGCAAGGCCGCCGCGGAGAAGGACAAGGACCCCGCCGTGGGCCGTGCCGGCTACGAGGCGGACAAGCCTACCAGCCGTCGCCGCCTGCTCGACCGGTTCAAGCCGGGCCGCAAGGACGGCCCGGACGGCGACCGCTGAGGATCCGGGTTGTGGCGGCGGGTGGGTCCCCGGAATTTCCGGGGGGCCGACCCGCCGTCGCTGCCGCGCCGCTCCGGAGGACCGAAACGCCGGTTTCTCCGGGAAAACCGCCCCTCCGACCCCTCCCCCCGCCCTCATCCCACCAGGCTCCCGCCGCGCCACGACCCCGGCACACCGGACTCCGTGCCTGGTCGTTCTTAAAGTCCCACGCCGCGCCGTACGAAAAATAGTCCTGACGGTCAGGTTCGCTGCGGCGAGCACACCGACGGCTGGCCCCCCTCCTGGGGGGGCTGGCAAGGGCCCGGACCGTCGGGCCGCGTCAGGAGCTCGGGCAACTGAGGGGGTCTTCCCCCGTGACCGATCGGTTCGGGGGGGGCTGGGCCCGCCCCGGGGCGATTCGGGCCACCCGATTCCGAATGGGACCGCGACGCGACGCCGCTCCCGGTCTCAGCCGGGCCGCGCTCCCGATCCGCGCCGGAGTTCGACCGGGCGGTGGCGGTCCGACCAGAGGGGACAGGAAACCCCGAGGTCTCGCGCCGAAACGTTTGCGATGGAGTCCTCGCGATGAAAAAGGTGTTCACCACGGGACAGGTGGCGAAGATCTGCAAGGTCGCGCCCCGTACCGTGAGCAAGTGGTTCGATTCGGGCCGCTTGCGCGGATATCGCATCCCCGGCTCGCAGGATCGCCGGATCCCGCGAGAGCACCTGCTCCGCTTCCTCAAAGAGCATGGAATGCCGCTGGGGGAGCTGGAAGACGAGGTTTATCATAAGGTCCTGGTCGTGGGTGCCGACGGGCCCCTCCAGGGCGCGCTCCGCGACCATCTCCGCGAGACGGACGATTTCCGGATCGAGACGGCGGCCAGCGGGTTCGAGGCCGGCATCCGTGCCGAGAGCTTCCATCCTGACTGCATCGTCATCGACCTGGCCCTGGGCCGGATCGAGTCCGGCCAGATCGCCCAGAACCTCCGCCGGAGCTCCGACCACGCCGATACGATCCTCATCGCCCTGACCAGCGACGAGCCGGGCGAGGAGACGTATAGCCTCGGGTTCAACGACGCCTTCAAGAAGCCCTTCGACGGCGCCTTGCTGGCCGAGCGGATCAAGCGCCTGATCGCTCAGAAGAAAAACGAGGTGGCCTGAACCCAGGCCGACCTCGGGCGGCCCCGGCCGCCCGACGCCGAACCTGGCTCGGGACCCCGACGGGTCCGAGTCGCTCCCTGGCAACGGGGCGCGACTCGGGCCCGTCGTTCCGCGCGCCCCGGCCGCTCGCGCCGGGGTTGTTCGGCCCCCGGCCGCCGCCGATACTGGCCGCATGCCCGCCCCCGAGCCCCCGCCCACCGCCGCCGGCCCCACGCCCCCGACCGGCCCCTGGACCGTGCGCCGGATCGCCGCCGCGCTGGCCGTCCTGGCGGCGCTGGCCGTGCTCCTGACGCTCGACGGCCCCGGCATCACCATCGACGAGCCGCTGGACGTCGCCCCCGGGCGCAAGTACGTCCAGACCCTGATGGCGCGGGGCGTGACCGGGTTCCTCGCCCCCGAGACGGTCCGCGCCGTCTTCGCCGACAACGCCGAGCACCCGCCGCTGGGCCGCTGGCTGCTGGGCGTCGCCTCGATCGTGGGCGAGCCGGTCGAGCTGATCCTGCTGGGTAAGGACCCCGTCGGGCTCTACGTCCGCGCCGGCCGTGCCGCGCCGGCCCTGTGCTTCGCCGCGCTGGTCGGGCTGGTGGCCGCCGCGGCCGGGCGCGCGTTCGGTCGGCCGGCGGCGCTGGCGGCGGGGTTCGGCCTGCTGGTGATGCCCCGGATGTTCGCGCACGCGCACCTGGGGGCGCTCGACACCTTCGTCGCGCTCACCTGGACCCTGGCCCTGCTCACGATGGCCCGCGCCGTCGAGGGCCCTCGGCCGGTGGCGGGGCTGGCCCGCGCCGGGCTCTTCGGCGGCCTGGCGCTGCTGACCAAGATCCACGGCTGGCTGCTCGGCCCGGTCGTCGGCCTCTGGGCCCTGGTTCGCCTGGGCCCGAGGCGCGGGCTGCCCGCGGCGATCGCCTGGGGGCTCGTCAGCGTGGCCGTCTGGTTCGCCGGCTGGCCCTGGCTCTGGTTCGACACGGCCAGCCGCCTGCCGGCCTACTTCCGCACCGGGGTGGACCGCCTGCCGATCCGGGTGCAGTACCTCGGCCAGGTCGTGCGCGACGTCGACCTGCCGTGGCACTATCCCTGGGTGTACTTCCTGGCCACCATCCCGGTCGGCCTGCTGGGACTGGCCCTCCTCGGAGCCATCGGCGCCTTGCGGGATCGGGGCCGCGATCCGCTGGGGCTCTTGCTGGTCGGGACGATCGTCGGCTGGCTGACCCTGTTCAGCACGAGCGTGGCGGTCTACGACGGCGAGCGGCTGTTCGCGCCGGCGTTCCCGCTGGCGGCGATCCTGGCCGGCCGCGGGTTCGCCACGGCCTGGACCTGGGCGGGCGGCCGGGGCCCGGCGCGGGGCAGGGGGCTGCGACTGGCGCTCGGGGTCGTGCTGCTGGCGCAGGGCTGGGGGGTGATCGCACTGCACCCGTTCGGCCTGAGCTATTACAATGCCCTGGTCGGGGGCCTGCCGGGCGCCGAGCGACTGGGGCTGGAGCTGACCTTCTGGGGCGACGCCGCCGACCGCGTCCTGCTGGCCGACCTGGCCGGCCGGGCCCGTCCCGAGGCGACCGCCGCGCTGGCCCCGACGCTGGCCCCCGACCAGGGCAAGGTCGCCACCACCCGGGCGCTGGCCCGCCTGCCGGTCGTGCTGGCCGACGAGGACGCCGCCCGCACCGCCGAGTGGGTGGTCGTCACCCGCCGCACCGCCTACTGGACCCCCGCCGTCCGCGCCCTGGTCGAGGGCTCCCCCCCGGTCGCCGTCCGCACCCGCCAGGGGGTCTGGCTCGCCGGCCTCTGGCACCGCCCCCGCCCCCCGGCCCCCCCGATCCAAAAACCCGGCGACTCGAATTGATGAGCCCTGGACCCCCTTGTACAATCCTTTCAGAACGATTTGAACTCCAGGACGGGGCCGGGCCATCGATGGCCGATTTGACGCACTTTGACGAGCACGGGGCGAGCCGGATGGTCGACGTGTCGGCCAAGCCGGTGACGGCGCGGCTGGCGCGGGCCTCGGCGGTCGTCACGATGGCGCCGGCGACCCTGGCGTTGATCCGGGACCGGGGACATGCCAAGGGGGACGTCTTCGAGGTCGCCCGGCTGGCGGGCATCCTGGCGGCCAAGCGGACCGGGGACCTGATCCCGCTCTGCCACCCGCTGGGGCTCGACGCGGTGGAGGTCGGCTTCGCGATCCCTGGCCCCGGGCCGAGCGTGCGGATCGAGGCGACGGTGCGGACCACGGGTCGCACGGGGGTCGAGATGGAGGCCCTCACCGCCGCGAGCGTGGCGGCCCTGACGATCTACGACATGTGCAAGGCGGTCGATCGCGCGATCGTGATCGGCCCGATCCAGCTCGAGGAGAAGGCCGGCGGCCGCAGCGGCATCTATCGCCGCGGGGCGTCGGACGACGCAGGCGAAGCGACGGCCGGGCCGGCACCGACGCCGACCCCGGGGCCGAGCGGAGGCGAACGATGACGACCATGCTGCTGACGCCCGAAGAGACCCGCCGACGCCTGGCGACGCTCTTCGCGCCGATCGCCGCCGAGCTCGCCGAGACCGAGCGGGTGTATGCCGCCGAGCTCGGCAGCCGACACGCCTTCGTCCAGCGGCTGGTGGACCACGCCGCCTCGTTCCGCGGCAAGCAGCTCCGCCCCGCGCTGCTGCTGCTGACCGGCCAGGCCTGCGGCGGCCTCAACGCCGCGCACCCGGTGCTGGCCGCCGTCGTCGAGATGATCCACACCGCCACCCTGGTGCACGACGACATCCTGGATGAGTCGGAGGTGCGCCGGCACGCCTCGACGATCAACGCCGCCTGGGGCAACGAGCCGGCCGTGCTGCTGGGCGACTACCTGCTCAGCCACGCCTACCACCTGGCGGCCTCGCTGGAGACGACGCTGGCCTGCCGCATGATCGGCCGGGCCACGAACCTCGTCTGCGAGGGCGAGATGATGCAGGTGCATCACCGCGGCGACCTGCGCCTCGACGAGGCCGAGTACTTCGAGATCATCCGCGGCAAGACCGCCGAGCTGACCGCGATCGCCTGCCGCCTGGGCGCCCACTTCTCCGGCACCGACGAGGCCACCGCGCTGACGATGGAGGAGTATGGTCGCGACCTGGGGGTCGCCTTCCAGATCGTCGACGACGTGCTGGACCTCTACGGCGACGAGCAGGTGACCGGCAAGACGCTGGGCACCGACCTGGAGAAGCAGAAGCTCACGCTCCCGATGATCCACCTCCTGAACACCGCCACGCCCGAGGTGGCCGCCCGGGTGCGGGCCCTGATCGCCCAGGCCGGCGAGGACGCCCGCCGCCAGCTCCGCCCGTTCCTGGAGTCGGCCGGCTCGCTCGACTACGCCTGGCAGGCCGCCGAGCGCTTCGCCCACGCCGCCCTCCGCCGGCTCGACGTGCTCGACCCTTCGCCCGCCCGCGAGATCCTCGCCCAGCTCACCCGCCAGGTCCTCCGCCGGGCGTTCTGAATCGGGCGATCCGACGGCCCGAACCCCGGGCGAACCCTCGCCGCACTCTCCGGGTCGGTCCGGTGCGGGGCAGTGGCGGAGCGTGGCCACGCCGACGATTCCGAGGCCCCCGGATCCGGGCCCCACAGGCGGGACCCGGGCACCCCAGCATCCGTCGTGCGGGAGGGTCGAGTGCGGAACCACCGGGGTGCCCGGGTTCCGCAGAGCGGAGCCCGGATCCAATAGCCTCGGACGGCAGGGCCGTGTGGCGGGCCTGAGCGGAGCGTGGCCACGATGACGAGCCGTCGGAGCTGCGCATGGGTCACCGCGCCAATCTGCTGGTGGTTCGAGAGGGAGAGTCCGAGCTCTACTACAGCCACTGGGCCGCCATCACCCTGCCCCACGACCTCTTCTGGGGGCCGCGGCACGCCCTCGCATTCACCGAGGCCCAGCGCCCCGTCGACGGCTGGCTCGACGAGGTCTGGGCCGAGGGCGGATCGGTGATCGACACGGATCGCCGGATCCTTCGACTCTTCGGCGGCGAGGATCTGCGATACGACGCGCCACTCCGCCGGCTGTACCTCGCGCTGCTAGCGATCGTCTGGCAGGGCTGGGACGTCGGCTGGGCTGACGAAGGCATTGCCGAGCTGGCGGACTGCGTGGGCTACCCGCGGGATCATGTGCTGACTGACGATTGCGACGAGCCTTCCGTCCGGGATCTGCGGCCGCCCGAGGAGCCGGACTGGGTGGACTTCGTGGGCAGCGTTCGTCTGAGTGACGGTTCGTTGAGGCTGTACCCGCTGGTGGGCGCGGTCGCCAGCCCCCTGGTGAATGGACCGTCACTCGCGGAGGCCGCCGGCTCTCAGCAAGGGCTGGAACGGCTGGCCTTCACCGGGCAGATGGCTCCATTCCCGTCCGGTGGGTTCCACCTGGATCTGCGGTCCAACGATCTCCGCTACTGGACCGGCTGTGACCAGCCGGGGATCCGCGCGCGGGTCGCCGCCCGGTGGCCCGGGTGGACCACCACCTGGCTCCACGACCGATACGAGGACCAGCTCGCCGCCTGTGCCGGGCGACTTTCGTTCCCCGTGCGGACGCCCGAGGCGCTGTTCGCGGAACTGCGGCAGATCCTCCTCCAGGAATCGCCAACGAGCATGACCGAGACCATCCTCGAGCTGGCCGAGCGGCAGCGGGCTGCGGGGATCCCCGTCGAGATCAACCCGAACGCGCTCCGGGACGACCGGTTGGATCTGCCCATCGCGGCCCGCGCCGAGATCCTCCGTCGAGCAGCGGCTGAGCTCGGCCTGGTCGAGTCAGGGATCTGAGCTGATCCCGTCCGTGACCGACGGCCCAGGGCCAGCCTGACGGCGGCAGGCGGAGCGTGGTCACGCCGACGATTCCGAGGCCCCTGGATCCGGGCCCCGCACGCGGGACCCGGGCACCCCAGCTTCCGTCATGAGGGTGAAACAGGCCCCTGGATCCGGGCCCCGCAGGCGGGACCCGGGCACCCCAGCATCCGTCGTGAGGATGCAACAGGCCCCCGGATCCGGGCCCCGCAGGCGGGACCCGGGCACCCCAGCATCCGTCGTGCGGGAGTGTCGAGTGCGAAACCACCGGGGTGCCCGGGTTCCGCAGAGCGGAGCCCGGATCCAGCAGCCTCGGACGGCAGGGCCGTGTGCCGTGGCCTGAGCGTGAGCGTGGCCACGATGACGATTCGGAGGCCGCCGACCCAGCTCGTCGGATTTCGCTCCGCTCATCCAACCTACGGGACGGGGAATCGCCCGTGAGCTACCGACTGGTCGCGGCGGATGACGCCTGGACCAGGGCCCCTCGCGGCTCAACGGGTCGGGGGCATGTTTCCGAGGGCGGCGGCGGGGGGCGGGGCGACCGTGGGGTCGAGCGCCTGACGGACGGGGGCGGCGGCGATGTCGCGGACGACGGCGGTGACGGAGGGGCCGGTCCAGTCGAGGATCAGGCGGGGGGCGACGCCCATCACGATGGTGAGCACGACCAGGGGGACGGCGATCAGCCGCTCGCGGAGGCTCAGGTCGGGCAGGCCGCGCCAGTGCTCGTTGCGGCCCAGCAGCACGCGCTGGATCGTCCAGAGGATGTAGCCGGCGGTGAGCACGACCGCCAGCGCGGCCAGCACCGCCAGCGGCCAGCTGGCGTGGAAGGCGGCCAGCAGGACGAAGACCTCGGCGATGAAGCCGCAGAGGCCGGGCAGGCCCATCGACCCAAAGAAGATGACCATCATGACCGCGCCGTACACCGGCATGGAGCTCATGAGGCCGCCCAGGCGGGTGAGATCGCGGGTGTGGGTGCGGTCGTAGAGGGCGCCGACCAGGAAGAACATGCCGGTCGAGGTGATGCCGTGGGCCAGCATCATGTAGAGGGCGCCATTGACCCCGTAGGCGTAGTAGCGGGGGTCGGTGCCCAGCCCGGCCATCGCGGCCAGGCCCAGGGTCACATAGCCCATGTGGCTGACCGAGCTGTAGGCGACAAGCTTCTTGAAGTCGGTCTGCGCCATGGCGGCCAGGGCGCCATACAGGATGCTGAAGACGCCGAGCGCGGCCACGAAGCCGGCCAGCTCCTGGGCGCCGGCCGGGGCCAGGGGCCAGGCCAGGCGGATCAGGCCGTAGCCGCCGATCTTGAGCAGCACGCCGGCCAGGATCATGCTGATCGGCGTGGGGGCCTGCACGTGGGCGTCGGGCAGCCAGGTGTGGAACGGGAACGACGGGAGCTTGACCAGGAAGCCGACCAGGAACAGCCCGAAGATTGCCCGCTGCACCCCGGCGCCATAGTAGCCCGTCTGCGCGGCCACCTGGGCGAGCCGCACGGCGTCGAACGAGTGGCCCTGGAACGCGACGCCCCAGACGGTCGCCGGGGCATCGCCGCCCCAGAAGTACAGCAGCAGGATGGCGACCAGGATGAAGACCGAGCCGAACAGGGTGTAGAGGAAGAACTTGATCGCCGCGTACTCCCGGTTGTCGCCGCCCCAGAGGGCGATCAGGAAGTACATCGGCAGCAGCATGACCTCGAAGAAGACGTAGAACAGGAACAGGTCCAGGGCCAGGAACACGCCCATCATGCTGGCCGTCAGCAGCAGGAACAGCGCGAAATACCCCTTCACCTGGCGATCGATCGTCCACGACGCCAGGCAGGCCAGCACGGCGACCAGGCCGGTCAGCAGCACCAGGCTCAGACTGATGCCGTCGAGCCCCAGGTAATACTCGATGCCGAACGACGGGATCCACTCGTGCCGCACGATCAGGTCGGCGCCCACGCCCTCGGGGGCGATCCGCTCGCCGGGCGCGGCCTCGACGAGCAGGTTCGCCCGCGCCCGCTCGGCCAGTGGCGCCTGGGCCGCCGGCGTGCTGCGGTAGTGGCCGGCGGCGGCCAGGGCGAGCACGAGCGTCAGCACGGTCACGCCCAGCGCGGTCGCCTTGACGGCCAGGTCGCGGCCCTGGGGGATCATCAGCACCAGCGCGGCACCGGCCAGGGGCACGGCCCAGAGCAGGCTCAGCAGGGTGTCGTCAGCGAGGCCGGCGAAGATGCCCATGGTGCGGTCCCGGTCAGCGGTTCGCGGCAGGATTCGGGTCGGCCCGGGGCGCCGGTCGGTCGACCGGCGGAGCGGGCGGGTGGTGGGTCTTCGGTTCGGTGAGGCTCAGCGGATCCAGTACAGCACGCCGGCGAACAGGGCGACCAGCGCCGTCGCGAGCATGCCGAGGTAGTTGCGGATCAGGCCCGTCTGGAGCCGGCGCCCCCAGTCGCCCAGGGCACCAATCCCCAGCGCGATCAGGTTCACGACCCCGTCAACCAGCACCCGATCGATCGCGCCACCCACGACGCTCAGCCCACGGGTCATGCGGGCGGCGCCGTTGACGATCGGGTCGACGAGCCAGCGGTCGGTGCCGCCGGCCAGGCTCGCCAGGGCCAGGGTGGGCCGCACGAACAGGCGGTCGTACGCCTCGTCGACGTACCACTTCCGCGCGAACAGCCGGTGCAGGGGACCCAGGCGGCGGGCGACCACGGCCGGATTCAGCAGCCGCCACCGCGAGTAGTACCCCACCGCCAGCGCGACGCCCACGGCGGCGATCAGCAGCGAGGCCCCCAGCGCGACCCAGCGGGCGCTCGCCACGTCGGCCGCCGGCAGCGGCTCGACGGCCTCCAGCAACCCCTCCAGCACCGGCGTGCCGAACGGCAGGATCGTCCACGGCCAGCCGACCACCACCGCCAGCACGGCCAGGATGATCAAGGGCCGGGTCATCGCCGGCGGGCTCTCGTGCGCGTGGTCGACCGGCGAGCCGTGGTGCGAGTGCAACTGAGGCGCGGGCCCGGCGTCCGGGGACGTCACATCGAAGTGGCCGCCGGTGACGGCGACGGTCGCCTGATGGCCGGCGCCGGCCGAGCGGGGCTCGCCGTCGAAGATCAGGAACCACATGCGGAACATGTAGAAGGCCGTCAGCACCGCGCCGACCGTCGGGGCCACGAACAGCGGCCAGTGCGCGGGGAACACGCGGCTGAAGTGCAGGGCGGCGGCCAGCACGGCGTCCTTGGAGTAGAACCCGCTGAACAGCGGCACGCCGGCAATCGCGAGCGTCCCGACGAGCATGGTCGCGGCCGTCACCGGCATCTTGCGCCGCAGGCCGCCCAGCACGGGCAGCTCGTAGGTGTGCACGCCGTGGTACACGCTGCCGGCCCCCAGGAACAGCAGCGCCTTGAAGACGGCGTGCGTGATCAGGTGGAACAGCCCGGCCGCCCAGCCGCCGACGCCCAGGCCCAGCATCATGAACCCGAGCTGGCTCACGGTGGAGTACGCCAGCACCTTCTTGTAGTCGGTCTGCACCACCGCGATCGTCGCCCCCAGCAGCAGGGTGATGCCGCCCGTGTAGGCGATCGTCAGCAGCACCTCGTGCGTGAACAGCGGGAACACGCGGGCGACCAGGTACACGCCGGCGGCGACCATCGTGGCCGCGTGGATCAGCGCCGAGACCGGCGTCGGGCCCGCCATGGCGTCGGGCAGCCAGACGTGCAGCGGGAACTGGGCGCTCTTGCCCACGCAGCCGGCGAAGATCCCCAGGCCGGCCACGATCAGGACCGGGTACGGGATCGTCCGCGTCGGGTCCGGCAGCGCGGCGGTGTCCGATCCCAGGGCGGCCTCCGGGCCGGGCAGGCGCACGGTGACGACGTCGCCGGCCGCCGCCCGGGTGATCCGGTGCAGCCGGGCCGGGTCGCGGAGCGCGGGGTCGGCCAGGCCGGCGTTCAGGTCGGCGATGGTGAAGGTGCCGAAAGAGCTCCAGATCAGCCCGAGGCCGATCAGCATGCCGACGTCGCCGACGCGGTTGACCAGGAACGCCTTGTTCGCGGCGTCGGTGTTCGGCTTCTGCTCGGACCAGAAGCCGATGAGCAGGTACGAGCAGAGGCCAACCAGCTCCCAGCAGACGAACACGAGGAACAGGTTCGCGGCCGCCAGCAGGGCGAGCATCGCGAAGCAGAACAGGGATAGATAGGCGAAGAACCGGCCCAGGTGCGGGTCGTCGGCCATGTAGGCCAGCGAGTACACATGCACCAGGGTCGCGATGCCCGTGACCATCACGAACAGCAGCGCGGCGAGGCCGTCGATGTGCAGCGCCAGCGGTAGCACCAGCGCCGGCAGGGGCGTCGCGGCGCCGCCGGCGGCCGACGTGCCGGTCAGGCCCTCGCCCAGGCGGACCCAGTCGACCGAGGCGCGCCAGGCGAACGGGGCGGCGGCGGGGTGGTGGCCGTCGGCGTCGTGAGGGGACGAGAAGGCCCCCGCGCCGAGGGCCGAGCCGAGCCCGACGAGGCTGAGCAGCAGGCTCAGGCCGATGGCGGCGGTGGCGACGATCGCGTGCCGACGGCCGGGGCCGAGCCGGCGGCCGCCGAGGATCTGGATCGCGAAGGCGGCCAGGGGGATCAGCACGGCGGCCGCGTACAGCCCGCCTTGCCAGTGGCTCATCATGGCGCGAGAGACTCGACCGGTGCGGGAGCCGCCCCGGGACCGACGCGACGGTCGTGCGCCGCTGGCCGACGCGATCCTCGACGGGCTGCGCGGCGGGGCACCGTCCGGCCGCACCCGGCTCGCGGGCAAAGGGCCGATGATGGCACACGAACCCGGGGTTTTCAAGATCCCGCCCCGGCCGGCCGTGACCCGGGGGTCGCGCCATTGCATCGACAATCAGAATTGTTTTAAAATCCGCTCCATCTCGCCCAGACGGGCGCGGCGCCGAGACGCCAGGGGCCCGACGGCGGTCCCCGGGGCGGGCCCACGATTCGCTCCAACGAGGCCGCGATATCATGCCACCGACGATCCTGGTGACCGGCGGGGCCGGCTTCATCGGGGGGTGCTTCGTCCGCACCACCCTGACCGACCGCGCCGAGCGGCTGGTGAACCTGGACAAGCTCACCTACGCCGGCAACCTCGACTCGCTGGGTGGCGCGCTCGACGACCCCCGCCACGTCTTCGTGCCGGGGGATATCGGCGACCGGACCCTGGTCGACCGCCTGCTGGCCGATCACCGGCCGGCGGCGATCGTCAACTTCGCCGCCGAGAGCCACGTCGACCGCTCGATCGACGGCCCCAAGGCGTTCCTCCAGACGAACATCATGGGCACCTTCGAGCTGCTCGAGGCCACCCGCGCCTACTGGGCCGGCCTGAACGAGCCCGAGCGCGCCCGCTTCCGGTTCCTGCACGTCTCGACCGACGAGGTCTAC
>CAZUZD010000125.1:0-7329 GCA_964624465.1 uncultured Isosphaeraceae bacterium
ACGGGCGTCGTGCACCACACCCCCGGCGCGGGCCTGCGCGCCTGCGCCGGCTCCGACCGAGGGCGAGCCCCCCTGGAGGCGGGCGCCCGGCCAACCACCGGCCAGGGCGCCCGCCTCGTCTGGTTCCAGGCGCGGGGCCGACCCATCGCGCGCCGGCCGGTCCGGACGCGGCCCCTGCTCCCGCCCCGCGGCTGACGCGGCGCCGATCCACCGGGTAGCCCGGTTGCGTCGGGCGGATCACGGGTGTGAGCGCGGGGCGTCGGTGCCGGGGGCGGGCCAGATGGAGTTCAGCTCCCAGGCGCGGAAGGACTGCAAGCGCGCCGGGCCACGGTCGCGGAACAGGGAGACGCCGAGGTCGGCGAGGTCGGGGAACACGAGCATGGTGAGCACCGTGCGGCCGTCGTCGACGAAGACCTCCACCGAGGACTGATCGACGAAGACGCGGAACCGGATCGTGTCGCCCGGACGCTCGTGGGGGGCCTGCACGACCCTGGCGAACCGCGGCTCGAAGACGACGGCGCCCGAACGGCGACGGTCGAGGGTGAGGCTCGACGTGCGGGCGTCATACCGCAGGCTCGTGCGGTGCTCGGGGCCGGAGCCCAGGTCCAGGCCCACGACGCTGTCGGGCGCATCGAGCGCAAACTCGACCTCCAGCTCGTAGGCGTTCCGCGAGGGTCGGAAGCCCGTGTCGGTCAGGCCCGGTTCCAGGGCCCGCCCGGCGAGCGTGAACGGCGCGCGGCGGAGCGTTTCCAGCGCGGGGATCGGCCGCTGGTCGATCGCGAAGCCGACGGGCGTCGAGCGGAGCGTGGCCAGGCGCGGCAGCGACTCGGCCCCCTGGCCCCACGAGGTCGGCACCTGGCGGGCGTAGTCCCAGTTGCCCATCCAGCCGAGCCAGATGGTCTCGGGGCGGTCGGGCGCGTCGGCGTCGCGCCAGGCGCGCAGGGCGTAGAAGTCGGGTCCGTGATCGATCCAGCTCGCGGGTTCGCGGCCGTCGTCGGCCAGCACGTCGGCGAAGCGGATGTGGTCGATCGTGACGTTGCCCCAGTCCCCCTGGTGCGCATCGACGATCCGCAGCCGCGCCCGGCGGCCCCGCAGGTCCGAGACGTCCCAGCCGGCCGTCACCAGCTCGTCGCGGTTCCGCCCGGTCGCCTGCCGCACCACCTGGCCGTCGACCAGCAGCTCGAGGCCGGTCGCGCCCGGGTGGTTTCCACCGCCGATGAGGAAGTTGATGCACGACTGTTCGATCGTGAACTCGGGCGAGGTGAGCGTGCCGGTCGCCCGGGCGCCGGCGCGGCGGGTCGAGACGAGCCGACGGCCCAGGGCGCCGGCCAGCGGCGGAGCGAGCGTGTCGGGCCCGGCGCCGAAGGCGTCCCCCTCGGCGGTCCAGCCGGCGTAATCGTCGGCCTCGAAGTCGGCGAAGACGACGCCGGGCAGGCCGCGGCCCTCCTCCAGGACGGCGCGGTGGCGGTCGTCGAGCGTGAAGCGGGTGCCGTCGAAATCGCCGACGAAGAACTGCTCGCGGTTCGGGCCCATGCCGCAGAGCAGCACCCAGCGCCTCCGGGCGGGGTCGCCGTCGAGCGGCATGCGGATCAGGTTCGGCACCTCCCAGAGCTCGGAACGGGCTCCCACGGGGCCGAAGTCGCTGGCGTGCGTCCACGCCTTCAGGTCGGGCGAGGTGTAGAACCGGACCTTGCGCTCCTCGGGCAGCGTGATCGCCATCACCCAGCGCCGGGTGGGCTCGTGCCAGAAGACGTCGGGGTCGCGGAAGGCGCGGCTGCCGGGGTCGAGCACCGGGTTGCCGGACCAGTACCGGAACGTCTGGCCGCCGTCGTGGCTCACCGAGAGCCGCTGCGACTCGATGCCGGACCGGCGATCGTGCGCCGTGTAGACGGCGACCAGGGGCGGCACGCCATCGCGGCCCAGTCCGCTGGTATCGGCGGCGTCGACGACCACGCTGCCGGTGTAGTAGCCGAACGAGCCGTCATCCCCGCGCATCGGGTCGGGCTCTTGCCGCCAGTGCACCAGGTCGGTCGAGGTGGCGTGCCCCCACCAGAACAGGTGGTAGACGCCCCGGTGCCGGATCAGGCCGTCCGGGTCGCCGATCCAGCCCGTGCGGGGCGAGAAGTGGAACTGCGGCCGGTACCGCTCGCTGTAGGGCGCAGGAGCGGAGGCGGGGGCGACCGGCCCGGTCTGCGCCGGCACGTCCTCGCCGCCGACCAGTCCGAGCAGGGCCGCCAGCAGGACCGGACGCGTGTTCGTCATGCGAACCTCCTCGGACCGGTCTCGCCACTGGCGGGTGGGGGGCGCGTTCGTAGGGCGGATCAGCGGAGCGTCATCCGCCGCGCGGGGTCGGTGGCCACCTCCGGACCGTTGGCCTCGGGCAGGCGACGGCCTCACTCCGGGCCCGGCGGATGACGCTGGCGCTGATCCGCCCTACGAGCCCGGAACGTCACTTGCTCTCGACGGCGGCGCCCAGCTTGGGGGCCTCGGTGCCGGGCAGGTCGGTGGGCACGGGGAGGGTGACGGCGCCGGTGGCGGCCCACTCGGCGGCGCGGGCGTTCAGGGCCTGGAAGCCGGTGCAGCGGATGGCGGTGTTATCGCCCTGCATCGAGTGGCCCATCACGTTGGTCACGACGCGGCCCTTGCCGAGCGGGATCCACCACACCATCGGCTCGTTCGTGCCGGTGCCGCCCTTGTCCTTGGCGGAGTAGGCGGTGGCCAGCACGTGCATCTCCTCGGCCGGCCCGCGCTGGCCGTGGTACAGCTCGTCGGTGGCGTGCAGGAACTTCGGCGGCAGGCCCTTCGTGATCGGGTGCTCGGCGTCACGGACGGTCACGAGGTAGGCGTGCGTCGGGCCGTGGCCGGCGCCGGGGCCCTCGCCCTTGGGGGTGCGGACGACCGCGCCGGCGTCGTCGACGGTCACGCGGGCGCCGAAGTCGGGGCCGCGCCAGCCCAGGCCGATCATCCGGTTCCACTCGGGCCAGTCGGTGAAGGCGTTGTTGGCCGCGTGCACGACCACCAGGCCGCCGCCATTCTGCACATAGTTGACCAGCGACTCCTCGACGGGCTTCGGCCAGCGCTCGCCGTTGTAGTTGCTGAGCACGACGTCGTACTTCGTGAAGTCGGGATGGAAGGCGTTCCAGGCCGAGGCGGGGGACTTCGCCGGCGGGGTGGTGGCGACGTCAACGGTGAACCGGCCGGTGCGCTCCAGGTCGGCCTTCATCTGCGGCGAGAGGACCTTCCAGTCGTGGTTGTTCTGGCCGTCGAGGATGAGCAGCTTGAGCTTCTCGGCGGCGGGGGCCGGGGCGGCCAGGGCGGACAGGCCGAGGCTGGCCAGGGCGGTGGCGAGCACGGTGCGGGCGAACGCCCGGCGCGCGAGTGGGGGCTGGGTCACGGGTGCAACGCTCCTGGAGAGGGTGGCGGGTGGCGGGGCCGCCGGGCGGTCACCCCGCCGGGCGCCGCGATCGTACACCCGCCGGGACGCCGGAGAAAGCGGCCGCCGGCCCGACCCCGGGGCCCGGCGCCGGGGTGCGGGACCACTGGCGCAATACGACCCTCACGCGGTTTCTGGAACCGCATTCGGGCCGGTTTCCCCGAATTGGCGTGAGCCCGCGGCCGACGCGTCAGATTGGCTGGATTCTGAGGCCTGGGCGTGATAATTTTCGGCGGCGCATCAATGTTCGCTGGTCAAGGCTTGCGAATCGAACCGAGTTCACCCGGTGCCTGATCGCGGCCGAAGCGGGGATGCTCCCGCCCAACGGACCACGATGGGTCCGAGGGCCGGCCGTGTGGACCGGCCCGACCTGAACCGCCGGCTCTCCGGGCGAGTCGGGTTCCGCTGTCTCCCAATTGTTGAGGATTTTCGGATGCTCGCACGGAAGTTGGTCGTCGAACTGATCGGCACGTTTTTCCTGGTGCTGACGATCGGTCAGGTCGTCATCGGCCCCGACGGCGCCGGCAGCCTGGCGCCGCTGGCCATCGGCTCGGCTCTGATGGTCATGATCTACGCCGGCGGTCACCTCTCGGGTGGCCACTTCAACCCCGCCGTCACCCTGGGCGTGACCCTCCGCGGCAAGTGCCCGGTCGCCGACGCCGTGCCGTACATGGTCGCCCAGGTCGCCGGTGCCGCGCTGGCGGCCTTCACGGTCATGTTCCTGAAGGGCACCGGCTACAAGCTGCCGGTCTCGGCCCCGGACGCCTACCAGTACAGCGTGGCCGCCAAGTTCCTGGCCGAGTTCCTGTTCACCTTCGCCCTGGTGTGGGTGGTGCTGAACACGGCCACGACCAAGGCCACCGACGGCAACTCGAACTACGGCCTGGCGATCGGCTTCACCGTCCTGGTGGGCGCCTTCGCCGTCGGCCCGATCTCGGGCGGTGCCTTCAACCCGGCCGTCGCCGTGGGCGCCACGATCATGGGCCTGATCCCCGCCAGCGCCGTCTGGATCCACCTCGCCGCCGACTTCGCCGGCGGTGCCGTGGCCGCGCTGCTGTACAAGGGCCTGAACATGAACAACGACTGAGCCCCCCGGGCCCCGTCGTCCGTTCCGCCTGGCCTTGCCCCGCGACGCCGCGGCCGACCCCACCGGGTCGGCCGCGGCGTTTCGCGTTGCAGGGATGGCCGGGAGGGGTCCCGGTTGGCCTCGTCGCACCGGCCCGCACGGGGTAGAACGCTGACCCGGTCCTTCTGCCCGCCGGGGCGAGCCGGCCCTGCCCCCCTCCAGCCCGGAGCGCTGATCCCATGACGACCGTTCTGCGCGGGGTGGCGGGTGTGGCCGTGGGCCTGGGCCTGGCCCTGGGCCTGGTCCTTGCCGTCGAGCTCTACAGCGAGCGGGTCTACCCCATGCCGCCCGAAGCTCACGAGTCGATGGAGGCGATGTGCGCGCACGTGGCCAGCTACCCCCACTGGGTGCTGGCGACGGTCGTGCTGATCTGGGGCGCCACCGGGTTTCTCAGCACCTGGGTCGCCGGCCGGAT
Organism: uncultured Isosphaeraceae bacterium; assembly: GCA_964624465.1. Taxonomy (GTDB): domain Bacteria; phylum Planctomycetota; class Planctomycetia; order Isosphaerales; family Isosphaeraceae; genus CAZUZD01. Next base: position 4,975 of record CAZUZD010000125.1, read on the forward strand.
CGGCGGGCGCGGGGCGGGCCTGGCGGTCGGGGGGCTCCTGATGGCGGGCCTGATCCTGAACCTGAGCCTGCTGCCCTACACCCCCTGGTTCAAGCTGCTGATGCCCGTCGCGCTGCTGGCGGCCGGCCTGCTGGGCCTCCGGCTCGGGCCGCGTCGGGCCATACCGGCGGCCTGAGCGTCGTCAAATCGGACGGCGGCGCTCATAATCGTCCCTGGGGGGCCGTCGGCCGCGCGGCCGACGGTCCGGGCGCAAGCCGAGTGCCTCGGCCCGATCCGCACCCCAGTGCACCGCACCCAGGGCGTCGAGGGCCCCGCGCCGGCCCCCGCGCGCAGGAGACACCCGGCCATGAACGCATCGACCTGGTTCCGCCTCGGGGCCCTGCTCGGATTCGCCGCCGTGGCGGCCGGATCGTTTGGCGCCCACTGGCTGGAGGGCCGGCTCAAGGACCCCGCGTTCCTGGGCGCGAGCCCCGAGCGGCTCGTCACGCCCGAGCGCCGGCTGGCCGTCTTCGACACCGGCGTGCAGTATCACGGCGTGCACGCCCTGGCCGTCGTCGCCGTGGCCCTGGCGATCGGCCTGGCCGGCGCCCAGGGCCGCCCGGCGCCGGTCGGGCTGAACCTGGCCGGCTGGGCGTTCGTGCTGGGCATCGCCCTGTTCTCGGGCAGCCTCTACGCCATGGGCGTGACCGGCATCCGCTGGCTGGGCGCCATCACCCCGCTGGGCGGCGTGGCGTTCCTGATCGGCTGGCTGGCCCTGGCCTGGGCCGGCCTGGGCCAGCACCCCGGCGCCGGCCCGGGCGCCCCCTGATCCGACGACCAGGGCGACGACCGGGCCGCGTCCCGTGGCGTGGCGACGGTCGGCCCGCGCTCACTCGCCGGTCGAGCCGAACTCGGTGCTGGGGACCATCTGGCCCGAGGACTCGGGGGCGTTCGGGTCGACCGGGTGGTGCGCCAGGTCGGCCGGCAGGCCGGGGCCGTTGGGGTCGGGGGTGCCCGGCTCGACGGGCGCCTGCGGCTCGTCGACGCCGTGCTCGATCGGGCGGCTGCCGAAGATCTTCTCGAAGTTGGCGAAGCCGTACTTGCGGACGATCGGGCCGCTCATGCGCGTGCTCCTTCCCGGAGAGTGGGGACCAGGGTCGGGTCGGGAGTCCATTGGCGGGCCGGCCCCCCCGAGGGGCGACCGGCCATGCCCTGATTCTATCGCCCGGAACCCGCCCCGGGGCAAGTCCCGCCCCGGACCTCGCGCCGAGCCGGGATTTCCTGCCTCCGCCCCCGTGAAACCCGGGCACCCCGGCCAACGACCCTCGCAGGCCCCCGGATCCGGGCCCCGCCCGCGGGACCCGGGCACCCCGGCCTTCGGCGTGCGGAGTCGAGGGGCCACCGGATCCCGGCCCCGCCCGCGGGACCCGGGCACCCGAGCGTCCGTCATGCAGATTCGAGAGGCCCCCGGATCCGGGCCCCGCCCGCGGGACCCGGGCACCCCGGCCTTCGTGCGGGAGGGTCCGATTGAGGCGTTGCCGGGGTGCCCGGGTTCCGCGAAGCGGAGCCCGGATCCGGGGGCCTCGGACGGAGGGGCCGTGTGGCGTGGCCGGAGCGCAGCGTGGCGACCACGACGATCCGGAGCCGGGATCGGGTGCGGCGGCGGGGGAGGAAGCGTCGGGTGGGCGGGCGCGATGGAGCGGCGGTCACGACCCCGTTCCCGGGCCCCACGGTCCAGGGCTGGACACGGCCACACCCACCCGACGGCTGGCTTGGAGGGCGGTCCCGGCGGGGCCTGGGTTCTGGCCTGCGACCGGGACGGCCGGGTTGGTCGGGCCGGGTCGGGGGCGGTGGGGTCCAGTCCAGGAGACCGGACCCCGACGCCGGGACCGTGGCCGACCTCAGGTCACTTGGCGGCGGCCTTCTGGCCCTTCTCGAAGGCGGAGTCGAACAGCGAGGCGGGGGCGGCGAAGCCCATGCGCTCCTTGACGAACCGGGCCGCCTCGGCGGCGCCGTACTCGCGCTCCATGCTCGGGTCTTCCCACTCGACCGACAGCGGGCCCTGGTAGCCGACCGAGTTCAGGGCGCGGGCGATGGCGTCGAAGTCCACCTGGCCGCGGCCCGGCGAGCGGAAGTCCCAGCCCCGGCGCGGGTCGCCGAAGTTCAGGTGCGAGCCCAGCACGCCGCTGCGGCCGTTCAGGGTCCGCGCCGCGTCCTTGACGTGGACGTGGTAGATCCGGTCCGGGAAGTAGCGGATGAACTCGACCGGGTCGACGAACTGCCAGAGCAGGTGGCTCGGGTCGTAGTTGAAGCCGAACTCGGGGCGGTGGTCGAGCGCCTTCAGGGCGGTCTCGGCGCTGTAGATGTCGAAGGCGA
>CAZUZD010000125.1:7339-16017 GCA_964624465.1 uncultured Isosphaeraceae bacterium
TCGGGTGCACTTCCAGCCCGAACCGCACGCCTTCCTTCTTGAACTCGTCGAGGATCGGGTTCCAGCGGTCGGCCAGGAGCTGGAAGCCGTCGGCGATCATCGAGTCGGGCACGGGCGGGAACGAGTACAGCAGGTGCCAGATCGGCGAGCCGGTGAAGCCGTTGACGACCGGCACGCCGAGCCTGGCGGCGGCGCGGGCGGTGTCGACCATCTCGGCGGCGGCGCGCTGCTGGTGGCCGGCGGGCTGGCCGTCGCCCCAGACGTGCGGCGGCAGGATCACCTGGTGCCGGCCGTCGATCGGGTCGAGCACGGCCTGGCCGACGAGGTGGTTGGAGATGGCCCAGCACTTCAGGCCGTACTTGCCCAGCAGGCTCTTGCGCCCCTCGCAGTAGCCGGGGTCCTTGAGGGCCTGCTGGACGTTGAAGTGGTCGCCCCAGCAGGGCAGCTCGATGCCGTCGTAGCCCCAGGCGCTGGCCTTCTTGCAGATCTCCTCGAGCGGCAGGTCGGCCCACTGGCCGGTGAAGAGGGTGACGGGGCGCGCCATGGGATTGCTACCTCGATCGCTCGGGTCGATACGGTTCGGAACGGATTGCGCAAGCGGGTCAAACCGACAGGCAGGATCGGCTCAAGGTAAGAGGCGGTCCGGGCGAAGTCAACGGTCCGCCCCGGCCGCCCGGCCGACCCGATCCGGCCCCTGGCATTCCGTCGGCGGGCCCACCCTGGCCACAATGGGTCCATCCCGGCCCCCCGGGCGGCCCGTCGCCGTGATGACCGACCGCCCGGGACCGCCCTTCCCGATCTCCCTCCTGGAGCGGCGCCATGCCCCCTCGGGCCGTCCTGTTCGACTTCGACGGCGTGCTGGCCGACACCGAGAACGTGCACGTCGCCGCCTGGGAGCGCACCCTGGAGCGGCTGGCCCTCGACGTGGCGCCCGAGGTCTGCGTCCGCGCCGCCGAGGAGGACGACCGCACGTTCCTCCGCGACCTGTTCACCGAGAACGCCATCGAGGGGGGCGACGTCGCCGGCTGGGTCGCCCACAAGCAGGCGATCACCCGCATGCTCCTGGCCGACGCGCCGCACCTCTACCGGGGCGCCCGCGAGCTGGTCGCGGCCCTGGCGCCCCGGGTCCGCCTGGCGGTCGTCACCGGCACCTGGCGTGAGAACGTCGCCATCGTCCTGGGCGTCGGCGGCCTGGCCGACCACTTCTCCCTGCTGATCGCCAAGGAAGACGCCGAGTCCCCCAAGCCCGCCCCCGACCCCTACCGGGTCGCGCTCGACCGGCTGGGCCTCGACCCCGCCGAGGTCATCGCGCTGGAGGATAGCCCCACCGGCCTGGCCAGCGCCCGCGCCGCCGGCCTCCCCGTCATCGCCGTCGGCCACCGCCGTCCCGATCCCGCCTGGGCCCTCGCCGCCGGCGTCCCGTTCCTGCCCGACCTCACCGACCTGGCTCGCTGCCTCCAGGCCCTGGGCTTCGAGCCCCTGCCCTGAGCGCCGCGGAGCCACCCGAGCCACGGGCGGCTCGCGGGGGCCGTCCCGTCAGGCGGGGGGGAGACGTCGACCCCGCCGCCGCCGCCAGGCGGCCAGGGTCACGGCGCCGCCGGCCACCAGGACGGCCGCGGAGGGTTCGGGGACGCCCACGCTGGTCGTGACCGGCACGTCGATCGTCCAGGTGCCGCCGGGCCCGCCGGTGTAGATGCCGTCCAGCACGAAGTACTGCTGGAGCGTCAGACCGGCGCCGGGGGTGTAGGTGAAGACCGGGCTCGTGACCGTGATCGTCGGGTTCCAGGCCGGCGTGTCGATGCCGTTGACCAGCTGCATCGCGATGCTCGAGTCGGAGCCCGGATGCGCCGTGAACCGCGACGTGACCTGGCCGGCCGTGTTCTGGAACCCGCCCGGCGGCGGCAGCGAGAAGCCGTCGAGGCTGGTGATCGTGGTCAGGTTGAACGGGCCGGTGTACGTCGGATCGAGCGGCCGCTCCACCAGCCACTGCACCAGGATGCCCCCCGTCGGCGCCGCCGGCACGTTGATCAGCACCGTGCCGGTGACCACGAACCCCAGCGCCGTGTTGGTGATCACCAGGTTGTTGGTGACCGCCCCCAGCTGCGAGTTGGGCGCCGTGGTGAACACGGCCCCCCCCGTGAACAGGGCCCCCTGCGCCACCGACGTCACGGCCCCCAGGCCCACCACGATCCCGGCCAGTCCACGCATGTGACCACCCTCCCCCACCCGGAACCGAATCCCGGCCCGCCGGCCGGCGCCACGACACCTCGCGATCCCGCCAACGTACACCCTCCGGCCCCAACAGCACCAAACCGATTCAAAAGTTTACGAAATTAAACACCACCGCCTGGACCCGGGCGGGGGATGGGCCCCGGTGGGGCGGGCGGGCCCGGGGGTGCGGGGCCGGGACGCCGATGGAGGTGTCGTGGGCGCGCGGAGGCGCCCGACCGACCCCGAGGCCGGGGCGGCCGGGTGGGAGTGCCGAGGGCCCCAGGGTGGGGTCAGTCCTCGTTCTGGTACCACCAGCCGCCGCCGAGGGGCTCGTTGACGTTGAGGTTGGCCATCGGGGGGGCGGTGGTGGCCTCGCCGGGGGCCAGCATGCGGACGAAGCCGGAGGCGCCGGCGGGGTTGTCGTCGATCAGGAGGGCCAGTCCGGTGCCATCCAGGGCGCGGCGGGCGCCGACGACGCGGTACAGGCCGGCGCGGGCCGGCCAGGGCGGCGGCGTGCCGGCGGCGACGCGGTCGGCCAGCGCGGCCAGTGCGGGGGCCGAGACGGCGAAGGCCAGCCGCAGGGGCCAGAGGGTCGCGAGCATCGAGGGGACGATCAGCGCCAGTGCCAGCACGATCGGGGCCACCTGCCAGGCCGACCGGCGGGGGGCGGCTCCCGGGCGGGTGGCGGCCTGCGCCCAGGCGGCGCCGAAGCCCAGGGTCATCGGGCCGGTCACCAGCGCCAGCATCAGCACGCCCACCAGGCCGGCCAGGTCCACGCGGTAGACGCAGAGCCAGGCGGCGATCAGGCCCGAGACGACCGCCGACAGCCCCAGCCCGCGCGCCGCCAGGCGGCGGTGCCCCCAGGACCAGGCGGCGATCAGGCCGCCGGCCGTCAGCTCGACGCTGATCAGCGCCAGCACGGGCCCTCCGACGGCCCGGCCCAGGCCCAGGATCATGGCCAGCCCGCAAACCAGCACCATCAGATGTGCGGTCGTGAGTCGGGTGCGTCGCGGCAGTGCGACGCCCGTCGTCGTGAACCGGGCCTGCCGCAGCATCGCGACCCCCGTTTCCAGTGAGATGTGTTCGAGACGCCCGGCCCAGATCCGTGACCGAGGCGTCATCCAGGGCTCTCATCCTAGCCGGCGACGCCCCGGCGTCCAGCCCCCAATTCATCAATTCCCGCGATTTGAATGTTCTGGCATCACGGGGCGGTGGCCCCGGAGCGTCCGGGTCCCCCGCGGCCGGGGGGCGGTCGGGTACAATCCGGGGAGCGTGCCGGGCCGTGACTGTTGGGCGGGCGAAGGGGGCTGGACATCGTGGCGACGCATCCGCATTACGACCTGGTGGTGATCGGTTCGGGGCCGGCCGGCGAGAGCGGCGCCGTGGCTGCGGCGGCGGGCGGCAAGCGGGTGGCGGTCATCGAGCGCGCCCCGTACCTGGGCGGCGCCTCGGCGAACACCGGCACACTGCCGAGCAAGACCCTGCGGGAGACGGCGCTGGCGATCAGCGGCCTGCGGACCCGCGACCTCTACGGCGTTGACCTCTCGATCCGCCGCGAGGCGACGATCGCCGACCTCATGCACCACGAGCAGCGGGTCAAGGCGAACACCCGCGAGCGGATCCGCCGCAACATCGCCCGCGACCAGATCGACCTGATCCGGGGCGCGGCGCGGTTCGTCGACCCGCACACCATTGCCATCAGGGGCGAGGGTGCCGGCGAGGGCCCCGCCGCGGCCACCGACGGCGTCGAGCGGCGGATCACCGCCGACGTGGTGCTGATCGCCACCGGGTCGTCGCCGGTCCGGCCGCCGCTGTTCCCGTTCGACGACGACCGCGTGCACGACTCCGACGAGATCCTCGGCCTGGGGCACCTGCCCCGGACCCTGGCGGTCGTCGGCGCCGGCGTGATCGGCGCCGAGTACGCCTGCACGTTCGCGGCGCTGGGGGTCGAAACCACCGTGCTCGACGGCCGCGACGAGCTGCTGCCGTTCCTCGACGAGGAGGTCTCCGCCGCGCTCGAGGAGAGCATGCGGACCGACCTGGGCATCACCTTCCTCTGGAACGAGCGGGTCACCGCCTGCGAGGTACCCGAGGCCCCCGACGCCCCGGTGACGCTGGTCACCAGCTCGGGCCGCCGCGTCACCGTCGACGGCGTGCTGGTGGCCGCCGGCCGCAAGAGCAACACCGAGGCGCTTGACCTGGCCGCCGCCGGCCTGACCCCCGGCGAGAAGGGCCTCATCCCGGTCAACGCCCGCTACCAGACGCCCGTGCCGCACATCTACGCCGCCGGCGACGTGATCGGCTTCCCCGCCCTGGCCGCCACCAGCATGGAGCAGGCCCGGATCGCGATGGGCTGCGCCTTCGACGTGGCCGACAAGTGCGCGCTCACGCCCCTGCTGCCCACCGGCATCTACACCATCCCCGAGGTCAGCCAGGTTGGCGCCTGCGAGGAGGACCTCAAGGCCAAGGGCATCGACTACGTCGTGGGCCGCGCCCCCTACAGCGGCAACGCGCGCGGCGAGATCATCGGCGAGAAGTTCGGGTTCCTCAAGCTCCTGTTCCGCCGCGACGACCTCCGGCTCCTGGGCGTGCACGTCATCGGCGAGCAGGCGACCGAGGTCGTCCACATCGGCCTCATGGCCATGCTCACCGGCAGCGGCGCCGAGCTGTTCGACCGCGCCTGCTTCAACTACCCCACCCTGGGCGACCTCTACAAGGACGCCACCTACGACGCCCTCCAGAAGCGCCGGCACGTCGTGACCCCGACCGGGTCGTGAGCCTGCCGGCTCGCCCTCAACCGGGGCCCACCCGCGGCCATCGCAGGGGCAGCGGGATCCGGCCCAGCCGCAGCGCCAGGTACAGGGTGGCGCACACGAGGTCGGCGGTGGTGCCCGGGTTCCGCGTGCGGCCGTCGCCGCGGAGCCAGGCGTCCAGGTCCGCGAGCCGGTTGGCCGAGCCCGGCGCCCCGGGCCAGCCGGCGTCGAGCACCACCCGCGCCCGGGCACTCGCCTCGGCCGCCAGCTCCGGCCCCCCCTTGCGGGCGATCAGCGAGTCGGGGAACCGGGCGAGCAGCTCCAGGTGCAGCGCGAGGATCGCCGCCTCCAGGTCGAGCCCGGTGGCCAGGGCCCGGTCGAGCGCCGGCAGGGCCACATCGAAGAGGTCGGCAAAGGCGGTCGCGTACTGGCGGGCGATCCGGTCGCGGTCGGCGGCCAGCCGCATCACCTCGACCAGCGTCCCGGTCGGCTCGTCGGCCAGGTCCTGCTCGGGCGCGCGGCCCAGCCCGCCCGGCGTGGCCAGGCGGATGGCCTCGTAGACGGCGCGGGCGTCGGCGACCGTCGTCCGGGCCAGCACCCCGGCCACGCCGTCGCGGAGTGCGACGCCCTCGGGCACGGCGACCAGCGGGGCCAGCAGCAGGATCATGCCGAGGTTCGTGTTGTGCCCGACCAGCGTGCGGGTCGCCCGCACGGCCTCGCGGATGGCCGCGCCCAGGCCCTCGGCGGCGATGGATCCGGGCGTGAGCCGGTCGCCCACGGCGGCGGTGCTCACCAGGAAGTCGACGTACGTGGCGTTGTCGAAGTCGGCGAACCGGTGCACGTTGCCCGGCTTGCGCGCGGTGGCCTCCAGCAGGCAGGCGACCTGGGCCAGGCGGCCGTTCGGGATCGAGCTCATCGGGCCGGCCTCCGCGCGCCGGCGGCGGTGCGAAGCTCGTCGAGGATCGCGGCCGCGACGTCGATTCCGGTGGCCGCCTGCAGCCCGCGCCAGCCGGGAACCGCGTTGACCTCGACGACGAGCCGGCGGCCGTCGGCGGTGGGCAGCAGGTCGACGCCGGCGATCCGCGCCCCCACCGCCGCCGCAGCCCGCAGCGCCAGCCGCTCGGCGTCGGCGTCGAGCCGGACGGCGACGGCCCGGCCCCCCTGGGCGAGGTTCGCGCGCCAGTCGCCGGCCGCCGGGGTGCGGGCGATGGCGCCCAGCACGCGGTCGCCCACGACGAAGGCGCGCAGGTCGTGGCCGGGGCCCGGCTCGAACCGCTGCACGTAGAGCACCGCCCCCAGCCGCTCCAGGGTCTGGAACGTGCGCCACGCCAGCTCGACGTCGGTGACCCGCACCAGGCCACGCCCCTCGGAGCCGAAGAGCGGCTTGACGACCACGTCGCCGCCGAGCGCCTCGAAGGCGACCAGGGCGTCGCGGGCCGACTCGCCCACCCAGGTCGCCGGCACCGGCAGCCCGGCGGCCTCGATCCGCGCCAGCGCCAGGTACTTGTCGACGGCCGCCTCGATCGCCCCGGGGGGGTTCAGCACCGGCACCCCGAGCGCCACCAGCCGGTGGAGCGCGTCCATGCGGAAGACGATCGGCTCCAGGGTTCCCGGCGGCACCCGCCGCACCAGCACCGCGTCGACCGACTCCAGGTCGAGCCCACCGGCCAGGATCCGGGGAACGGCCCCCTGCCCCAGCCGCCCGCACACGCTCGGGAACGGCACCGCGCTGAGCCGCACGTCGAGCCGCTCCGCGGCCCGTCGCAGGTCGCGCACGTGCCAGCCTTCGCCGGAGACCAGGGTGACCAGATGCCGCATGCGCCGCCTGCCAGGGGGACCATCAACGTTCGGGAACGCCCGGAGCTCCGATCAGGCGAACGAGCGTTCCAGGATGCCGGGCTCGATGCGCCCGAAGCCGAACGTGCGGCCGGTCTCGACGTTCCGGAACACGACCTCCGCCGGGCTGAACAGGTGCTTGTCGACGGCGTAGAAGTCGTGGTTGTAGCGGGCGAAGATCGCGGCGAACGGCTCGCCGTGGTCGTGCGAGGCCGACGACGGCACCTGCGGCCCGATCGCCTCCAGCGACGCGTCGTCGCCGGTCACGTCCAGGATCACCCGGGCGCCGTAGAGGATCGCGTCGTTGGTGCGGCCGATCGCCGCCAGGTCGTCCTTCGCCACCGGCGGTAGGGGCGCGGTGCCGAAGCCGCTGACGATCCGCGACAGGTCGAACTGCAGCTCGGTGAGCTTGTGCAGCGCCGTCTCGATCGACCGCGCCACGACCTGGAGGCCGCCGGCCAGGCTGGCCGTCGGGGCGATCAGGAGCGTGACGGCGCCGGCCGGCACCCGGCAGGCCCCGGCGATCAGGGCCACCACCTCGGGTGTGGGCCGCTTGCGGCCCTCGAGCACGCCGACGACGGCGGCGGGCGACTCGCGGAGGCCGATGCGGTCGTAGATCGCCTCGTGGCCGTACGCGGCACGCATCGGACCGGAGCCCATCGCGAAGTACTTGCCCTGGGCCACCGGCCAGCCGGCGTACTGGCTGGCCAGGCAGGCGGCCAGCGGGTGGTCGGTGTGCACCTGCACCAGCGGGCACGATCGGCCGCCGACCTCGCCGGGCACGAGCGTCACCTCGGCCAGGTCGGCCAGGCAGATGCGTGCCAGCTCCAGGCCCGCCGCCAGCCCGCCCCGCGCCGCGATGCCGCAGTCAATCACCCGGCCACCGCCGTCGATCGCCTGCGCCTCGACCCGACTCTCGGCGGCTCGCCCCAGCAACCGCGCGACACCCGCCAGCGCCCTCGCATTCAACTCCATCGCCCGGCCCCCTTCGATCGCCGACCCCCGCAGCTCAACCCGCACGGCGGTCCCTCGACGACGCTCCCGAATGTAACACACTCCACCCCCCTCGCGTCCCCGCCGACCGTCCATCCCCCTGCCCCGTCACCACGTCTGGACGATCGCCTCCGCAGCGTGGCCAGGCTGCGCCAGACCACGGCACACAGCCGGGGGGACCGACAGGTGCACCGGGCTGGGGTCAGGCGTTTCCGGTGTGGCCTGCCGAATCGTCGGCGTGGCCACGCTCCGCTCAGGCCACGGCACACCAGACTCCGCAGCCCGAGGCCAGGGGATCCGGGGGCGTCTCAGCGCCTCGTCGTCGGATCCGACTTCGCTTCAGGGCGCTGGGCCGACGGGGGGCGGGGATGGGGAACGGCTCAGCCGCCCTGGTGCACGAACAGCTCTCCCTGGCCGCCGGCGGCCTGGTCGCCGTTGAAACGGGCGAACCGGCCGGCGAGGGCGGCCCCGGGGACGGGGAAGCCGTGCGACTGCAAGGCCCGGAGCACCAGCATCAAGACCGGCGGCCGGTCGTGGCCGCTGGGGAAGAAGGTGGGGAGCACGTCGGGGCGAGGCCCGCCGGTGGCGTCGCAGAGCAGGATCGTCCCTCGCTTCATGCCCACTCCGGCGCCTGGTCCGACCGGGCCGAAGCCGCAGAGGGTGCCGGCGATCATTGCGCGGCCGGCGCCGGCGCCCAGGGCGCCGCCGACGGCGATCAGCCCCCGGCGCATCCCGAGGCCAACGTCCGCTGCGGCCGAGCCCTCGATGAGCAGGACGCCCTCGCGCATCCCCAGCCGCGCGCCGGGGAGCATGGCCCCGGCGTGGTCGCCGGCCGAGCCGCGGACGTGCAGGACGCCCCCGCGCATGCCGGCGCCGGCCCAGGCG
>CAZUZD010000126.1:0-15972 GCA_964624465.1 uncultured Isosphaeraceae bacterium
CCAGAGCAGGGCGATGAACTTCCCCTGCTGGAGCAGGTACGTCTTGCACGTCTCGTAGATCAAATCAGAGATCTCGCGCATGCTGGAGTGCACCGGCAGCCGACGGAGCTGGCTGTAGCTGCCGATCCCGAAGGCCAGGCCGAGGGCGCAGACGACCAGGCCGCCGGTCAGCAGCGACCGCCCCGAGATCCCGCCCAGGAAGTTGACGCTGCCCAGGTCGGGCATCCTGAGGTTCGCCTCGCCGCCGACCCGCGGTGCCGACTCGGAGATCCTGGGCGCCTCGGCGGCGGTCAGGTCGGCGGCGGGCCCGAGCGACGGCTCGCGGGCCTCGCCACGCCCGACGCTGGCCGCGAGGATCAGCACGGCCCAGGCAAGGCGTTCGACCGACCGGGGGATGGTGGTACGGATCATGGCTGCGCTCGGAGGGGGAAGTGGACCGGGACCGGCTCGCTCCCGGGCTGCGCCGACACGGCGACCTGGACCGGGCATCGACGCCCGGCCTGGCCGCTTCGCAGATCGGACCCGGGAGGAAGGATTTCCGAGTCTAGGACGCCCCACGAGCGGGTGCAACCCCCGCCGACGGGGCGATTAAGGACGAGCGATCCTCCACTGCAGTTCATGATTCCCGGCGGCAACATGGACACTCCAGCCAACACCCCCCCGAGCCGGGCACGCCGCTGGCGGTTCGAACGCGCCCGGGCCTGTTCGCGGCGTGGTCCATTTGAGTCGCACGCCTACACCCCCCGGGTCCTCTCCTCTCATGGAGCGGTGACAATCGGGCCGCCGTGTCCTAGGGTTCTCTCCAGTGGCGAATCCCGACGATCGCTCCTCCGACTGGAAGGACACCCGATGGCCCCGCCGGTGCTCGCGACGACCAAGAGCGACTTCCTCCGCGCGCGGTTCGCGGCCGAACCCGAGCTCAGCCTGGAGCAGGCCCGCGCCGCCTGGCAGGAGGCGGGGCATGAGGATGTGATCAGCAGCAGCCTGTTCTACATTATCAAGCGTCGGAGCCTGGCCGCCCCGGGGAGACACGGCCGTCGCGCCACCCGGACGCCCGGGATGACTGCCGCCGCCCTCACCAACGGCGACCGGAATTCCGCCCGCGCGCCGGCTGGACCCGACCGATCGGTCTGCGACGAGGTCGAAGATCGGATCGACGACCTGATCGTGCTGATCAAGGTCAACGGCGGCCAGCCGGCCGTCGAGGCCGCGCTCCGGGCGGCCCGTCGGCTCCTGCTCCAGCCCTGACGCACCGCCATCGCCCCGGTGAATACGGCAGGGCACACCGACAACGCCCCCCAGGCCATGCGGCCTGGGGGGCGATGTCGCACATCAGCGTGAGGGCGATCCGTCGCGGTCGGCGTTCAGGAACCGGGCACGATCCAGGTGCGGATCGTGGCGCGGGGAACATCCGAGAGCAAGCGGATCACCCAGCCCGTGCGCTCGGCGTCCGAGAGGTATCCGCGCAGGTTCTCCTTGGTCGTCTTCGTGACCGCGGATCGCGTCGCGTCGTGCGTCAGGACGACCGTGCGGCCCCGGCCTGTCTTCCAGGAGAAACCGTGGTCGATGGCGCGCGGCTCGGTGGGCGCATGCCAGCGGACCACCCAGAGGGCCTCCCGGGCGCGAATCGCCGCCTGGGTATCCGCGTAGTACCGATCGAACTTCGGCAGCCGCTCGGGGTCGGCGCCGTCGAACTCGTCGACGACGGTGATCTTGCCCGTTGCCGCCGCGAAGTCGATCGTGCGGCGATAGCGCTTCAGGAAGGCCGGCGGCGGGTCATAGTACCCCGCCCAGGTGGCCCCGCCGGAGGTCTCCCAGAGGACCCGGCACGACTCGAGGTCGCCCTCGGCCGAGACGATCCCGCTCTGCCACATCTTGCCCAGGCCGGCCGGAGCGCCGGCGTTGACGGCGTCGGAGTGGGGGTCGTAGCCCATCGGATGATCGACGACCCACTCGCCCCCGAGGTACAGCCGCACGTCGGCGCAGTGGGCGACGTCGTGATCGACGCCCTGCCGGCCGGGCCCGAAGACCGAGAGCAGGTGCCGGGGGCCGCGATGCGTGACCAGTCCGACCCCGAACCGGCGGAAGCCGTAGGCTGGCTTCACCTTCGGCACCGGGCTCGACGGGTCGAAGACCCAGAGTGCCCGGTAGAGGTCGAGCCAGTAGGTCGGATAGAGCGGGACACCCTGCGTCAGGTCATCGATGAGCTTGCGGGCCTGACCGTCCTGGTCCAGACCGGCGCCGACGAGCAGGGCGAGCAGCCCCACCCGGGCCCAGCGCTCGGGGTCGCGGGGCCACGACTCGTCGCCCCACTCGGCCGCGTCCTTCAGGTCGGGGGTCAACTTGTACGCCTCGCTGGCGGCCACCTGACGGCCGAGCTTCGCCAGCGGCGGGAAGTTGCCGATCCCCAGCGCCGAGGCTCCGAGGAACGCCAGCGAGAGCGTGCCCTGGTTGTAGGCCGACGACTCGACCCACTCGCCGCCCTCCGCCTGCTCGCAGTAGCGCGCGATCGCCGCCCACTGGTCGGCCAGCGTGGCGCCGTTGGGGCCCAGCTTGTCGATCAGGTCCTCCACCAGCGGCTCGTCGCGGGTGGCCGCCAGGGTGAGCAGGAACCCGAAGTAATGCCCGACGCAGACATCGGAGTCACCGACCCGGGTCCCGAACTTCAGCTTGTCGGCGCGGGGGGCATTCAGGTCGTTGTAGTGTTCACACCAGTTCCGCATGCGCTGCCGGAAGGTCGCCTTCTCCGAGGGCGTCATGTGCGCCTTGAGCCAGACGTAATTCAACGGCCAGTACACCCCCTCCTCGCGGGTGTCGTTGAGGCTCGGCGGGGTCTCGTGGAAGACCTGGAGCAGCTGGGCGATCGCGCTCCGGGCCCAGGAAGGGTCGCCGGTGGCGAAGTGCATCAGGACATCCCACTGGCCGCGGTCGTTGTAAGCAGACTCGCGCCGGGCCATGTCCGCCACGAACACTATCCAGGGGTGCTGCTGCCGCCCGAGCCGCTTGAGCGTGGCTATGCGCTCGCGCGTGAAGAACGGGAACCAGTCTCGGGGCAGGCTGGCCGGCAGCACGTCGGCGGCCGACCGGGGCCCGGGCTTCGGGACGCTGCGCATCGCGGGCACCTCTGGCCAGAAGGGGGCGGGCGGTGGATCAATCGCTGCGCATCCGACGTCGATGCAATCTCCGGATCCAGGGGCCTCCCGGACATCACTATAGAACAGGACGGCGCGCCGGGTGAACGCGGCGGCCGCGATGTCGCCGAGAATCCAGGCCTTCGGTTCCAGGAACCCGCCGATGCACTGCACAGCATGAACATTCCAATCGTGATCACACCGACCAGGGTGATGGCACGACAGTTGCAGCCCACGATCGGCCTGACGGAGCTCCGACCGACGGCCCTGACCGGCCCTGGGACGGGGTGGGAGACCGAAGGTCGGTGGTCGAAGGGGGCCGGGTTCGACCGCATTCACGTCGGGCCAGGCTCCAGCTGGCGGACGGCGTTGGCACGAGCACCGGCGACGGAACGCCATGAATCCAGTGGACATCGAGGCCGGACGGGCGATCCACGCCGGGCGCCGGGCACTCTCCGAGGCGGTCGTCGAGCGTCAGTACGCGCTGCGGCCCGACCTGCAGGCGCGCTACGGCGTGCGCGGCCGGGAGAAGTGCCGCGAGGACACCGAGTTCCACCTGGCGCACCTGGCCGGGGCGCTGCTGGCCGGACGGCCGAGCCTCTTCGCCGATTATCTGGGCTGGGCCTCGGGCGTGATGTCCGTCGCGAAGGTGCGCCTGGACGACATGCACCAGAACCTGGACTGCCTGCGCGAGGTCCTTCGGGAGGCCCTGCCGGCGCCGCAGGCGGAGGTCGCGGAACGCTACCTCGAGTCGGCCCGCGACCGGCTCACCGCGCCCACCGCCGAGGAGCCGAGCTGCCTCCCGACGCGCGGGCCGCTCGCCGCCCTCGCCGCCGAGTACCTCCGGCTGCTGCTGGGCTTCGAGCGCGACTCGGCCGGCCGCCTGATCCTCGACGCGGTCGAATCGGGCATCGGGGTGCGTGAGGTTTACCTGCGCATCTTCCAGCCCACCCAGCGCGAGCTGGGGCGACTCTGGCAGGCGGGCCGGATCACCGTGGCGCAGGAGCATTACGCCACGGCCGTCACCCAGCTCATCATGTCGCGGCTCGCCCCCCGGCTCTTCAGCACCGAGCGCAACGGCCGGCGGGCCGTGGTCACGTGCGTCGCGGGCGAGGAGCACGAGGTTGGCCTGCGCATGGTCGCCGACCTGCTGGAGCTGGGCGGCTGGGACACCGTGTACCTGGGCGGCAATCTCCCGGTGCGCGCGGTCGTGCATGCCCTGGCGGAGCACCGCGCCGACCTGCTGGCGGTCTCGGCGACCATGACCTACCACCTGGCGGCGGTCATCGAGCTCATCGCCGCCGTCCGCGCCGAGCCCGCGTGCGGCGGAATCCAGATCATGGCCGGCGGCCGGCTCTTCGATGCCGAGCCCGGGCTCTGGCAACGTGTCGGGGCGGATGGCCATGCCACCAGCGCCGACGAGGCGTGCCGGCTGGCTGACCGGCTGGTGGCCGAGCGGACGAGTGCCGCGGGCCAGGCGACGCCGACCTTCCCCCGTCCAGTCGGCGAGCCGGTGCCGCCCGCTCCGACCCGTTCGCCCGACGATCTGCATGGCGAGATCGGGCGGGTCAACGGCGAGGTCGTGGCCCTCAATCGCGAACTGGCCCGCAAGCATGCCGAGGTCGGACGCCTCAACACCCAGCTCTCCCGCCAGGCGCAGGACCTTGCGGCGGTGGACCGCCGCAAGAGCGAGTTCCTCGCGACCCTGGCGCATGAGCTGCGCAACCCCCTGGCCCCGGTGCGCAACGCCGCGCGGCTCCTGGCCGGCGTCCCCGCCCTGGCGGACGCGGCCGGCGACGAGCTGGCCGTCATCGAGCGCCAGATTGCCCACCTGGCCCGCCTCGTCGACGACCTGATGGACGTGGCCCGCATCGATCAGGGCAAGGTTGAGCTCCGCCGCGAGGTCGTCGATCTCGACCGCGCCGTGCACCACGCCATCCTGGCCGTCCGGCCCCTGGTCGAGGCCAGGCAGCACGAGCTGGAGGTGCGGCTCCCGGGGGGGGACCCCCTCCGGCTCGAGGCCGACCCGACCCGGCTTGAGCAGGTGCTGACCAATCTGCTGACCAACGCCGCCAAGTACACCGACCCGGGCGGCCGGATCACCCTGGAGGCCGAGCGCGACGGCGAGGCGGTCGTGATCCGGGTCCGGGACTCTGGCATCGGGATCCCGCCCGAGCAGCTCGCCCAGGTCTTCGAGATGTTCGCCCAGGTCGACAGCGGCTCGAACCGTTCGCAGGGAGGGCTCGGGATCGGCCTCGGCCTGGTCCGCTCGCTGGTCGAGATGCACGGCGGCACGATCACCGCCCGCAGCGCCGGCGCGGGCACCGGCAGCGAATTCGCCGTGCGCCTGCCGGCCATGCCCGTGGCGTCCGCGAATCCCGCGCCGATCCTCCGGGCCTGGCCCGGCACGCGTGACCCGGTGCCCCGGCGGCGGGTGCTGGTGGTGGACGACAATATCGACGCTGCAACCAGCCTCGCCAAGCTCCTGAGTCGGCTCTATGGCCAGGAGGTTCAGGTCGCACACGATGGCCGCACGGCTCTGACGGCGGCCGCGCAGTTCCGTCCCGAGGTCATCTTCCTCGACATCGGCATGCCCGACCTCGACGGCTACGAGGTCGCCCGCCGGCTGCGGGCCTCGACCGACACCGCAACCGCGGTGGTCGTCGCCCTCACCGGCTGGGGACAGGAAGCCGACCGCCAGGAGTCCCTCCGCGCCGGTTTCGACCTGCACCTCACCAAGCCGGTCGAATTCGACGCTCTGCACCGGGTGCTGGAGCGGGCCCAGAGCCGCGCCTCGTGAGGCCGCGATCCGGGTCAGAAGAGCTCGGCGATCGGGGCGCCGTGGTCAAGCACGGCGATTGGCCGGCCGGTGGGGTCATTGTAGGTGGTGTCGAGCGGCACACCCATGTGCCGGTAGATCGTGGCGGCCAGGTCGCCCGGGGTGACCGGTCGGTCCTTGATGTGGCCGCCATCGCGATCGGTGGCGCCGATCACCTGGCCGTGCCGCAACCCACCGCCAGCGAGCAACATGGACAGGACCACGGGCCAGTGATCGCGGCCGTCGGTGCTGCCCTGCGTGCCCAGGTTGGGCGTGCGACCGAACTCGCCCATCGCGATGATCAGCACGTCGTCCAGCTTGCCACGCTCGGTGAGGTCGTCGACGAGGGTGGTGATCAGGTGGTCGAACAGCGGCAGCAGGGGTCGGAGGCCCTTGCTGATGCCGCCGTAGGGCGGGATGTTGTCGCCGTGCGTGTCCCACGTGCCCGAGGCGCCATGGTAGCTCAGGTCGAGGGTGACGAACGCCGCCCCGGCCTCCACCAGCCGTCGGGCAAGCAGGGCCTGCTGGTGCCAGAGGTGCGGGCCATAGCGGGCCCGGACGGCCTCGGGCTCCCGAGAGAGGTCGAACGCCTCCTGGGCCGGACGCCCCAGCAGCAGCTCGACGGCCTGCTGGCTGTGATGGTCGAGCGCCTCGAGCCCCCGATCCCGGTCGAGTTGCCGCCGCAGGGCATCGAGGTCGGACAGGAGGGCGCGACGGTCGAGCAGCCGATCCTGGCTCAGACCCGCCGGGAGCTGGAAGAAGTCGGCCTGGGTGGAGCGGCCGGTGTCGACGCCAACATCGGTGTAGATCGGGAGCCTGGTGGCGCGATTGGCGATGAACGGGTCGTACTGCTGGCCCAGATCGCCGGCGTATGCGAGATGGCTTCGCGACGTCTGGAATGCGATGTACGGGGGCATCCCCGGACGATTGGCGCCGTGGTGCCGGGCCACGACCGACCCGATGGCCGGATAGCGCTCTGCCGCGGGATTGGTGCGCGGCTCGGCCAGGCGATTGGCCGTCTGGAAGACGGTGTTCGGCTCGTGGTTGCTGAACCGGGCGTCGACCGAGCGGACCAGCGTGAAGCGATCGAGCCGGTCCGCCAGCTTCGGCAGGTGCTCGCAGACCTGCACCCCGGGCAACCGGGTCGAGATCACCCCGAACGGGCCACGGTTCTCCAGCGGTCGGTCCGGCTTCGGGTCGAGCGTGTCGATGTGGCTGGGCCCGCCCGCCATCCAGAGCAGGATCACGGACTTCGGCCCGCCGCGCGAACCGCCCGCCCGCGCACCGGCCTCACGCGCCCGGAGCAGCCCCGGCAGGCTCAGACCTGCCATCCCCGCCAGTCCCGCCTTGAGGACACCGCGACGACCCCTCACGACCAGCCCCTCGCGCGTGCGGGCATTCATCGCCGTGAACGCGTGACCGTGGCCATGTCCGCCTTGATCCGGGTCGCTCATCCGCCGATCGCCCCCCGCGCCACGGTTTCGCCCGCTGCTCACCGGACGAGCCGTGTGAACCCCATGCCATCGTATCGCCGTTCCGGGCGTCCCGGTCAAGCACCCTGGCCCGGGCCGCCAGGCAGATCGACGACCTCCGGCCGGGCCCGTTCGCCATCGCTGTCGGGATCTCGAACCTCGGTTGGGGCCTGCCGAACGAATGCGCGCTGGGACGGCCGATCGCCGAACGCGTCCGTGGAAACGATTTCCCGGTAGTCGGTCGCCCGAGCCAGGGCAGCGGCGGTGGCGGAGTCCCGGTGGACGACCACGATCCGCGCCCCCGAGGTCCGGACGCGTTCGGGAGTTCACTTCAGATCGCTACCCAGGTGCGGCTGGCCAGGGACAAAGGCGACCTTCATCGAGGCGGACCGTCACCCACGACCGGCCCTGTGATGGATTCCGTCCGCAAGGGTTGCACAATCTCGTACCAAGGGTCTCCCTGGAGCGGCCGCCGCAACGTTGCCAGGGCCGCCAGCAACGGCCCCCCGAACGAGACGAGCCAGAGCAGTCCGACGACCGCCTTCACCGCACGAGGCTCGGCCCACGGCACACCGACGCGGGGCCGCGCCAGTCGCCAGCCCGCCACCAGCGAGAGGGGCTGCAGCGCAGAGAGGTCGCGAACCTCGATGACAATCGGCAAGTCAGGAACCACCACGCTCAACGCAGGAATCGGCGTTCAGCGCCAGCGCCCGGAGGCGAGAGTGGACCACCAGGGCCGGTGCCACAGCAGACCGGCGACCATCGCCAGGAACCCGAGCCGGAGGCGGTCGAACGAGCGGAGAGACATCCAGGTCTTCTGGAGGTTCCGCTGCACGACCATCCACTGGTAGGCCAGCGCCTCGGGGTCCCGCAGTGGACTCCAGCTCCTGTGGGCCTGGCGAGAGGGGTCTTCCCAGGCCGTGAGCTGCCCGGCCGCGGGTGGGATCAGCGCGCGGAACCACAGGTGTGTGCGCTCGATCAGCGGCCGGGGGCCGACCAGGGCATGAATGGCCTCCGCCGCCGTCGAGAACGTGAGGTGGCCGTAGCGAACGCTCGGCACTGCGATCCAGGGCAGGGCGATCAGCCCCGACGCCAGTGCGATCCGGGGCCGTTCCGCCCAATCGCGACCCAGGAGCAGGGCAAAGCCGAGCAGCAGCAGCCCGCTCATCAGCCAGTCCGGCACGATGGAACGCATCGAGGTGGCGGTCGTGAGAGCCACGATCGTGACCGCGAACCCGCATTCGGTCCGGTTGAGCTCCAGGACCCGGCAGACGGCCCAGCTCCCGAGGGTGAATCCGAGCCCGCTCAGGCCCGTGACCAACCAGCCGGCCCAGCTCGGCTCGTCGAAGCGCCCCAGGTAGGGCGCGATCAGCCAGCACAGCATCGGGCTCCAGGACCCGTTGACGGCCAGTCCGATGGACCCGGTGCAGTCATGCCCGGCGATCTGGAGGTCGGACACCGCATCCGCGTTGAGGATCTGCCGATTGCCCAGGATCACCACGGCCGTGGCCAGCGCCTGGATCACTTGGCACTGGTCTGCCTGACACGGAGGGAAACCTGCGCGGGCGGGAAACCCACGCCACGAAGTCACCCGCGTGAGCCGTTTCCTACCGTGGAGAGACCTGGTAAAATTGCACCGACGTTCATAGCGTGACTCCATGTCCAACTGTGTTCAATTCTAGATTCGCACATGACTCCCGCGGTCGGCCCGCTTGCCCTGCTCGGTGCCACGGCGGGGATCCGGTCGACACGCGGGACGTTCTTTCGCAGGGATTGCACGATGGCCAGTGAGTTCCGCGACACCGACCGCTTCGACCTGAACCGCTCCGAGGTCGCCGTGCAGGTCATCGAAGGCGAGGCCGTCGCCATCGATGTGCTGACCGGGAAGTACCACGGCATGACGGGGATCGCGTGCGCCATCGTGCACCTGCTGGCCCTCGGGGTCGACCTGGGCGTGGTCCGGGACGCCTTGCAGCGGCAGTATCCGGAGGCCCACGACCGGATCGAGGCCGAGCTCCACGGGTTCGTCGAGCGTCTGGTGGCCGAACGGGTCGTGGTCCGCGCCGACCACCTGACCGCGCCGGCCGAGCTGCCCGCCGTCTTCGCCGACCTGCCCTACGGGACGCCCGTGCTGGAGACGTACGACGACATGGCCGAACTGCTGGCGCTCGACCCGCCGATGCCGACGGTCCTCGATACGCCCTGGAGCAGTGACGCGTGGGGCCACGAGGGCTCCGGGACCGCCGGGGCCGCTCGGGATCTCGCCTGATGCGGATCGTGCTCTGGAGCGACCCGTTCTGGCCGTCGATCGGCGGCGTCGAGCGACTGGTCGTGCCCCTGGTCCGCGCGCTGAGCGATCGTGGGCACGACGTGCTGGTGATCACCAACCAGCGCAAGGCCGAGTCGGCGCCCGAGCTCGACCTGGGGACCGCCCGGGTCGTCCGCCTGGACATGGTCGGCGCGCTCGACCGGCGGGATCCGGCCGAGATCCTCGGAATCCAGAGCCAGGTCGCCCGCGCCATCCGGGAGTTCGAGCCCCAGGTGGTGCACCTCTTCGCGGCCATGCTCTCGGCGTACTTCTACGCGAGGATCGCCCGCAGGATCCGCTGCCCGATCCTCTACACCGAGCAGACCGGCTGGTTCCGGCTCGAGAGCCCGAATTCGCTGCAACGGCAGGTGATGGAGTCGGCCGACTGGTTCGCTACCTGCTCGCACGCCAGCGCCCGCTCGATCGGCGAGCTGTTCCCGGCGATCGGCCCGAGGATGACGGTGATCGTCAACGGCATCGACCTTCCCCCCGCGCCCGGCGACGGGCCACCGCCGCTGGACCCGCCGATCCTCCTGGGCCTGGGCCGCCATCACCTCGACCAGAAGGGTTTCGACGTCGCCGTCGCCGCCATGCCCGCGATCCTGGCACGCCGACCCGACGCCAGGCTCGTCCTCGCCGGCGATGGCCCCGACCGCGAACGCCTCGAGGGCCAGGTCGTCGCGTCAGGCCTCCCGGAGCACGTGCAGTTCCCGGGCTGGGTCCACCCGGAGCGGGTCCACGAGACGATCGGGCAATCGACCATGATGCTGGTGCCGTCGCGGTTCGATCCCTTCGGCCTGGTCGCGGCCGAGACGGGCGCGGCGGGCCGGGCGTGCGTGGCGTCGGCGGTGGGGGGGCTGGCCGAGATCGTCGTCGACGGGGAAACCGGCCGACTCGTCCCGCCCGACGATCCGCCGGCGCTCGCGGCCGCCGTCCTCGGACTGCTGGAAGACCCCGTCGCCCTGGTCGCGATGGGGCGAGCGGCGCGGCAGCGGGTCGAACGCTGCTTCCGGTTCGACCGATTCGTGGACGAGTCCGAGGCGCTGTACGCCACCCTCATCGAATCGATCCCGAGGCGGGACCATGACCGATAGCCCGACGATCCATCTGCTGCCCGACGCCGAGGACCGCTACCGGGCCATGTCCGTGGCGTTCGATCGCGCGTGCGCCCAGGCGGCCGAGCCCGACCCGCCGTTCGAATTCTGCCTGAGCGGCATCCCGGCCCGGCTCCGGGTCGCCGGCTCGACCCTGCGCGAGCGGGTGGTCCGGCCGTTCCGCCACCTCGCCCAGCCCTGGACTGCCGGAGCGTCGGGGCTGACGATCGACCTCTGGGACGAGACGCAGACGGGCGTCGGGTGCGAGGGGTGTGCGGTCGACGAGTCCCTCGACACCTGGGGCGGCTGGAAATGCTCGGCCGACGGGCGGTTCCTGGTGCACCACCGGCGGACGGCGCTGGAGATCTACGACCGGCAGGAGCAGCGGATCCTGGGCTGGTCGACCGGCCCGATCCACGTCTCGCACCACGAGCGCGGCCGACCCCTGCTGCGGCTCCTGATGCAGTGGCACCGCGACCACGGCCGGCACGTCATCCACGGGGGGCTGGTCGAGTCGGACGGCGTGGGCGTGCTGCTGGTCGGCAAGAGCGGCAGCGGCAAGAGCACCACGGCGCTGCTGTGTGCGCTCGACGGCCTGACGTTCCTTTCGGAGGACTTCCTGGCCATCGGCCGGGACGCGGCCGGCGCGCATCACGGCCACAGCATCTTCGCGTCGGCCAAGCTGCACCCCGGCCATCTCGAGCGCTTCCCCCGGCTCCGCGCGGTGGCCCTCGGGCCGGAGCATCCCGAGGACGACAAATCGCTGCTGTTCCTGGAGCACCTCGAGGGTGCCCGGGTCGGCCGCTCGGTCCGGATCGGCGCCGTCGTGGCCCCTCGCATCGGTGGCACGGCCGGGTCGTCGTTCCGGCGGATCAGCCGCGGGGCCGCGCTGATGGACCTCGCCCCCAGCACGCTCGTCCTGCTCAACGGCTACGGCCTGGGGCTCCGCCGTGGCGAGGTGGTCGCCCGCCACCTCGACGAGTTCGCAGGGCTCCTGGCCGCCTGCCCATCGTACCGGCTGGAGCTGGGACACGACCTGGGCAGCGTGGCGCCCGCCGTCCGCGCGATCATTGCCGACGCCCGTGGTGCCGCGGCCACGGCCCCCGTCCTCTCGGTCCAACCCGCCTGACGAACCGCACTCCACTCCGGCACCGGAGGACCGCCCTGTGACCGGCTCCCGAGTCTCCTGCATCCTCCCCGCCTGGAACGCGGCCGCGACGATCGCGCGGTCGATCGAGAGCATCCTCGCTCAGACGGTGTTACCTCTGGAGGTGATCGTCGTCGACGACGGCTCGACCGACGACACCAGGGCCGTCGTGAGCCGGTTCGGCGCCGGCGTCCGATCCGTCCGCCAGCCCAACGCGGGCGCCGAGGCGGCGCGGAACCGGGGCATCGCCGAATCCCGTGGTGAATTCCTCGCCTTCCTCGACGCGGACGACGTCTGGCTGCCGACCAAGCTCGAGCGCCAACTGGCCGTCTTCCGGGATCGTCCCGAGGTCGGTGCAGTCGGCTGCCTGGTTCACCATGTCGGCGATGTCGACGACGCATGGGTCGACCGACAGATGATCCGCTACGCCGGCCGGGAGGTTCCCGGCTGGCGCGGCAGCGACGTCATGGCCCGTCGCACTGCGTTCGAGGCGGTGGGCCGGTTCGATCCGGCACTCCGACACGCGGGCATGATCCAGTGGCTCCAGCGTTGCGAGGCCGCCGGGATCCCGCGGTTCTTGCTGCCGGAGTGCCTGGTCGAGCGGCACCTCCGCCCGGGCTCGACCTCGACGCAGCAATCGGCCGGGGGGACCACGGCGAACCTCGACGAGTATCTGACCCTCGTCCGGGCCCGCCTGAGTGCCCATCGTTCCGGTCCAGGAGCCAACCTGCCGCGGTGATCCTCCTGCCAACCTGGGCGGGGAGCCGTTCCGGCCACTCGCCTCGCGGCCAGTCGCGTCCCTCCTGTTCACCGGGAACCGCCATGCGTCAGGTCCCCTTGTTCGACGTGGTGTCGACCATCCTCCCGGACGCCGCGACCGCTGCATTTCTCCAGGCGGCGCTCCGTGATGGACCCGAGGCGCACGCGGCCTGGGACCACTTCCGGTCCGCGATTCCGTCGCTGCCCGATTTCCTCCGCAGCGATCGGGCGGGCCTCAAGCGACTGCTACCGCTCCTGGAGCACAACGTCAGGACCCAGCGCATCGCCGTCGACCGCCAGGTCGGGGCCATCCTCCGGTCCGCCGCGGTGCGGGAGCGGGTCCGGTTCCGACTCTTCGCCGACTCAGCCAGGGCCGGGATGGTGGCTCTGGCCGACGCAGGCCTGACGCCGCTCGTGCTCAAGGGTGCGGCGGCGGCGTGCTACTATCCCGCGCCTCACCTCCGACACTGCCACGACCTGGATCTGTTGCTCGACCCCGCCGACGTTTCCCGAGCTGCAACCGCCCTGAGCGCGGCCGACTTCGGCGATGGCCAGCCGATCGAGCACTCCCCAGGCACCCGCTTCTCCCACCGCTCGGGGCTCCCGATCGAGTGCCACCACACCCTGCTCGGTCCAGAGACGACCCCGGACGATCTCTCGGTCCTGCTGGAAAGAAGCCGGAGCGCGGCGGTGCTGGGGACACCCGTCCGCGTGCTGGCCCCGGCAGACCAGCTCGCCCACCTCTGCGGCCATGCCCTCCAGAACCCCAGGCGCCGGACCTTCGCCTGGGTGGCCGACGCCTACCTCCTGATCCGTCACGCGCCCGACGTCTGGGACTCGCTGCTCGAAGCGGCGACCGATCTCCGGGTGGAGCTGCCCGCCCTGGTCATCCTGACCGACCTGCGCGACCGGTTCGGCTCGCCCGTGCCCGAGCCGGTCCTCATCGCGTTGCGGCAGGCCGCGGCCCGGACCGATCGCGGCCGGCGAAACCACACCCTCCGGCTGGTGCGCCAGGGCGGCGGCGTCCGGCTACCTCGCCTGCTCCGGCACGCCGGCTGGCGCTCGCGCTGGGCGGTCCTCCGGGCGCTGCTCACCCCGGACGGCCGACCGTGGATCGCCGACCAT
Organism: uncultured Isosphaeraceae bacterium; assembly: GCA_964624465.1. Taxonomy (GTDB): domain Bacteria; phylum Planctomycetota; class Planctomycetia; order Isosphaerales; family Isosphaeraceae; genus CAZUZD01. The sequence continues at coordinate 13,855 of CAZUZD010000126.1, forward strand.
CGGCCGCAACCCATCCCGGCCCGACCCGGCAGCTCGGACTGGGCTGGGCCCTCCGCGCAGTGCGATGGCCAGGGACGAGCTCACCGCCGCCGGACGCGGGCAGACCGGGACGGATCGACTCCACCACCGGAACCCACCCCTGCACCGACCGAGTCGTGGAGTGATCCTGCCGTGACACGTATCCCATCCTGGCAGCCGACCGTGGTGCAGCAAGACCTGCTCGAAGCGTGCCTGCTCGACGGCGAGCGGGCCAGGGTCGCGTTCCAGCGCTGGCGCGAGCGGGCCGACCTCGACACCCTGGACACCGGCTCCGCCCGGCTCTTGCCACTGCTCTGGCGACGGCAGTCGGGTGCGTTCCCGGGGGACCCGGTGCTGGCGAGAGGCAAGGCGGAATACCGGCGCGCCTGGTGCCTCAATCAAGTCGCGATCGCCCGGGGGGCCGCGCTGATCGGCCGGCTCGAGGCCGCGGGGATCCCCGCGATGTACCTCAAAGGGGCGGCGCTCGCCGTGGGCCAGTATGGCGACCCGGGCGTCCGGCCGATGGACGACATCGACATCGCCGTACCACGGAGCCAGGCCCGCGCCGCCGTCGAGGCCCTGGTGCGGGAGGGCTGGGTTCCGGGGGTCACGCCGCTGGCGGGCGCGCGGGACATCGGGGACGCCGCGGGTGGGGGCTGGGAAGTCGGTGCACGGCCGCTGGCCGCGTTCGACGAGGCCTACTTCTTCGCCAGGCACGCGCACGGGTTCGAGGCCCCGGACGGCGTGAACGTCGACCTGCACTGGTGCCTGTTCCAGGGCCATTGCGACCCCGGCGTGGATGACGCGGCCTGGGCCGCGACCCGCACCGTCCTGATCCATCAGACCGAGGTGCGGGTGCCCGACCCGGCCGATCACCTGCTGCTGCTGCTCGCCCACGGCGCCCGCTGGAACCCGATCCCGGCGATCCGCTGGATCGCCGACGCGGTGACCCTGATCCGCCGCGAGCCCGACCTCGCCTGGGATCGCCTGATCGCCGAGGCCCAGGCCCGGCGGATCACGCTCCAGACCACGGAGATGCTCGCCGACCTGGAAGACCGCTTCGCCGTGGGAGTGCCGCCGACGGTCCTGGTCCGCCTCCGATCGGCCCCCGTCGGCCGGGCCGAGCGCAACGAGTACCGCATCAAGACCTCGGAACCCAGTTTCCGCCTCGGACTCCAGGAGCTCCGCTGGCTTTACGCCCGCCACCGCGCCTTCCGCCGCCACCACCGCTCGCTCCGCACCCCGGCGTTCCCGGGTTACGTCCGTCACGTCCTCGACGCTCCAGGGCTGGTCCAGGTCGGCTCGTACGCCGTCGCCGAGCTGAGGCGACGGACCCGCCGGCCACGGCCGACCGAAGCCGGATGATCCAGACCGGTCGGCACCCGACCCAGGCGCCGGATCTCTGGCCCCCCGGTCAGGGCGCCGTGAACACGATCCAGGTCCGGCCCCGGGCGGGAATCGTGACCTTGAGGGCGACCGACTCCGTCGCGTCGAGCGTGACCGTGGCCGGCGGCTGGCCGTCGATGGCGGCCAGGGCTGTTCCCGACAGGCCGGCGTAGTGCAGGGGGACGGTGATCTCCCGCTCGATCGGGTCGGAGAGCGGGTTGTAGAGGAAGGCCAGCGCCCGCTCCCGGCCCTGCGGATCGACGTGGAGCCAGCCGTCCCAGTCGCGGCCGTTGGCGCGACGCAGGTGGATCAGGTCGCTGTCGAGGATCCGGCGGTGGGCCTTGTAGAAATCGACCCAGCGCTTCACGACGGCCCGGGTGGCCTCCGTGTCGTAGAGCCGGGGCCCCCGGTAGCAGGCCTGGACCCCGGCCCCCAGGAGGTTCGCCAGCCGAGCCTCGTAATGCTCCCGGTTGGCGTCGAGGGGCTCGATTGTGGCGGCCGCGCCACCGCCCTGGTACTCGGTCAGCGTCACGAACATCCAGCACATCGACGGGGTCTTGGTCCAGGTGCCGTCGTAGATGTTCTGGCGCTCGATGATCTCCTGCTCGGCGCGCGGCAGTGACCAGTTGGTCTCGCGGTAGCCCATGCCGGTCTTGTTCGACCCGCTCAGGAAGTACCAGTCGGGGACGTTCAGGAACACGCCCTCGGCCCGGC
>CAZUZD010000127.1:0-15968 GCA_964624465.1 uncultured Isosphaeraceae bacterium
GATCTGATAGTTCTTGGGCAGGTCGGGATAGTAGTAGTTCTTGCGGTCCCACTTGGTGAACGGGGCGATCTCGGCCCCGAGCGCCAGGGCGGTCTTGAGCGCCAGCTCGAACGCCTTGCGGTTCATGACGGGCAGGGTGCCGGGCAGGCCGAGCGAGACCGGGTCGGTCTGGGTGTTCGGCGGCAGTCCGAACTCGGTGCCGCAGCTGGCGAACATCTTGCTCTCGGTCTGGAGCTGCACATGCACTTCCAGGCCAATGACGATCGTGTAGTCCATGGCTCGCTCGCTGGTCCTCGGCCCTGCACGGCTCGTTGGGGAATCTGTGCGATGGCTAGCGTGTGGTCGTGGCGACCTGGGCCCGTCGCCAGGCAGCCAGGAGGATCCCGGCGAAGGGGACCCACCAGATCAGGTCATTGGTGAGAATGTTGAGCCCGAACCGCCAGGGGAATCGGCCGGCCAGGGCGGCCTGGAGGAACCCGATCGGTCCGAAGATCTTGCCGAGCAGGCCGACCAGGACGATCGGCCAGTGTCGCAGGGGGGCGGTGGCGGCGATGCCGTAGCCGATCCCGTAGACGCCCACGATCATCCCGACGCACTGCCAGATCTCGGGATAGTTCGGCAGCTCCATCCCGGCCCAGCGGAACGGGGCCAGCGGGGCCACGCCCACGAACAGCCCCCAGGCGACGTTGTACGCCGCGGCCAGGCCGAGCGTCAGGCGCATCCAGGGGGCGCCCCGTTCGCCGGGGTCGGCCGCGGCCGGGCCGCTCATGCCTGGAGTCCCGGGCGCTTCGTGTGCCAGTCGGTCTCGCGCTCGAAGACCCGGGCGGTCCGGAGCAAATTTTCCTCGCCGAAGGCCGGGGCGAGGATCTGCATGCCGATCGGCAGGCCCGACTTCGTGAGCCCGCACGGCACGCTCAGCCCGGCGATGCCGGCCAGGTTGGTCGTGATCGTGTAGATGTCCGACAGGTACATGGCCAGCGGGTCGGCCGACTTCTCGCCGAACTTGAAGGCCGCGGTCGGGGCCGTCGGGCCGATCAGGACGTCGACCTTCTGGAACGCGGCGTCGAAGTCGTTGCGGATCAGGCGGCGGACCTTCAGGGCCTGGTTGTAGTACTGGTCGGCGTAGCCGGCCGAGAGGGCGAAGGTGCCGAGCATGATCCGGCGCTTGACCTCGGGGCCGAACCCCTCGGCGCGGCTGGCCATCATCATGCGCAGCAGCGGCGGGATCTCCTCCTCGGCCGGGCTCTGCGGCGACCAGTCCTCGGCGCGGTGGCCGAAGATGGTGCCGTCGTAGCGGGCCAGGTTGCTGGAGCACTCGGCCGGAGCGACGAGGTAGTAGGCCGGCACCCCGTACTTCGAGTGCGGCAGCGAGACCTCGGTGATGGTGGCGCCGGCGGCCTCGTAGACGCGGATCGCCTCGCGGATCGACGCCTCGACCTCGGGATCGAGCCCCTCGCCGAAGAACTCGCGGACGATGCCGACCCGCAGCGAGGTCGGCGGAGTTTCGATCGTGGCCAGGTAGTCCGGCACCGCCGAATCGACGCTGGTGGCGTCGTGGGCGTCGTGGCCGGCGATCACCGAGAGGGCCAGGGCGGTGTCGGCCAGGTCGTGGCTGAAGGGGCCGATCTGGTCGAGTGAACTGGCGAACGCGATCAGGCCGTAGCGGCTGACGCGGCCGTAGGTCGGCTTCAGCCCGACGATCCCGCAGAGGGCAGCGGGCTGGCGGATCGAGCCGCCGGTGTCGGAGCCGATGGCAATCGGCGCGAAGTCGGCCGCCACGGCCGCGGCCGATCCGCCCGAGGAGCCGCCCGGGGTCCGCTCGGGGTCCCAGGGGTTGCGGGTGGGCCCGTAGGCGCTGTTCTCGGTCGACGAGCCCATGGCGAACTCGTCCATGTTCGTCTTGCCGATCAGCAGCGCGTCGGCGGCGCGGAGCTTGCTGATGACGGTGGCATCGTAGGGCGGCCGGAAGTTCTGGAGCATCCGGCTGCCGCAGGTCGTCGGCTCGCCGCGGGTGCAGAGCACGTCCTTGATGGCGACCGGCACGCCGGCCAGGGCGCCCACGGGCTCGCCGCGACGCCGGCGCTCGTCGATCGAGCGGGCCTGGTCGAGGATCCGCTGGGGGTCGCGGTGCAGGAAGACGTTCAAGCCGCCGTCGAGCCGCTCGATCCGGTCGACGTAGGTGCGCGCGACCTCCTCGGCCGTGACGGCGCCCGATTGCAACTGCTGGATCAGCCCGACGGCGGTGCTGCGAGTGGGGTCCATCGGTGGGGTCGTCGGCTCGAGGGAGCGGGGATGGGGAAAGGTGCGGTGCGAGCGGGCCTCAGGCGGGCCGCGGTCCGGGGACGATTGGCCCGCCCTGCTGCGAGGCCGGGCGATGTCGGCCAGGACGGCGCCGCGGGCCGGTCACTCCAGGACGACCGGGACCAGGAAGGCCTCGTGGTTCTTCTTGGGGGCGTTGGCCAGGGCGTCCTCGCGGGACAGCGACGGCTGGCGGACGTCGTCGCGGAAGACGTTGCGGACCTCGATGCCGTGGGCCAGCGGCTCCACGTCGTGCGTGTCCAGCTCCTGGAGCTGGGCGACGTAGTCGACGATCTGGCTGAGCTGGCCGGTGAAGGTGTCCAGCTCGGTGGGCGTGAGCCTCAGGCGGGCCAGGTAGGCGACCTTGGCGACCTCATCGCGCGACAGCGACATCGGTGGCGGAACTCCCCTGCCCGGCGGCCTCGGGACGCACCCGAGGCGTCCCCACCGGCCGCGGGTTGATCGCGTCAGTGTGCCAGAACCGGCCGGGGGGTTCAAGCCGCGCCAGCGCGGGCCGGTGAACCGATTTGACGACGCGGGCGGGGGTATTCTAAAATCCGAACGTCAATCGTGAATCTGTCGTACCTTTGCGATTCCGTCGCATCTCTCCGGGGACGTGGTGTCATGCAGGGACCGGTGGCGATCATCCTGGCAGCGGGCCACGGCAAGCGGATGAAGTCGGGCAAGGCGAAGGTGCTGCACGAGGTCTGCGGCCGCGCGATGATCTCCTACGTGGTCGACGCCGCCCGGGGCGCCGGGGCCAAGACCCTCATCGTCGTCGTCGGCGCCGGCGGCGATCAGGTGCGGGCCGCCCTGGCGAATGAGCCCGACGTCCTCTTCGCCGAGCAGACCCAGCAGCTCGGCACCGGCGACGCCGTCCGCGCCTGCCGCTCGGTGCTGGGCGACTACGCGGGCACTGCCCTGGTGCTTGTCGGCGACGAGCCCCTGCTCCGCGCCCAGCCGCTGGCCGACCTGCTGGAGCGCCAGCGCACCGAGAAGGCCGCCTGCCTGCTCGGCACCGCCGTGCTCCCGAACCCCGCCGGCTTCGGACGGATCGTCCGCGACGCGAAGGGCGGCTTCCACAAGATCGTCGAGCAGCGCGACTGCACCCCGGAGCAGGCGGCGATCCAGGAGGTGAACCCGAGCTGCTACGTCTTCGAGCTACCCGGCCTCTGGGACGCCCTCGAGAAGCTCGGCACGAACAACGCCCAGGGCGAGTACTACCTCACCGACGCCCCCACCATCCTCATGGAGATGGGCCGCAAGGTCCTCGCCATGGCCACCCTGCATGCCGACGACGTGCTGGGCGTGAACAACCGCCAGCACCTGGCCGAGGCCCACTCGCTCATGCAGGCCAGGATCCAGGACCACCTGATGACCGAGGGGGTCAGCATCGTCGACCCCCGCAGCACTTACATCGACGGCCGCGCCACGATCGGCGCCGAGACGGTCGTGTACCCGTTCTCGGTGATCACCGGCACCGTCACCATCGGCAAGGGCTGCAAGGTTGGCCCGTTCAGCCACGTTCGTGACGGCACCGTGCTCGAAGACGGCGCCGAAGTCGGCGCGTTCGTCGAGGTCAGCCGCACCACCCTGGGCGAGAACGCCCTGGCCCGGCACCTGGCCTACCTGGGCAACACGACCGTCGGGGCACGGGCGAACATCGGCGCCGGGGCGATCACGGCCAACTACGATGGCCACACCAAGGCGAAGACCGAGATCGGCGCCGGGGCCTTCATCGGCTCGGGGGCCGTGCTGATCGCCCCGGTCACCGTGGGCGAGGGGGCGACCGTGGGCGCCGGCGCCGTGGTCACCAAGGGCAGCGAGATCCCGCCCGGCGAGATCGTCGTTGGCGTGCCCGCCCACCCGATCCAGAAGAGCCGCCATTGATCCACCGCAGCCGCGGGCAGGTGGCCGATCGGCCGCCTGCCCGCGACCGCCGTTCCGGTTCGGCCCCCAGGCGCCCAGGCCGGAGTCAGGCCGTTGCGAATTGCCATCCTGCTCGCGGGCTGGATCTGGGCCGTCCTGGCAGTGGCCGCCGCCAGTGACGTGGTCGTTGGCCTCGACCCCACAGTCGTGCTCGCCGGCTCGGGCCTGATCCTCGGCCTGGCCTGGTGCGGGTATTCTGCGGCCAGGCCGTCGGTGTTTCGCCATCGTGGCTGGCGAGGGCCCTGGCTGGCAGTGCCGGCCCTGCTGGTTGGCGTCGCCCTGCTGGCACAGACCGACCGGGTCCTCGTGGCGCGGATCTGGCTCTGCGAAGCCGAGCTGCACGACTTCGTCGCGGCCGTCCGTCGGGGCGAGCCCGGTGGCACCCCGCTTCGGGTCGGGCTGTTCCGGATCGAGCATGCCGAGGGGCGGGGTGACGAGGTGCGGCTGGTCACCGGCGGCATGATCCTCGACACGACCGGACTGGCACATCGCACCACGGCGCCCGACCCGGCCGATCGCCGCCACTACGACCACCTCCGAGGCCCCTGGTACCGGTTCTGGCAGCCGTACTGACCGGGATCATGTGGCCGTGCTTTCGATTGGTTGGCGACCCCCGGATGGGCCGGGTCTCGGGGGTCCGCCACGCTCGGATCGGGCCCCGCTGGGATCAGAGGAACTCCCAGCGGCCAGTCGCCAGGACGAAGATCCCGAGCGCCAGGTTGGCCACGGCGTGGCTCACGACGCAGGCCATCAGGCTCCGCGACCAGGCGAGCAACCCGGCCCAGATCAGGCCGGTCAGCAGGGCTGGCAGCCACTCGGGATGCACCGCGGCGAAGGCCACCGAGCTGACCGCCGCCGCTGCCGCCGTCATGCGCCCGACCGGCACCCGGGTGAAGTCGGGGTCGATCACCGTCCGCACCAGGAAGGATCGCCAGAACAGCTCCTCGATCAGCGGGACCAGCAGGATCAGCCCGAAGCTCCGGGCGATCAGGAACAGCCCGCGCCCGGGCCCGGGGATACGAGCAGGGTCGAAGGCCGAGCGACTGCCGAGGAAACCGAACCGTGGGTAGTACGGGTCCAGGACGACCCAGAGCCCGGCGACGAGCAGCCCGAGCCCGACGGCGGCCAGCAGCGCCATCGGCGCGGGCCACGGCTTCAGATCCCGCCAGGCGGACCGGCAGAGCCAGGCGACCAGCGCGACGATCAGGACCTTCGCCGCGTAGGCGACGGGATACCACGTCGGGTGGACCTGGCCGTCGACGGTCGGGAGCTGACCCTCGGCCGAGGTCAGCACCAGGAAGGTGGCCAGCGGGGCGACATACGGCAGCCAGTCGGGCCGTTCGATGGCGGGCAGCGTCATGGGCGATCGACCTCGGTCGGTCCGGTCCCCCCGCGCCCGGGGCCGGCATCCTGGATCGGGGACCTCGTGGGGGAGCGTCACTCTAGCCCCGCGAGAGTCCCCAGGGAAGTCGGCCGAGGTCGGATCGATGCTTCGGCCTCCCCTGGACTCGTCCGGGATGTTGTGTCGGACCTCCCGGGCACGCTCCCGGGCGGGGAGCGAGCGGTCCGACCAGCTCGATGGCCGGCGGTCAGGCGTCGTCGAAGTCTTCGAGCCGCGGGGCGGGCTTGCCGCTGCCGGGCCGGGACTTGCCGGCGGGCGTGGCGGGCGCCTCGGGCGTCTTGACGAGCTGCGGGATCAGCTCGGCGACGGGGACCTCCCACTGCATCATGCCGATGGCGACAGTCGCCGATTGCTTGCGGGGGTCGAGCTTCACGACCCGGCCCGGTCGGTCGTAGCCGAACTTCGGGACGACGACCCGGTCGCCGGGCTGGAGCCGGCTGCGGGCGTCGTCGATGCGGGCGTCGTGCTCGGCCTGGCTCTGGAGGTCGGCGAGCCGCTGCCGGAGCGCCTCGCGGGTCTGCTGGGCCTCGGCCTGGGCCGTGAGCGCCGCGGAGCGTGCCTCTTCGGCCTCCTTGAGGAGCTTCTGGACCAGCTCCCATTCGGGCGCCTCGGGGCCCCGATTCCGATCGAGGTAGTTGCGGGCCCGGTCGACGAGGTGGGCGGGCAGGTCGAGGCGTCGGGCGATCTGGAGGGCGTTGGACTGGCCGATGTCGCCGATGTGCAGGCGGTAGCGGGGCCGGAGCGTCTCGAGGTCGAACTCGACCGCGGCGTTCTCGGCCCTGGGGTTCGTGAAGGCGTAGGTCTTGAGGTCGCCGATGTGGGTCGTGACCATCGCCCGACAGCCGATCGAATCGAGCTCGTCGAGGATCGCACGCCCGAGCGCCGCCCCCTCCGCCGGGTCGGTGCCGGCACCCATCTCGTCGAGCAGCACCAGCGACCGCTCGGTGGCCGTGGCCACGATCTCGCTGATCCGCCGGATGTGCGAGGAGAAGGTCGAGAGCGATTGCTCCAGGCTCTGCTCGTCGCCGATGTCCGCCAGCACCGCGTCGAAGACCGGGAGCTGCGACCCCTGGTGCGCGGGGATGTGCAGCCCGGCCTGGGCCATCACGGCCAGCAGGCCCACCGTCTTGAGCGCCACCGTCTTGCCGCCGGTGTTCGGGCCCGTGATGACGAGCAGGTTCGAGCGATGGCCCAGCACCACGTCGATCGCCACCACCTGCCGGGGCTCGGTCGGCTTCGCCGGCGGCGGGGCCGGCGCGGGCTCGACGGGCGTCCCGGGGTCGGCCTCCGTCGCGACGGCCGGGGCGATCTCGGCGGGGGCCGGGGCGGGCTTCGGGGCACGCGCGGCGCGGGCCTCCTCGCGGAAGAGGTGTTCCAGCACCGGGTGGCGAGCCCCGCGAAGCGTCACGCGACCCACCTCGTTCAGGTCGGGCGGCGTGTGGCGGAAGTCGAGGCTGTAGCGCCCGCAGGCATGCACCAGGTCGATCTGCGCCAGGGTGTCGAGCGTCATCAGCAGCGACTCACCCACCTGCCCCACCTGGGCGCTCAGCCATCGCAGGATCCGGCGGATCTCCTTCTGCTCCTTGGCGCGAAGGTAGGAGAGCTGCGCCGACTGTTCCGCGATCGCCAGCGGTTCGATGAAGACCGTCTCGTTGCTGGCGCTCGTGCGATGCACGGCCCCCTGCACCTCGCCGCGATGCTCCTTCGCGATCGGCAAGACGTAATGGTGGCCGACCATGGTGAAGTTCGGGTAGCGCAGGATCCGCCGCAGCTCGGGCGAGCGGAGCATCCGGCGCAGGGTTTCCTGGATCCGCTCCTCGACCTGATGGACCTCGCGGCGGATGCCCGAGAGCTTGCGGCTGGCGGTGTCGAGTACCGTGCCGCGGCTGTCGAGGCACGACTCGATGGCGTTGGCGACGCCGGAGAACTCGCCGACCGTGGCCCGCAGGCCACCCAGGCGGGGGAACTGCTCGCCGATGCGGTTCAGCCAGGTGTCGATCGCCCCGATGGCGCGGAGGACCTCGACAGTCTCGGCCAGCTCCTCTGCGACCAGTGCCGCCCCGGTCTGGGCGCGGCGCACCGAGGTGCGGATGTCGTGCACCCCGCCCAGCGGGGGGGACAGGCCCGAGGAGAGCGCCTCGGTCATCTCGGTGGTCAGGGCCAGACGGGCGTCGATCTCGCCACGGTCGGTGGCCGGCATCAGTCGCCGGGCGGCGTCCTTGCCGAGGGAGCAGGCGGCATAGCTGGCCAGCAGCTCCCGGATGCGATCGAACGCCAGCAGGCTCAGCGTATGCGTGTCCATGATGCCCCGACCCAAGGCGCGTGGCCGATCTCAGGCTCCGGCCCGTCGCCAGCGGCGCCGCCCGTCCCGAACTGGCGACACCGGGACGCTCGCCCCGGTTCGCTCCCGGACTCATTCTCGCACGGGGCGTGCCCGGCCGACCAGGCGCGCGATCTCGGCCTCACGCCCCGATCCGATCAGCGAGGCAAGATGAGGTTGGCCGGGGCCTCGGTGGGGGCCGCCGCCGTGGCGGCCGCGGCCGCGGACGAGCCGCCATCGAGCCGGGCCTGGGCCAGGTCCTTCCACGCCTTGGCGTCGGTGCCCAGGTCGCGGCCGGTCGTCGTCTGGAGCGCCTGGTAACAGGCCAGGCGAATGCCCGGGTCGCGGTTCTCCATGCCGTCGGCGAGCACGACCTGGATCCGGGGGTCGTCGGTCTTGAGGCTCGCGATGCCCGCGACGGCGGCGATGCGGCAGTCGGGGCTGGTGTCGGCGGCCATCACGCGGGCCAGGATCACGGCGTCCTCGCCGGTACCCACCCGCCCCAGGGCGCGGCAGGCGGCCTCGCGGATCACCGGCTCGGGGTCGTCGACGGACCGCAGCAGAGCGGGCCGCGCCTCGGGCCGACCGATCTCGCCCAGGGTCCGGCAGATCACCGCGCGAGTGACGACTGGCTCCTTCGCCTCGGCGAGCTTGTTCGAGAGCGCCTGCACGGCCTCGATCTTCTGCTCGTCGGTGTCGTAGGCGACCGGGTTGCCCAGCTTGGTGTAGGCCAGGTGCCGGAGGTTCGGGTCGTCCGACTCCTGCACCTTGCGGAGCATGCTCCGCGACGTGGTCCCCACCGGGTTGGCGCAGCCGCCGAGGGCGAGCGCCCCGACCACGGTGCCGATGGCGAACCAGCCGAAGCCGGGTCGAACTCGCTGCGAGGCGCCTGTGCGCTCCATCATCGGTGGCCCCGCCGCTCAGGCGGCCGATTGGGTGGCGTGGAGGAAGACCGGACCGGGTCGCCGGTCGGTCAGTCGTTCGGTCCGCCGTGGGCCACGAGGGCCGGCGCCAGGATGGGACATCAACGTCGCAGGGCGGGACGGCCGCGGACTCTAGACCAGACCCGCCGCGCGGGCAAGATCAATCGCGGCTGCGGAGCTCCCTCGGGTCGCTGCTCGGGCGACGGCCAGCGACCGCCGGCGATCGGGCCAGCTCGCGCTGGCCGCGATCAGGGGGGAGCGGTATCCTCGCCGCAACGGTCCCTTCTCCCACGGTCCTGCCCGCCCTGTCCCGCACGACGCCGGAGTTCCGCCGCATGTCCGAGAGCCTGCACCGTCGCGACTTCTTCGCCGCCAGCCTCGCCGGGCTGGGCGCCTCCGCCCTGATCGGCGCCGCGCCGCCGCGGCCCACCGGCCCCCAGCGGCCGATCGCCATCGCCAGCGCCAACGGCCTCCGCTCGGTCGAGAAGGCCGTCGAGCTGATGCGCGCCGGCGCCGACCCGCTCGACGCCGCCGTCGCCGGCGTGGCCATCGTCGAGGCCGACCCCAGCGACCGCACCGTCGGCTACGGCGGCATCCCGAACGAGGACGGCATCGTCGAGCTCGACGCCTCCGTCATGCACGGCCCCACCCACGGGGGTGGCGCCGTCGCCTCGCTCCGCAACATCATGCACCCGGCCGCCGTTGCCCGCCTGGTCATGAAGCGCACCGACCACTGCCTGCTCGTCGGCGAGGGCGCCCTGCGGTTCGCCCGCATGCACGGGTTTCCCGAGGTCGACCTGCTCACCGACGACGCCCGCAAGATCTGGCTCTACTGGAAGGAGACGACCAGCAAGCTCGACGACCGGATCCCGCCGCCGCCCGACGAGCTCGACCCGGTCGTGAAGGCGTTCTTCGGGCCCGATTACGTCCGCGAGCACGGCACGATCCACCTCTCGGCGCTCGACACCCACGGCGACCTCGGCTGCACGACCACGACCTCGGGCCTCTACTACAAGATCCCCGGCCGCGTCGGCGATTCGCCGATTCTGGGCGCCGGCCTGTGGCTCGACAACGAGGTCGGCTCCGCCGGCTCGACCGGCCGCGGCGAGGCCAACCTGTTGAACCTCTCCAGCCACACCATGGTCGAGGAGCTGCGCCGGGGCGCCACGCCCAAGGATGCGGCGCTGGCCGCGTGCAAGCGAATCGTCGCCACCAACAAGGCGAAGCGGCTGCAAGACCCCAAGGGGCGGCCGAACTTCAACGTGAACTTCTACGTCCTGGCCAAGGACGGGAAGTTCGCCGGCGCCAGCCTCTGGGCCGGCTCGAAGATGGCCGTCCATGACGGCGAGGCCGCCCGGCTCGTCGAGTGCACGCCGCTCTTTGACGAGCCCCCCCCGCCCGAGTGACCGCAGCGCATCCGAATGGTCCGGACCGGTCGCCGCGACGCCGCGCGGCCGGTTCCGGCCACCTGCCCCGCGCTGGGGCTCGAACCGCGCCGACCGAGGCTCGCACGAGGCGGTGTGACCCGGGCACCGGACCGCAGCCCGCCGGTGCCGACGCGGCGTGAGGGTGAGTCGGGCGCATGAAAAACGCCCCAGCACACGGGTCGTGTGCAGGGGCGGATGATCGATTCAACTGCGGGAACCTCGGCTGATCGGCAGGGTGCCGGATCAGGCCTGGGTGGCCGGGGCCGGGGTCGCGAGCGCCTTCTCGCCGGCCTTGGTGACATGGAACGGGGCCTTGCCCGTCGCCTTGTCCTTCGCGCCGTTCTTGAGGAGCTTCTTGACCTTCAGACCCTCGAGGGCACGGGCCTCGGCCTTCTCGGCCGAGTAGCCACCGGCGCCAGCAGTAGCGACCTTCTTGAGCAGGTCGCGCTGCTTGTCGGTGATCTTGATGCCCGGGGCCTTCTTGGCGGCCTTCTTGGGGGCGGCCTTCTTGACGGCCGCCTTCTTGGGGGCGGCCTTCTTGACGACCGCCTTCTTGGGGGCGGCCTTCTTCGGGGCGGCCTTCTTGGTGGCCTTCGGTGCGGAAGTCGAACCCTTCTTCTTCGCCATCGCCAGCAACCCTCACAGCGGATGGGGGGACGGATTCGATCGGCCGCTCATCGCCGATCTTCCAATGAATTCTTAGCCGAAGTCCGATCGCGATGGAAGACGAAGCAGTCCGCGCGTCCATCGGTTTTCGGAGAAAACGGGCCGAAAATGGCCATTCGGACCTGCGAAATCGAGAGACGCAAACATGATCCGATGCCGAAGATTCGAAATTGCAAAATCTCCAGACGTTTGGTGGGAGTGATCGGTACTGCGAATTTTCGGGCAATTTCGCGATCTTTGCCGCGCGATGACGGATTGCCTCGCGGCAACACGCGTCGTGTCGGCTGTTGCGACCCTGCGCGCGCAGACGCGATCGCGCGCACTCGAAAATTTTTTCGCCGCGCGCCGCATTTTTCGCGCGCCGCGCGCTCGTGACCACCGCATGCCACGCGACTGCCGCTCGCGGCGCGCGCACCTCGAGCGCATGCCATGCTCGAAGGACGCGTACCGGCGGTCGCGTGCAGCGCTCGAACGTGGCATCCGCACCGCGCGAGCGCGGTCGTGCGAGCCCGCCGACACACCCCGCGTCGTGATCGCGAACGGAGTGCATCGCGCGAGACCGACGGAGTGCCCGCGCTCGCTCGCGCACCGTGAGTCCCCATGCCGGCGCCACGTTCACCGGCGGCCACCCGTCCACGCCGCGCCCTCGACCACGCATCGTGTCGGCATGGTCCTGCGACGACCACCGAGTGTGGCCGGCGCGCGTGTCAGACTCCCTGGCTCGAAGCATCCCGCAGCCTGGAGTCCTTCCGACAGTGCGGTTCCCGTCTCGTCGTCGAATGGGCGACTCCGTTGAGCCCCCGGTTGCCAGTGCAGCGTGTACCTTCAGCGCTGCGCGGATCCACGCCCGCGCGACTCCAGGATCGGGGTGGCCCTCGCAACCCGGTCAATCGATCCGATGCGATGGCATCGGTTCGGTCCACCGTCGCGCTCCCGAGGCATGGTCGACCGACGGCGTGCCGGCAGACCAGGAAATGGGGTCCCGTCCAGGCCTCGCGCACATGCCTTTCGAACCGGCATCGCTTCCTCTCTATAGAGGTGTGGGTCGCCGTAAGAATTCGGGCATCAGCGTCCAGGCCGCGCCTCGCCCGCGGCTGTGATCACAATCGTTCTCGTCGGAGGGCTCGCGTGTCGGGTCATCGCGCCGAGAACCGGGAGGGCTCCTCGACCTGCAGTTGCTCCGGTCTGGTACCCAGCGCGGTGCACCGATCGCTGCCGCCCTGGCGAAGCAATCGGTCGAGTCTCCGACTTCGGGTGAAGCCGTCGCGCCATCGCTTCGATAGAACAGGAAGTGCGCCGGGACGGTCGATGAGGACCATCGGATCGAGGACCTGGACTCAGCCTCAGGACGGTCGGGCTCCGCGGCGCTGACTCTCGCGATTGCGAAAGCCGGGATGCTCTCTTGCACCCGGGCGGGCCGAGCGGCACAATAGGTGGACAGAAAGTCAGGTCTGCCGCCTGGGCGGCCGAGTCGGGAGGCGGGGCCGGTGATCAGTCAGATCCGGGGCATCTTGCGGGCGGTCGGTGAGGAGGAGTTGATCCTCGGGGTCGAGCCGTTCGACCTGGAGGTGCTGGTACCCGAGTCGGCGCGCCGGCAGTTGCAGTCGAAGGTCGGCGAAATGATCACCCTGCACACGGTCTTCGACATCGAGGGCAACCAGATGGGCGGGCGGATGAAGCCCCGCCTGATCGGGTTCCTGAGCGCGATCGACCGGGAGTTCTTCGAGACCTTCTGCTCGGTCGACGGCGTGGGCGTCCGCAAGGCGCTCCGCGCCATGGTGCGGCCGACGCGCGAGCTGGCCCGGCTGATCCAGGACCAGGACGTCAAGATGCTCGCCACCTTCCCCGGCATCGGCGAGGCGACCGGCGAGCGGATCGTCGCGAAGCTGCGTCGGAAGGTGGGCAAGTACGCCCTGATCGTCGAGCCCGCCGGGGCCCGGGGCGAGGCGGGTGCCGCGGCCGAGTCGAACGGTCACGCCGACCCTGCCGATCCGGACGTCGTGCGCGACACGTTTGCTGCCCTGATCTCGGTCGGGCACAGCGAGAGCCAGGCGCGGCAGATGATCGACAAGGCGCTCGGCGGCAAGAAGAAGTTCCGCAGCGTGGCCGACATGATCGACGCGATCTACCAGCAAGAGAAGTGACCGGGAGGGGGACGCCGATGGCCAGGGAACCGATCATCACCGGGGGGCCGGACGGCCCCGACCCCCACGACGTCCCGACCGGGGCGGTGCACCGCGATCCCGAGGTGCCGACCGACCCGATCGAGGAGAAGCTCCGCCCCCAGCGCCTGAGTGAGGTCATCGGCCAGCGGGCCGTGGCGGAGCGGCTCTCGATCGCGCTGCTGGCCGCCCGCAAGCGGAATGAGCCGCTGCCGCACATCCTCTTCGACGGCCCACCCGGCCTGGGCAAGACGACGTTCGCGATGGTGCTGCACAACGAGCTGGGCGTGGAGCTGAACATCACCAGCGGCCCGGCGCTCGACAAGAAGGCGGACGTCCTGCCGTACCTGACGAACGCGCCCGAGGGCTCCATCCTCTTTATTGATGAGATCCACCGCCTGCCCAAGACGGTCGAGGAGTTCATCTATCCGGTGATGGAGGACTTCCGGGTCGATATCGTGCTGGGTGAGGGGATGAGCGCCCGGACGATCAACCTCCCCCTCAAGAAGTTCACGATCATCGGCGCCACCACCCGCAGCGGCATGCTCTCGGCTCCGCTCCGGGACCGGTTCCACATGCACGAGCACCTCGAGTTCTACGACGTCGAGGATCTGGCCCGGATCGTGGAGATCAACGCGGCCAAGCTGCGGACGACGATCACTCCCGACGCCTCCTGGGAGCTGGCCCAGCGCAGCCGGGGCACCCCACGGCTGGCCAACGCCCGGCTCCGCTGGGTGCGCGACTACGCCACCGCCCGCGCCGACGGGAACATCACCCTGACGATTGCGCAGGATGCGCTGGCCATGCAGGCGGTCGATCCCGAAGGACTGGACCGCCAGGACCGCCGTTATCTGGAGACGCTCATCCGCGTCTTCCGCGGCGGGCCGACCGGAGTCGAGGCGCTGGCGGCGACCATGAGCGTGGCGGTCGACACCCTGGAGGAGGAGGTCGAGCCGTACCTGCTCCGCAAGGAGTTCATCGTGCGCACCCCCAGGGGCCGCCGCACCACCGCCCTCGCCTACCGGCACCTCGGCCTGGCGGAGCCGATCGAGGAGCCGCCGTTCGACATCCTGAGCCAGAACCGGATGTTCGAGTGACCGGCGAGTCGCATCCGGGGAGATTCTCCCCGGGTGCGATCAGTCGTCGGCCTCGAGGGTGGCCCGGTTCAGGCGGTCGCGGATCGCGCGCCACTGGGGCTCGTCGGGTGGCAACACCACGACGATGTGGGCCACACCCAGGGCGTCAAGCTCGTGGAGCACGGCATAGAGGTCGTGCATGGCGGCCTCAGGCTCGACCAGCTCGACCCGCCGCTGGACGGGTCCGGCGGGGGGCGGCAGGTCGGGCTGACCGACCACCAGCAAGGCGGCCGATTCGGGCCACGTCAGCGTCGACCAGTCCTCGCGTTCGACCCGGAGCGCGGCCGTCTGGGGCGCATAGTGGACGAGCATCTGACCGGGGCTCGGGAACGGGCCGTCGATCTGCACACTCGTCTCGGCCGCGAGCCGACGCCCGAGCACCTCGGCGATCTCGGCCTCGCTGATCGGGCCCGGCCGCAGGATGCGTGGCGGCTCCACGGTCAGGTCCAGCACGGTCGATTCGAGCCCGACGGCCGAGGGTCCGGCGTCCAGGATCATGTCGATGCGGCCGGCCAGGTCCTTTCGGACGTGGGCCGCGGTCGTGGGCGAGATGCCGGTGGACCGGTTGGCGCTCGGGGCGGCCAGTGGCCGGTCGAGCGCGGCGATCAGGTGCCGGACCACGGGGGTGGCCGGGACCCGGATCCCGACCGTATCCAGCCCGGCGGTCACCACGTCGGGGATGAGGTTGGAGCGCGGCAGCAGCAGGGTCAGCGGCCCCGGCCAGAAGGTCGCGGCCAGTATGGCGGCCGAATCCGGCCAGCTCCGGACGCAGCGCTTCGCCATCTCGACCCCGTCGACGTGGACGATCAGGGGGTTGATCGTGGGTCGGCCCTTGGCGGCGAAGATACGGGCGGTGGCCACCGGGTTGGTCGCGTCGGCGGCCAGGCCGTAGACGGTCTCCGTCGGAACGGCGACCAGACCCCCGGCGCGCAGGACCGCGACGGCCTCGGCCAGCACGGCGTCGTCGGGGGTGTCGACGTCAACGAGGAGCATGCGGGTCATGCGGCCAGTCCGTCAGGGTCCCGTTGCGGTGACCTCGGGCGCAGTTGCAGGGTTCACGCAGGATCCAGTGGCGCGGTCGGCATCAGACGGGATGCTGGTGTGGATGATACGGAGCCGCAGCCGAACCTCGCGCCTCCTGGCTCGAGGCTCGGCCCTCGGCTGGATCACTTTCCGGCGCCGCGCGGCTTCCCGTCCGACTTCTTGGCCTTGGTCGGGGTCTTCGCCTTCGGCTTGGCCGCCGCAGCCTTGGTGGTCGGGCCGCCCTGGAGGCCGGCCCGGCTGCGGCCGCTGATGCCGCCGGGGCTCTTGGTCGGCTTGCCCTTGGTGCGGGCAGCCATGCCGGTGACCTCGCCGGCCGCCTGGTGCTCGAGGTAGGCCGCCCGGAGCGCCTCGTACATGGCCTCGCGACGGTCGTAGAGCCGCTTCAGGCTCCGCGGCTGCCGGCGGGCCTGGGCGTAGGCGGTCAGCAGCGGCAGGGCGATGGTGCTGTCGGTGTAGCAGATGACGGAGTCGGGGAGCCGCTCGGGGTCGACCTTGCCCCAGGTCATCGCCTCGTGTGCGGTGGCCCCGGAGAGGCCGCCGGTGTCGGGGCGGGCGTCGGTGATCTGGAGGAAGTAGTCGTGGCCACTCTCGTCCAGGCCGAGCACTTCCTGGATCTGCGGCTCGGTCTGGAGCATGAAGTTCTTCGGGCTGCCGCCGCCGA
>CAZUZD010000128.1:0-15871 GCA_964624465.1 uncultured Isosphaeraceae bacterium
GCGCATGCCGTCGAGAGCGGCCAGGGCGACGTGCTGGCGGCCGTCGTAGAGGATGTGCTCGTAGATCTCGTCGGTGATCGCGATCACGTCCCACTTGCGGCAGAGCGCGGCGATCGCCTCCAGCTCGGCGCGGCTCAAGACGGCGCCCGTGGGGTTGTTGGGGTTGCAGAGCAGGATGGCCTTGGTGCGGTCGTTGAACGCGGCGGCCAGCTCGTCGAGGTCGAACCGCCAGTCGGGCGGCCGCACGGCGACGAACCGCGGCGTGGCGCCGGCGATCACGCAGTCGGGCCAGTAGTTCTCGTAGAACGGCTGCGAGAGGATCACCTCGTCGCCGGGGTTGATCAGCGACATGAGCGTGACCAGCATCGCCTCGGTGCTGCCGCAGGTGACGGTGATCTCGGTGTCCGGGTCCACGTCCAGGCCCAGGTGCCAGGCGGCATGCTCGGCGATGGCCTCGCGCAGGGGCTGGGCGCCCCAGGTGATGGCGTACTGGTTGTGGTCGGCCTCGATGGCGCGGCAGGCGGCGGCCTTCACCTCGGGGGGCGCGGGGAAGTCGGGCATGCCCTGCGCCAGGTTGACCGCGCCGTGCTTGCGGGCCTCGATCGACATGCCGCGGATCACGCTCTGGGTGAACCGGGTCGACTTCTCGGAGAGCAGGGGAGCGCGCATGGGCAGCTTCGCCGGGACCGGCCACCTCGGGGAGAGTGCGGAGTTTGCGGAACGGGATCCTCAAAACGCTACCCGAATCGCGGGGCGTCGCCCACCCGGGCGCGACCGTCACGATCGCGGCGACCCTAGCCGGCGGCCGTGGCCTCCGGTACAGTGAAACCGGGGGTGTCCGCGCCCCGGGCGGAGCCCGGAGCCGGTCCCCTGCGGCTCCGCCCGTCCGCCCAGGTCCGCCCCGGCCCCTCGACCGCGACCGTCCTCAGCGCCCGACGCGCCTGGTCCGCCCGATCACCGACGAACGCCCCCGCCCCTCGGGGGAGCAAGGCCCTGCATGGTGCGCAACTGCCCGGCCCGGACCCGGTTCGGCCTGCGGGCGCTGGCCCTCCTGGGCGCCCTGGCCCTGAGCCCGGGGCTCGCCCACGCCGACGGGTTCGACGACGCCCGCAACCTCTGGAAGACCGGCAAGTACGCCGAGGCCCAGGAGGCCTACGACGCCGCTCTGAAGGCGCTGGCCGAGGCCGACCGCACCCCGGCCGCCCGCGCCAAGTACGCCGCCGGCCTGGCCGAGACCCTGGCCAGCCAGGGGGAGCTCGACCAGGCGGTCGAGACCCTCATCAAGGAGCTGGCGACCCAGGCCGATCAGCCCGACCTGCTGGCGCGGCTGGCCGACCTGCAGTTCGGCCGGGGCCAGTGGGACGAGGCGGCGGCGAGCGTCGCGAAGGCGAAGGCGGCGAAGGCCGATCACCTGCTGGCCCGCTGGGTCGAAGCGAAGCTCTTCGAGGCGCGCGGGCAACTGCCCGAGGCTCGCAAGAGCTGGGAGTGGTTCGTCGACTACCAGGCCCAGCACGCTGCCGAGACGGCGAAGCGGGCCGACGACCTGATCCTGATCGGCCAGGCCGCCGAGAAGTACTACCGCACCAAGGCGCGCGGAGCCGAGCTGAGCGAGACGCTCAATGAGGTGATCAGCACGCTGTACGAGGCGGCCATCGCCGCCGACCCGAAGTGCTGGCAGGCCCCCTGGCTCGAAGGGAAGCTGTTCCTCTCGGGCTACAACGAGCGGTCGGCGCTCAAGGAGCTGAGCCGGGCGCTGCGGATCAACCCGAACGCGGCCGAGGTGCTGGTGACGCTGGGCCAGGCCGACCTGCAGGGGTACAAGCTCGCCGCCGGCCGCAAGCGGGTCGAGGATGCGCTCGAGATCAACCCGCATTACGCCCCCGCGCAGGTGCTGCTGGCCGACCTGAACATCTCCGATGAGCGGTTCGACGACGCCCTGGCCGCAGCGAAGAAGGCGGTCGAGGAGAACCCGAAGGACGAGGAGGCCCTGGCCCGGCTGGCGGCCTCGTACCGGCTGCTCGTCGACCCGATCGGCGCGGCCGCCGCCGAGGCCACGGCGCGGGCGGCGAACCCCCGGCCGGCGACGTTCTACGCCGACCTGGGGGAGCGGCTGGCCGATCGTCGCAAGTACCAGTCGGCCGAGCGGGCGTTCCTCAAGAGCATCGAGGCCGACCCGACGGCCGTCGAGCCGCGCATTGGCCTGGGCATGCTCTACATGCAGATCGGCCGCGAGGACGAGGCCAACGACCTGTTCATCGCCGCCTTCGAGAGCGACCCGTTCAACGTCCGCGCGCTGAACATGATCAAGGTCCTGGAGCACCTCGCGAAGTACGAGGCCATCGAGACCGAGCACTACCGCGTGCTCGTGCTCCCCGGCCAGGACAAGCTGCTCGGCCAGTACATGGCGAAGTTCCTCGAAGGGACCCACGCCGAGCAGGTCGCGCGGTTCGGCTACGAGCCGCCGGGCAAGACGACCATCGAGATCCTCAAGGACCACCAGTGGTTCAGCGGCCGCACCACCGGCCTGCCGTTCATCCCGACGGTGGGGGCCTGCACGGGCAAGGTGGTGGCGCTGGCCAGCCCGCGCACGATGAAGAAGCCCTTCAACTGGTCGCGGGTCATGGTCCACGAGGTGGCGCACGTCTTCACCCTCCAGCAGACCGACTTCAACATCCCGCACTGGTACACCGAGGCCCTGGCCGTCGAGAGCGAGAACACGCCCCGACCCCAGGCCTGGAACAGGATGCTCCTGGAGCGCGTGCCCGCCCGGAAGCTCCTGAACCTCGACACGATCAACCTCGGCTTCATCCGCCCCAAGGAGGCCGAGGACCGCCAGCTCGCCTACTGCCAGGCGCAGCTCTACGCCCAGTACATGAAGCAGCGGTTCGGGGCCAGCGCGCAGATCCAGTTCCTCGACGCCTACCGCCGCGGCCTCACCACCGAGAAGGCCGTCGTCGCCTGCTTCGGCGTGACCAAGGAGGACTTCGAGACGGGGTACCTGGCGTTCCTGGACGAGACCCTCAAGGGCATCCGCGCCCGCGTCTCGGACGAGGAGCCGATCGCCTTCTCGAAGCTCGAGGCGCAGGTCAAGGCGAAGCCCGACGACGCCGACCTGAACGCCCGCATGGCCTATGAGCTGTTCGCCCGCCGCGACCTCAAGGCCGCCCGGCCCTATGCCGACAAGGCGCTCAAGCTCAAGGCGAACCAGCCGCTAGCCAGCTACGTGAAGGCCCGGCTGCTCACGACCATCGGCGACAGCGACGCCGCCCTGGAGTTGCTCCGCCCGGCGCTCGACGAGGCGAACCCGAACGAGCGGCTGGTCGACCTGCTGGCCGAGCTGGAGATGAAGGCGGGCAACCTCGACGAGGCCGCGCGGCTCTACGAGCTCGCCCGCAAGGACGACCCGTACCACTCGAAGTGGATCGCCGGCCTGGCCCGCGTGCACCTGCGGCAGGAGAACCGCGAGGCCCTGCTCAAGGACCTGACCCTGCTGGCCGCCAACGACTCCGACGACCTGGCCGTGCGCACGACCCTGGCCCAGTACCACCTCAAGGACGGCCACTTCGCCGACGCGGCGAAGTGGGCCAACGAGTGCCTGTACATCCAGGTCTACGACCCGGTTCTGCACGTCCTGCTGGCCGACGCCCTCGCGGGCGAAGCGAAGCCGGACGACGCGATCGCCGAGTACCGCACGGCGCTGGAGCTGAAGCCGAAGCAGCCGAACCCGGTGCGGATCAAGCTCGCGAAGGTCCAGCTCGCCGGCGGCCACAAGGACGACGCCCGCGCCACGATCGATCAGGTGCTCGGCGACGACCCCGAGCACCCCGACGCCAAGGAGCTGAAGGCGAAGCTCGACGCCGCCCAGTGACCCACCGCCGGCTGGCGCCCCTCGGCGCCGGCCGGCCCGCTCGACGGAGTCCCTCGGCGTGCCTGTGCTCTGCTACCTGCTCGTGATCGCCCTGGCCCAGGACCCCGGCCCGGCCGGCGTCCCGGATGCTCCGGCGTCGCCACCGCGCTCCGGCCCGGCCAGCCCGAAGGCCAAGGCAAATTCGAAGTCGAAGGCGAAACCGAAGGCCAAGGCCAAGGCCAGCCCCCGGGGGGTGAAGTCCTCGGCCTCGACCCGGTCCCAGCCTGATGCGGGGGCCGAGGCCGAGCCCCTGCCGCCGTACAACCTGCTTCTGCTCGAGTACGCGCGGGGGCACCTGGGCGAGCAGGTGGGCAATGGCGAGTGCACGAGCCTGGTCACCGAGGCGTACCGCCGCTTCGGCATCCGCCGCCTGCCGCCGCACGGGGCCGACGCCGACTACGTCTGGGGCAGTCCGGTCGAGGAGTTCGTCGACGCACGGCCGGGCGACGTGCTCCAGTTCCGCGACGCGGTGCTCAAGGGCTCGGCGCGGAGCATTCGCGGCGGCCAGCTCACGATCCGCTCCTGGACCCGCACCTTTGACCATCACACGGCGGTCGTCGAGGAGGTCCGCGACCGGGGCCGCACGCTGGTCATCCTGCACCAGAACACCGGCACCGACGCCATGACCGAGGCCGAGCGCCGGCGGGTCCAGCGCGACACGCTCCGGCTGGACGAGCTACAGCCCGGCGGCTGGATCAAGGCATACCGACCGGTGCCCGCCGACTGACCTCGGGCGCGACGGTCGCGGGCGCGACGGCTTGTCCGGCAGCGGCGGCGGTGTCTACCATCGGGGCCAAGGCGCGACGCCCCGCCGACCCGTTCGACGGCGAACGCGGCGCGGGCGACGGCCGCTCTCTCACTCCGAGGCGCCGGGTCATCATGTCCGAGAAGTCGATCATCGAACCCGCCGGCGGCACCGTCCGGCTCGACGACGAGGTCACCACCCAGGCCGTGCTCGAGAGCTCGATCCTGGGCCTCTGGAGCGTGGTCAACAACCTGACCCGGCTGCGGCCCAGCCGCGACGACCGCTACCGCGTGACGATCTTCGGCTCGGCCCGCGCCCGGCCGGGGACGGTGCCCTACGAGGAGACGAAGCAAGCCGCCAGGGCCCTGGCCGAGCTGGGCTGCGACATCGTCACCGGCGGCGGCCCCGGCCTGATGCAGGCGGCCAACGAGGGCGCAGCCCAGGCGGCCAACGGCTCCGAGTCGGTCGGCATCCGCGTGAATCTGCCGTTCGAGCAGGGGGCCAACCCGTTCGTCAAGCAGGCCTTCGAGCACCGCACCTTCTTCTCCCGGCTGCACCACTTCGTGCTGCTCTCCGACGCCTACATCGTCGCCCCCGGCGGCATCGGCACGGCGCTCGAGACCCTGATGATCTGGCAGCTCCTGCAGGTCCGGCACCTGGAGAACACGCCGCTGGTCCTGATGGGGCCGATGTACCGCGACCTCGTCGGCTGGGCCCGCCAGCACATGCTGAGCTTCGACCCGCCGCTGGCCAACCCCGAGGACATCGCGATCCCGACCTGCGTCGACACCGCCGACGAGGCCATCGCCGTGATCCGCGAGCACCACGCCCGCTGGCTCACCGCCCAGGCCGCCGAGACCCGCTGATCGGCCGGCAGTCCCGGTTGTGCCTGCCCGTGAAAAATTGACACACCCGGACCCCCGTGCAACAGTCCGGCCGCCCCAGACCATCGCGGCCCAGGGGGCGGCGCGGAGGGTCCCGCGCCGGGGCGGACCACGATCGGTCCGCGTGACGGAGTCGCCCCGGGATCGCCGTGCGAGCGGCCGCGGATCCCGCTCGGTGGTCGTCGAACGGGGCCCGGGCGGATCGAGCGCAGGATCGAGCGCGAGCCGGGTGGCGACTTCGTGGTCCGTTTCTTCGACTCGGCGACGAGGCCGACCGCGTGCCGATGCTCCCCGAGGCGGAGCTGATCCGGTCCAACGCCGGCAGCACCCAGTCGGACGGCGACACCGCCCAGCACTGCGGCTGCCGCATCCCCCTGGCCGGGTTCGACCGGATCAGGTCCACCTCGAGTCCCCGGAGCGCGAGGGCGAGGCCGAGGGCCGGCGCCGAGGGGCCCGTGGAGCCAGGGATGGGGTATCCTCTTTTGCGGGATCGCGCCGCGGTGGCCGCGACCCCGGGAGACTCCCCGGTCCCCGTTCCGGCACCCGAGCCCGGTGAGCCATGCCGAGCGGCAGCGCGGCCGCAGACGATGATCGGGACGCCGCGGTCCCGCTGTGTGTCGACCTGGACGGCAGCCTGATCCGCACGGACCTGCTCTGGGAGTCGTTCGGGGCGGCCGTCCGAACGTGGCCCGCGGACCTGGCGCGGGTGGTGGGCTGGCTCGGACAGGGGCGGGCGGCGCTGAAGGCCGGGCTCGCCGGGCGGGCCGACCTCGATGTCGCGCAGCTGCCCTACCGGGCCGACGTGCTGGCGTTCCTCCGCGCCGAGAAGGCGGGCGGACGCACGCTCGTGCTGGCGACGGCGGCCGACGCCCGGCTGGCGGAGGCGGTCGCCGGGTCCCTGGGCCTCTTCGACGCGGTCGTGGCCAGCGACGGCGCGGTGAACCTCAAGGGCCGCCACAAGCGCGATGCGCTCGTGCGCCGCTACGGCGTCCGGGGGTTCGACTACCTGGGCGACAGCACCGCCGACCTGCCGGTCTGGGAGGCTGCCCGGGGCGCGCTGGTGGTGGGATCGGACCCGACGCTGGTGCGTGAGGCCGGCCACCGGTGCCCGGTGGTCGCGACGTTCCCCGACCCGGTGCCCGGCTGGCGGGGATGGGTGCGGCAGCTGCGGGTGCACCAGTGGGCCAAGAACGCGCTGGTGGTCGTGCCGATGGTGGCGGCGCACCGGGTGGGCGAGCCCCGGACGCTGGCCGCGACGGCCGTCGCCGTCCTGGCCTTCTGCGCCGCGGCCTCGGCGATCTACCTGCTGAACGACCTGATCGACCTGCCCTCGGATCGCGCGCACGCCCGCAAGCGGCACCGGCCGCTGGCCGCCGGCGTCATCGGCATTCCCCGGGCGCTGGCGGTCGCCGCCGGGCTGGTCGGCCTGGCGGCGGCCCTGACCGCGCTGCTGCCGGGCGAGTTCGCGGTCTGGCTGGGCCTGTACGGGGCGACCGCCGTGGCCTACAGCCTGGCGATCAAGCGGCTGCTGATGGTCGACGTCATGTGCCTGGCCGGGCTGTACACGGTCCGCATCCTCGCCGGCGGCGGCGCCACCGGGATCGTGATCTCCCCCTGGCTGCTGGCCTTCTCGCTGTTCTTCTTCCTCGGGCTGGCGCTCCTGAAGCGGTACACCGAGCTGCGCGGCGTGGCCGACGGCCCCGCCAACGCGCGCCTGCCCGGGCGTGGCTACCATGCCGAGGACGCCGAGATGATCCGCTCGCTGGGCCCGGCGAGTAGCTACCTGGCCGTGCTGGTCATCTGCCTGTACATCAACGACCCGGCCAGCGTGACGCTGTACCGGCACCCCCGCTGGCTGCTCCTGATCTGCCCGCTGCTGCTGTACTGGACGTCGCGGCTCTGGCTGCTGGCCCACCGGGGCCGGATGCACGTCGATCCGGTCGTCTTCGCGCTCGGCGACCGTAAGAGCCAGCTCACCGGGATCCTGGTCGGCCTGATCCTGGCCGCCGCCGCCTGGCTCTGAGCCGCGCTGGAACCGACGACCACCCCGCCTCCGACGGAGCCCTTGCCGTGTCGCAGCCCACCGACGCCTCGCCCGATGCCCTGGTCCCGACGGCCCTCCCGCGCGCGGCGGTCCTGGCGGTCGTCATCGCCCTGGCCGCGCTGGCTGCCGGCATGTCGTGGCACGCCAGCGGCGTGGTCCTGCGGCCGGCGGTGGTGGACCAGGACACCCTCAAGGCCTGGGATGTCTGGTTCGACGGCGACCTGCCCGACTACTACGCGGTGGCGATCAACCGCTGGTCGCTGGCCCAGCGCCGGGCCGAGCGGCACCCGCTGATCGGCTACGTCGTCACCGTGCCGTCGCTGGCGCTGCAGCCGCTGGTGCGTGACCCGATGACGCGGGTCCGGGTGCTGCTGGCCGGGACCTCGGCGCTCGTCGGGACCGGCGCGGGGGTGCTGCTGCTGGCGATCACCGGCCGGGCGCTGCCCGCGCTGGTCTTCGGGGCGCTCTGGGTGGTCTCGGCGCAGTTCGTGTTCTGGTGCGGCGTGATCGACACGTTCCTGTTCGGCCAGCTCAGCCTGCTGATCCCGCTGCTGGTGGTGCGGTTCCGCGCGGCGCTGGGGCGGGGCTTCGAGGCGGCGGTGACGCTGGCCGTCGCGGCCTCGATGGCCGTCACGGTCACCAACGCCATGGCCGGCCTGGCGGTCGCCGCGCTGGCGCTGCCGCCGCGGCGGGCGGCGCAGGCGATCGCCAACGGCCTGCTCCTGGTCCTGCTGGCCTTCGGGCTCCTGCCGTTCGTCTGCCCGGGCGCCGAGGGGATCTCGCTGTTCCAGCACCGCCACACGCTCGACCTCCAGGGGAACCTCAAGTTCCTGAACCGTCGGCCGATCGAGACCATCTACCACGTCACCCTGGCCGGCGTCGTCGCGCCCGAGGTGGACCTGGACGGCGGCGCCCCCGGTGTCGAGCCGGCCCGGCGGGTGCTCTGTTTCCACGCCGACCAGATCGGCCGCAACGGGGCCCTCTTCGGCGTGATCGTGGCGCTCTGGCTGCCGCTGCTGGGGCTCGGGCTGGTCGGCCTGGCCCGGGGCTCGTTCGATCCGACGTTCCGTCTGGCCCTGGCCGCGATCCTGGCCGGCCAGGTGGCGCTGCACCTGGTCTACGGCACGTACCAGTTCCTCTACGTGGCGCACTCCGTCCCGCTCGTGATCCTGGTCGGCGCGCACGCCGCCCGCTGGTGGCCGAGGCTGGCGCTGGCCCTGGCCGGCACGCTCGTGCCGCTGCTGCTGCTGCGCAACCTCGGCGAGCTCGGCGACTGCGCCCGCCTGCTGCACCAGATCGTCGGCGCCTGAGCCGGGGCCTCAGCGCCGGGTGGCGGCGCGCTGGGCCGCGGCCGCGCGCAGCACGGCGGCCGAGTCGCCCAGGTCCTCGACGGCGGCGAGGTTCTTCGGGGGCTCGTACGGCGGCAGGACGTACCGCCGGGCGGACGCGTCGGCGGGCAGGGGGGCCTCCAGGCAGCCGGCGAGCCGGGTGGCCAGGGCCTCGCTGAACGCCACGGCGCCGGTGCGGCTCAGGTGGGTCAGGTCCACCAGCGTGCTGGCCGGGTAGCGGGAGCCGCGGGCGTCGAGCACGGCCAGGTTCGGGTACAGGCTCATCAGGCGGTCGAGGTAGGCATCGAAGCCGGCGTTGTAGCCGTGCGCCTCCCGGCGGGCCTGGACCTCCGGCTGCACCGGCGGGAAGACCCAGAAGACGGCGATGTCGCGCGCCCTGGCCAGGTCGAGCAGGCGGCGGACGTAGACGTGGTTGAGCTTGTGGGGGTACCAGCGGCCGGGCTGATACCGGCTCCGCTCGAGCATCTCGGCCACGCCGGCGTCGGTCTGCGCCAGCCCGGGGGCCGGGTCGGCGGCGATCTGGGCGCCGGCGTTGGCCGACCAGTTCCGGGCCCTGGGGATCGTCTCGTGCCTCAGCGAGAACGCCTCGCCGGCCAGCGCGGCCCGGACCAGCTGCCGGATCTCGAACCGCCCCCGGGCCGAGGCCAGGACCTGCGCGGTGGCGATCTCGGCGGCGAAGCTCGGGTCGCGGGCCGCCACGGCCAGGTCGAGCAGCTCCCGGGGTCTCAGCAGCTCGGCCCAGAGTCCCGCCATGCTGCGGGGGTCCTCGCCCAGCAGCTCGCCGTCCAGGAGCACGACCCGGGGGCGAGCCCCGGCGTCGAGGGCGCGGCGGAGCAGGAGATAGGCCGTGGCCGCCTGGCCCCGGAAGACGGCCAGGCCGTGCGCCGGACGCCCGAGCTGCTCGCTCAGGATGCGCGGGGCCACGCCCATCAGGACCAGGCTGTCGCCCAGGCAGAGCACCTCGGCGTTGCGGACCTCGGCGCGACCGGTCCACTGGCCGGCGCGGCGCCAGGCGTCGCGGAAGGCGTCGGTGAAGTCGCGGTCGTGGCGGCGAATCCAGCCCTCGCTCAGGCCGATCAGCAGCAGCAGCCCGAGGAACCCGGTGGGCAGGGGGGCCCGCCGGCGCGGGGCGATCGGCCCTGACGCTACGCTCATTGCCCTTCGCCTCCATGCGAGACGGGCCCCGCGCGGCCGCGGTCCGATGACTGCGGCGCGACGGCAGGGCGGTGGTCGCGCCCGGGCGCATCGCGAACCGGGGCGCCGGCGACCGGCACCCGTCCGCGAGCGTGATGCGACCCGCCCGGAGACCCGGGGCCATCCGTCCGGGCGCAGGAATCCATTCCCGTCGAGCCCGATCGGATGCGGACGGACTTCTAGCAGCGCGGGCGGATCAGGTCAAGGCAAGCGCATGCCGCCGTGGTGTGGCGGGCCCTCAACGCGAACGGCCCCACGCGAGGCGGGGCCGTCCGGGGGACCTCGGGAACCGGGTCAGGGCCGGGCTCAGCCGCGGGTGCCGAGCACGTTGGTCGCGGCGGCGACCTGCGGCTGCAGGTTCGCGATGCCGCTGGAGGAGCCGAGGACCTCGATCGGCGCCCGGATGGCGCGGCCGGCGGCGATCGTGCTGCCGGTGCCGACGATCAGGTTGCCGATGATCACGCCGCCGCGACCGCCCGGGGCCGAACCCTTGGCGCCCTGGGTCAGCAGGCCGATGTCGCGGGCCGCGGTCATCGACGCGCCGTTGACGAGCGTCAGGTTGCCGCCGACGTAGAAGTAGTTGATGTCGCGGTTCGACTGGATCACGCTGTCGGTGCCGTCGAGCGTCAGGTCGTCGTAGATGCTCAGGGTGTTGATGTCGCCATCCACCTTGATCGACGCGCCCCGGTTCATCCGGTAGAAGGCGATCCGGTCCACGAACGGGGTGGTGTAGGTCGGCACCCGCGACTGCACGGTGAGCTTGCCGTTGAGGTCGGCCGTGCGGTAGGCCAGGATCTGGCCGATGCGACCGTTGAGCACCGTGATGTTGCGGATGTGCAGCAGGCCGTCATGGTAGGCCATGCCGGGGGCCATCGTGTGGGCCGTCTCGGTGCCCCGGTCGGGCACCTCGGGGTCGATCGTCAGCACGGTCTCGGTCGTCGTGCCGGTCAGGAACAGGTCCACCCGACCGCCCGGGGCCGCCTTGGCGCGGATGGTGCCGGTGACGCCGGGGCCGAGGCCGCCGCCGGTGTCGCCGGTGTTCGAGAGGTGCGCCATGTACAGCTCGCCGTCGACGTCGACCATCGCCGCGGCGCGGCCGCCGTTGGCGACGCCGGTCTGGACGTACGGCTTGGGGTACTTGGGGATGCCGTCGCTGGTCACGCCGAACTTGTTGCGATACTGCTGATAGACCGAGGGGGGGTAGACCCCCAGGAGCGCCGGCGCGGCCAGGAGCTGCCGGGTCTCGAGCGACTCGACGGGCGAGCGCTGGCCGCCGACGGCGGGGCGGAAGGCCCGCTGGCGACGCGTCTTACGAAAGAGCCATCCGAAGAACATCCGTGTTCCCTCCGGTTCGAGAGCAGACGGTCCGTCACGACCGCCGGGCATCCACCCGTGACGAGGCGACCGGGGCCGGGCCTCGGCCGATTGTCGATAGTCAACCCATCGACCGTCGCGGCCGGCCCGATCGGACCAAACCGTCGGCCTGCTGCGACGGTCGGTCGCATTGGTCCGGCTGTAGCGATCAGTCCGGCCCCCAGACGACCTCCGGGGTCGTCCGGGAGGCCACCGGCCGGTTGGCGACCCCGTGGCGGCCGGGTTACGATGGCCCGAGAGCCTGCCGCCCGGCTCCACCCGTGCCGCCGCCCGCCAGGGATGCCCGCCCGATGCCCGCCCCCCCGCCCGCGCCGGACAACTCGTACCGCCTGGTCCTCTTCGACCACCCCGACGACCCCGGCGCCGTGCGGGACCGGATCGTGGCGGTGACCGGGCAGCATCCGACCGACGTGATGCAGTGGGTCGCGCGGGCGCCCGGGGTCTGGCCGCATCCGCTGGCCGAGGGGGAGGTGCGGGAGATCCTCGACGGGCTGTTCGAGCTGCGGGTGCCGGCCGAGGCGTGGCGGCTCGACCGCCTGCCGGTGCTGAGCCCGGCGCGGACGGTGCACGACCTGGTCTGCACTGACGCCGGCCTCCAGGTGCGCGGGCTCCGCGGCGAGCCGACCCACTGGGTGCCCTGGGACCACGTCGAGCTGATCGACGCCGGCCGGATCGACCAGCCCGACGAGCTGCGGGTGATCGCCCCGCCGGGCTGGGTCCGGGCCGTGAACGTGGGCCTGAACGCCCTGCTGCGGCGCTCGCAGGCCACCGCCCGCCGCGAGCGCTCGATGCGGATCGCCCGCGAACCGGTGGCCGAGGCCCTGATCGTGCGCCGCGAGCCCCGCCTGGCCCTGCGGGCCTCGGCCGACGGCCTGAGCTACGCCGCGCTGGGGGCCCGCAAGCGCCCCAACGCCGCCGAGAACTTCCGCGCCCTGCTGACCGAGATCACCGTCCGCGCCGCCGACGCCTACATCACCCCCACCACCCGCGCCCTGCTCGCCGGCGACGAGGGCCCCGAGACCCTCTACCCCACCTCGCAGGCCCTCCTGGACCACGCCACCCACCGCCTGCTCTGGAGCTGGTACCGCCGCGACCGCGACGGCGACTAGCCCAGAGCCCGCAGCGGCCGGGCCGTGACCTCGGGGCCCAGCCCTCGCCACCGGCGGAACCAGCCGCCCCGGCCCCCGCGGCTGGCGCCCGACCCGGTCCGGGTCCGGCGGCCGTTCCGGTCAAATTGGTGGCCGCCACCGGGTCGCGGGGTTTGCTATCGTGGAGGGCAGCGAGGCGCCGGGGGGCCCGGCGACCCGCGGGGAGGCGAACGTGCGATGGAACTCATCAGGATCGGCGCCCGCTACCTGAACCTCGAGCGCGTCACCGAGATCCGGGACACCGGCCTGGAGCTGGAGCTGTTCTTCGAGGCGAACCAGGCCACCGTGCTCCGGGGTGCCGACGCCGAACGGCTCCGGGAGTGGCTCACGCTCACCGCCACCGACCTGAACCCGACCGACCGCGACGACGACGCCCCCTGAGCCCACGCCCGGCGTTCGATCGCCACGACCCGGGCGCGACCCCGCCTGCAGGAGGATCGACCCCATGCGAGCGCATCCCACGACTCCGGCCGGCCCGGCCCGACCCATCGGCCTGGCCCTGGCCCTGGGCTTGGCCCTGCTCCTGACCCTGGCCGCCACCGCCGGCGCCGAGACCTGCCTGTCCCCATTCGTCAAGCGGCTCGACCGCCCCGAACGGTACCTCTACGTCTTCTGCGTGGATGCCGACGCCAGGGACAACGACTTCATCGCCGTGGTCGACGTCGACGCGAAGAGCCCGAAGTTCGGGACGATCCTGAACACCCTGGACCTGGGCTCGAAGGGCAACGAGACGCACCACTGGGGCTACACCGACGACCGCACCCGGATCTGGGCCGGCGGCCTGTTCTCGAGCCGGATCTGGATCATCGACGTGGCCACCGACCCGGCGAAGCCGAGGATCGAGCGGGTGCTGGAGAACGTCCCGAAGGCGACCGGGCTGTCGGGCCCCCACACGTACTACGCGCTGCCGGGCCGCATGCTGATCAGCTTCCTGGGCTCGGCCGACGGCGGGCTGCCGACCGGCCTGGCCGAGTTCCAGAACGACGGCACGTTCATCCGCCGCATCGACCACCCGGCCGACGCCCCGTATGGCTACGACGTCGCCGTGAAGCCCGAGCGGAACCGGATGATCACCAGCAGCTTCACCCCGATGCGCAACTACCAGAAGCCGCTGGCCGAGATGACCATGACCGACTTCGGCGACCAGATGGTCGTCTGGGACTTCAAGGCCCGCAAGCCGCTCCAGGTCGGGCACGCCGGCAAGGCCCCGCTGGAAGTGCGCTGGTCGCTCAAGCCGCAGAATGACCACGGCTTCACCAACTGCGCGCTCGACAACAGCCTCTGGCTGTTCCGGGGCGGCACGGATGGGAACTACGTCTTCTCGAAGGTCGCCGACACCGGCCCCTTGCCGGCGGATCTGCGGCAGAGCCCCGACGACCGCTTCCTGTTCGTCTCCTGCTTCGGCGCCGACTACCTGCAGCAGTTCGACGTCTCCGACCCCGCGCACCCGAAGCTCGCCAGCCAGCTCACCGTCGGCACCCAGCCGAACATGATGCACGTCACCGGCGACGGCCAGCGGATGTACGTCACCAACAGCCTGCTCTCGACCCTGGACCGCGACCACACGAACTTCTGGATCAAGCTCGTGCGGGTCGATGCCCGGGGCATGCACCTCGACCCGAAGTTCCAGGTGGACCTGAGCCGCTTCCCCACCGGCCCGGCCCGCGGCCACGACATGCTCGTCAACTGAGGACGCCGACCGACAGGCACGCCCCTCCGGAGCTCTCCAATGCCAGGACCCGTCCGGACCCTCGCGTTGCTGGCCATGACCCTGGGCGTCACTCCACCTGTCGCACGGGCGGGGGACGACCGGGCGGCCGTCGCGGCGAACCTGGCCGACCTGGGCCCCGCGCCGGCGGTGCAGCTCATCGACCAGGACGGTGAGCCGTTCGACCTGGCCAGTCGCCGCGGCAAGGTCGTGCTCGTCGGCTTCATCTACACCACCTGCGGCGGCGTCTGCCCGGCGACCACGCACCGCATGGTCCTGGTGCAGGAGGCGCTCAAGACCGCCGGCCTCTGGGGCACCCAGGTCGAGTTCGTCTCGATCTCCCTCGACCCCGTCCGCGACGACCCCGCCGTCCTCCGCGGCTACGCCCGCGTCTACGACGCCGACCCCCAGTCGTGGCACTTCCTCACCGGCCCGCCCGACCAGGTCACGGCGCTCCTGGCCCGCTGGGACATGTGGGCCCGCGTCAACGCCCAGGGCGTCCTCGACCACCCCTCCCGCCTGTTCCTCCTCGACCCCCGCGGCCACCGCCGCGAGATCTACAACCTCGAGTACCTGACCCCCGCCACCGTGCTCCAGGACGTCCGAGCGGTGCTCAACGACCGCTGACCACCGCGTCCCACCCGTGGGATCCGATCAATTTCGTAGGGCGGATCAGCGCAGCGTCATCCGCCGCGACGGCACGAACCCCATCGCTTGCCCCCGTGCCGCCGGTCCGAAACCGGCTACCGATCCGCCGTCCGAAGACGGCCCCGCTCACTGGACAATCGCACGGCCTCCGTTCGGGCCCGGCGGATGACGCTGCGCTGATCCGCCCTACGAGACCCGAGCTAAGTTTGCGGAAGGGAGACGATCGGTCGCTTGAGCTGAGGCGCGCGATGCCCCGATTTCACCGCTGGTACTCACCCGGGGCGATGTTCTTTTTCACGGCGGTGACGTATCGCCGGCGGCCCATCTTCCAGGATGTGGACGCGGTCCAGCTTCTGGGCGAGGTGATGCGCTCGGTTCGGACCCGCTGGCCCTTCCGTACGGTCGCAATGGTGGTGCTGCCCGACCACCTGCATTGCATCTGGGAACAGCCAAGGACCGATCCGGACCACTCGGTGCGTTGGCGCAGGATCAAGGCGGAGTTCAGCAAACTCTGGTTGAATGAGAGTGGCCGGGAGCCCTTCCCGCGGAACGAGCGTCTCCGGCCCGGCGAACGTGAGGTCTGGCAACGGCGGTACTGGGAGCACCTGATCCGCGACGGGCACGACCTGGAGACACACCTCGATTACGTTCACTTCAATCCGGTCAAGCATGGCCTGGTTTGCCGGCCTTCGGAATGGCCGTGGTCCACCTATCATCGCTTCGAGCGCCTGGGCCACTACCCCAGCAATTGGGGCGGCACCGAGCCCGATCCACCGCCGTTCCAGGTCGGCGAATAAACCGGCGTCTCGTGCGGAGTCGTAGGGGGGGGGATCGCGGCGGCAGCAGCCGCGCCCGCAGGGCGGCACGCGC
>CAZUZD010000129.1:0-15707 GCA_964624465.1 uncultured Isosphaeraceae bacterium
GCCCTGAGTGACTTCGGGCCCCGCTTCGCGCTCCGATCGCGGCGAGCCGCCCTCGACCCGGCGGGAGCCCCGGCGCCGGGCGCGCCCCGCACCGCCTGGGAGCACGACGACCAGGGCCGGTTCCTGCTCCGCGAGGGCCGGCTCGCCGAGGCCGAGGCCGAGTTTCGCCAGGCGCTGGAGCGTGAGCCCGGCAACTTCTGGGCGAATTTCAACCAGGGCCTGTGCGCCTACCGCCTCGGCCGCCCGGCCGACGCCCTGGCCGCCTTCCGCGTCTGCGCCGCGCTGGCGCCCGACCGCGCCACCTGCTACCACAATCGCGGGCTGGCGCTCGAGGCCCTGGGCGATCCCGAGGCCGCGGCCCGCGACTACTCGCGGGCGCTGGAGCTCGACCCGAAGCTCACCGCCGCCTGGCTCAATCGCGGCATCCTGGCCTACAACGCCGGCGAGCCGGCCCGCGCCATCGCCGACTACCAGCAGGCCCTGGCCACCCGGCCCGACCCCGCGCTGCAGGGCCGCATCCTCTACAACCTCGCCCTGGCGCAGCGGGTGCACGGCGACCCGGCCGGCGCCCGCCGCAGCGCCGAGCGGGCCCTGAGCCTGGGCGTCTCCGAGGCCGCCGCGCTCCGGGGCCCCTGAGCCGGGAATCAGGGTCCGAAAAAACCGCGAAACTGGCCCTGACAGATTCGCGCCCCTGGCGCAATATTCCCAATGGCGGGGCCCGGCGCGGCCCGCCGGATGCCCGCCGCAGGATGCGACTCAGATGACCAGCAGGGAGGCAATTGCCATGAAGCGGCTCACCGTGGGCGACCTCGTGCGGTTCACCACCACGACCAACCGCGAGTCGGTTGGCACCGTGGTCGACCTGATCACCGAGCGTCGTCAGCCGACCATGGTCCTGATCGAGCGCCTCGACGGCGGCCGGGCGATCCGGCTCGAACACGAGGTGCACCCCGTCGACGCCCTGGCACCGGCCCTCGCCGGCTGAGCGACACCCGCTCGTCACCCAACCGTCCGCGCGGGGGCGGGCCCACGGCCCGCCCCCTCCTGCGCGCGCTGGGCCCGGGTTCAGGTCCGCAGCACCGCCGCGAACGCGCCGCCCGCCTGCCCGTTCCGATCACCGTCGGTGGGCCCCGCCCCCTCGCGGCCCGACCGATCCGAGGCCGTGCCGTCGGACGGCTCGGCACCGCTCGAGCGCCCCCGGTTCAGGAGTCGCCGGGATCCTTCATCTTGCGGACGATGTTCGTCGTGCTCAGGCCTTCGAGGCGGGGGCAGATGGCGACGCGGCCGCCGTGGACCTCGACGAGCTCGCGGCCGACGACGGTCTCGGGGGTGTAGTCGCCGCCCTTGACCAGCACGTCGGGCTGGAGGGCCTCGATCAGGTGCAGGGGCGTGTCCTCGTCGAAGAGGACGATCAGGTCGACGAACGGGTACAGGGCGAGCATCGAGGCGCGCTGGACCTCGGGCACCAGCGGGCGCTCGGGGCCCTTGAAGCGGCTCACCGAGGCATCGGTGTTCAGGCCCAGCACCAGGAAGTCGCCCTGCGAGCGGGCGAACTGGAGCAGGTGGGCGTGGCCGTAGTGCAGGATGTCGAAGCAGCCGTTGGTGAAGACGACCTTGCCGCCCGACTGCCGCACCTCGGCGGCGCGGCGGCGGGCGTAGGCCAGGTCGACGAGCTTGGCCGCCGACGGGCCGGCCTCGCCGCGGGCCTCGGCCAGCAGGTGCGCGGGGCTGAGCGTGCCGACGCCGAACTGTCGCACCACGGCGCGGCCGGCGAGGTTCGCCACGGCGCATGCCTCGGCCAGCTCGACCCGGCCGGCCAGCGCGATCGCCAGCGCGGCGGCCACGGCGTCGCCGGCGCCGGTGACGTCGTAGACGGCCACCGGCACGGTCGGGATGTGCACGTGCGAAGGGGGCCCACCGGCGGGGTCGGGCCGGAACAGGCTGATGCCCTCGGCGTCGCGGGTGATCGCCAGCGCCGAGCCGGTCTGCGCCACCAGGATCGCCGCGGCGGCCTCCAGGCCGGCCAGGTCCTTGATCGGGCGCTCGGCGGCGACCTCGGCCTCCTTCACGTTCGGCGTCAGCACCGTCACGCCGGCGTACCGGCCATAGTCGCGGCCGTTGGGATCGACGACCACCGGGGCGCCGGACTCCTTCGCGCCGGCGATCGCGGCGGCGATGACCTCGGGGCCGAGCACGCCCTTGCCGTAGTCCTCGAGGATCACAGCGTCGGCCTCGGCGGCCGCCTGGCGGGCGGCGGCGGCGAGCCGCTGCACGACCTCAGGGCCGGGGGGCACCCGGCGCTCGCGGTCGACGCGCAGGAGCTGCTGGTTGTGCGCGATGAACCGGGTCTTGACC
Source organism: uncultured Isosphaeraceae bacterium (assembly GCA_964624465.1). Taxonomy (GTDB): domain Bacteria; phylum Planctomycetota; class Planctomycetia; order Isosphaerales; family Isosphaeraceae; genus CAZUZD01. The sequence continues at coordinate 2,356 of CAZUZD010000129.1, forward strand.
GTGGTGGAGCGGGCGGCGTCGCCGACCAGCGCGTCGGAGAGGTCGGGGTGGTCGGTCAGCAGCGTGCGGAGCTCGGCGGCGGCGGGGTCGTCGCCGAGCAGGCCGACGAGGGTGACGCGGGCCTCGAGGCCGACCGCCTTCATGGCGACGTTGGCGGCGCCGCCGGGCATCTGATACTCGTCGGTGACGTCGAGCACCTGGATCGGCGCCTCGGGGCTGAGGCGGTCGGCGCGGCCCTTGACGTAGCGGTCGAGCATCACGTCGCCGATGACCGCGACCCGCACCGGGCGGAGGCCGTGGACGAGCTCTTCGAGCCGGGTGGCGCCGGGGGCGACGGTGCTGGGCTTGGGACTCGACATCGGCACGGACCTGACGGCTCGGGGGACGGGAGGGTGAGGGGACGCGACCGGCTCGGGCGCGGCGGGCTCAGGCCGGCGCGGCGGGGGCGGGCGCCGGAGCCTTCACGCTGGCCGGGGCCGGCTGGCCGGTGGCCTCGGGGGAATCAGACCAGGCGAGCATGTGGTCGATGCCTTCTTCGAGCGTCTTGAACAGCCGGTCGTAGCCGGCGGCCCGCAGCGCGGTGGGGTCGGCCTGGGTGAAGCTCTGGTACTTGCCCTTGAGCGAGTCGGGGAACGGCACGTACTCGATGCGGCCGGTGCCCAGGCGCTGGATCAGGGCGTTGGCGATCTCGTTGAAGCTGTAGCAGGTGCCGGTGCCGACGTTGACGATCGCCTGCACCTCGGGCCGGGCGGCGGCGAAGTGCAGGTTCACGGCGGCGACGTCGGCCACCGAGACGAAGTCGCGGCGCTGCTCGCCGTCGCCGAAGCCGTCGGTGCCCTGGAACAGCTTGACGACGCCGGTCTCCTTGAGCTGGCGATAGATCTGCCAGACCATCGACGCCATCCGCCCCTTGTGCACCTCGCGGGGGCCGTAGACGTTGAAGTACCGCAGGCCCACCACCGTCGACTCGGCCCGGGGCAGGATCCGCCGGACGTAGTGGTCGAAGGTGAGCTTCGAGTACGCGTAGACGTTCAGCGGCGACTCGCAGTCGGGCCGCTCGACACAGTGGCGGGTGAGGCCGTAGACCGAGGCGCTCGAGGCATAGACGAACGGCACCTTCCGGTCGAGCGCCCAGTGGAGCAGCTCCTTGGAGAAGGTGTAGTTCGTGTCCATCATGTAGCGGCCGTTGGGCTCGGTCGTGTCGGCGCAGGCGCCCTGGTGCAGGATCGTGCCGGCCTGCTCCAGGCCCGGGGCGCCGCGACGGATGTAGTCGCGGAACTCGACGTGGTCCATGTAGTCGGCGACCCAGCAGTCGGCCAGGTTGCGGAACTTGTCGCCCTGGGTCAGGTCATCGACGGCCAGGATGTCGGTCACGCACAGGTCGTTCAGGGCGCGGATGATGTTGCTGCCCACGAACCCGGCGGCGCCGGTGACGATGTACACGGTCGGAGTCCTCCCTGATCCCTGTCGAGCGGGCCGAGCCGCGGCAATCCCGGGCCGCGGCGCTACAGTCGCGACGGCCGGCGCTCAGCCGGCGGCGACCGGGTCGGCCTCGGCGAACCGGCGGTTCAGGTCGTCGATGACCCAGTGGAACGCCGTCAGGTGCAGCGACTCGACGATGCCCATGTCGTCGTTGGGCACGTGCAGGTTCTGGTGCGCCATCGCCTTGAGCTTGCCGCCGTCGAAGCCGGTGACGCCGATGGTCGTCAGGCCGTGGGCGTTGGCCCACTCGACCGCGTGCACGATGTTCGGGCTGTTCCCCGAGCCGCTGATGGCGATGAGCAGGTCGCCGGCGGAGCCCAGGTTCTTGAGCTGCTCCAGGAAGATGCTCGGGTAGTTGATGTCGTTGGCCACCGCGGTGATCCACGGCGTGTTGTCGGTGAGGCTCAGCACCCGCAGCCGCCGCTGACGGTTGAAGTCGCGGAGCGTGCACTTGGCCAGGTCCTCGCAGAGGTGCGAGGCGTTCGCGCCGCTGCCGCCGTTGCCGATGATGAAGACGAACTTGCCGTCGCGCCAGGCCGCCTCGATCCGGTCGCTCACCGCCACCACCTGCGCGGGATCCAGGCGGCGGATCTCCTGACAGACCCGCTCCAGGTACGCCTCGGCCCCCAGCGTGATTCCGAGCATCCCGGCCTCCTCCTGCGTGCGTCGCATGCGACGGCGAACGGCCCCGGGGTCGGCCCCCGGCGGCACCTGAACTGGGGGCACGCGCCCGGATCCCTCCCGGCGGCCCACGGCCCGCACCTTAACACGAACCGCTTGCCCCGGTGAAGCACAGCCCCCTAAAATCGGGCCCCCCCGCCCCGAGGGGCGCCGAGGCCCGAACTCCCCCAGGCTACCCGGGTTCCGGTTCTCACCCCGGCCCCCGGACCGCCCCCCTTGCGAGCCCAGTGCATGGCCAGCGATCGCCCGACCCGCGTGGTCCTCGTCCGCCACGGCGCCACCGCCGCCAACCGCGCCGTGCCGTACACGCTCCAGGGCAGCGGCTCCGACCTGCCGCTCGACGACCTCGGCCACGTGCAGGCCCGCCGTGCCGGCCAGGCGCTGGCGGCGGCCGGCGTGCGGCTGGCCGCCGTCTACACCAGCCCCCTGCTCCGCGCCGCCCAGACCGCCGCGCAGATCGCCGCCCCCCACGGCCTGGAGCCGGTGACCGTCCCCGCCTTGATCGAGGGGAACGTCGGCCGCTGGGAGGGCCTGACCTGGGCCCAGGCGCAGGCCCAGGACCCCGCCGAGCACGCTCGGTTCCACGCCCATCCTGGCACCGTCCCCTACCCCGACGGCGAGTCGTTCCAGCAGGTCGCCGATCGCGTCACCCCCGCCGTCGCCCGGCTCGCCGCCGCGCACCCGGGGCAGGCCATCGCCGTCGTCGGCCACAACATCGTCAACCGCGCCTACCTCGCCGGCGTCCTCGGCCTGCCGATGGACCGCGCCCGCACCCTGCGCCAGTCCAACGGCGGCCTGAGCCTCGTCGAGTTCGCCCCCGACGGCCGCGCCCAGGTCGAGATGCTCAACGCCCTGCTGCACCTCGAAGGCCTGAGCCACGCACCCTGAACAGCCGGTTCGAGCCCGCCAGGCCGGGCCGCGCGGGCAGGTGCAATGCCTCTCGGCCGAAGGTCTGCACGAAGTCCGTCCCGGCCTGCCCGGTGCCCGCTCCATCCAGGAGCTGTCCGTCGCGGCTCGCGAGCCCGTCAGGACCCCGGCCGCGCACCGTGAGCTGATAGCGGCCCTGGAGCGAGAGCCGGTGAGCCGGCCGGAGCGTCACGGACCGCGTGGCCTCCGAGACCTCGGCCGCCGTGAGGTCGATCGACCGCTGACGACCCCCTGGCCCGAGCTGCACCAGCGCGTAGTTCGCCACGTTCGTGGCCCGGACCGGGTCCATCGCATCGTCAAAGGCGACGACCAGCGTGGTCGGTCGCCAGTGGTAGCCAAACCGCTCCAGCCCGATGACCCGGGGCGCAACCAGCACCACCTCGAACGCGCCGATGTCAGGCCGCAGCCCCTGTGGCCGCGCCACCCCGCGCTGGTCCGTCGCGAGCGCCGAAACCGCCTGACCAGCATTGAGCGCGGCGCTGCCCGGCAAGAGCTCCCGCGTCCAGGTCGGTCCCCCGTTGTCGGCCAGCGGACCCAGCCGCGAGTCGGCCCCGGTCAGATCGGTCGTAGCCAGTTGGACTTCAGGCCGATCGCTGAACAGATTGTGGCCGATCGAGTGGAATGCCTCCACCGAAGCGACCAGGCTGCGGCCGTCCGGATGACTGTTGCTGAAGATCGAGGTGACGATCACCAGTCCATACGGTTTCCCCGAGCTTGCCGCGCCGCTGACGACGGTGGGTCCGTTCAATCTCGACGCGATTGTCGATCCCAGGATGAGGAGTTGGCCGGAATTGGCGATCAGGGAGCTGAGAAAATGGGTGTTCGGCTCGTTACTCACGGTCGAGTTGGTGACCACGGCCATCCCGCTGGTATCGAGGTCTGCTCCACCCCCGCCGTACCTCCCCCCGGCGTAGTTGTCACTGAGGGTCGAACGCTCGAGCCGCAGCGAGCCGTCGTTAGCGAGGCCACCCCCGGCGCTCGAGCCAATCTGGCCGATGAAGGACTCCGGCCTCGCGGAATTCTCGCGGATCGTCGATTCGACGATCGTGAGCGAGCCCGAATTATTGATCCCGCCGCCGACCCCACTCCCGCCGTAGGTATATCTTCCACCGATCGCACCCGTGTAGTTGCCCGCGATTGTGGAACCACGCAGCTCCAGTGTGCCGGAATTATGGATACCCCCTCCCGCCCTGTACGCCCGATTCGCCTGGATCAGGCTCTCGACGATCGTCAGTGCGCCAGCGTTGGCAATCCCACCGCCTCTGGAGCCGTCCGTACCATCAGAGAGCGCCGCGTTGTCACGGATGTTCGAGTGGCGGATCGACAGTGTGCCAGTGTTTCCAACCCCGCCACCTCCCGGGCTCTGGACGAACAGGGGGCTGGTCTGGATGTTCTCCGCGAGGGTGACCCCGTCGAGCTGCATCGTTCCGCTGTTGAACAGGCCCGCCCCGCTCCCAGGCCCGTAGATGGCATGGCCGACGAGGACGACCCCGGTCAGCGTCGCCGTGCCGGCGTTGGCGAGCCCGGCGCCGTTGGCGGCGATCCGGCCCCCGCTCAGGGTCATGCCGGAGAGCGACACGGAGGCCCCCTCGGGGATGGTCAGGATCCGGAACATGGGGGTGGCGGGATCGGTGCTGCGGGCGATGGTCAGGTTCGCGGCGCCCGGGCCGGTCAGGGTGATCTCGGAGGCCAGTTCGGGCAGGGCGCTGGCGAGCGTGATCGTGCCGGCGACCGCCGGGAAGGTGATGGTGTCCGGGCCAGGCTCGAGGTTGGCCCGCTCGATGGCGGCGCGCAGCGAGCCGGAGCCGGCGTCGGCCAGCGTGGTGACGGGGATCGGCGTCAGGAGTTCGCGGCGCTCCAGCGCTTCGAGCTGCGGCGCCCGCGACCGTCGCCGCCTCACCAACGTTTTCGAGGATGACCGGACCATGAGGGCCTCCTCCGAGAAATCGGCGTGATCCAGAGTTCTCGATATCGCCGTCAACAGCCAGATTAACCGCACCCGCATCCCGGTCAAGCGTGTCGTGGCGGCTGACCGCAGAGCGCCCGAGCTTGGCAGCACCCGCGGGTCGGGCGGGATCGGAGGCGGGGGCGGACGAGTCGGAAGGGCGCCCCTCTGGCCCCTGGACGTGGTCTGCCGGTAAGACTAGGGGCATGAACCGACCGACGGCACCCGATGAGCGGATGACCCCGAGCCCCGAACCCCGTCCCCCCGGCCGCTCGGCGGGGGCGGCGGCCAGCCGGGGCATGCGGGCGGCGCTGGTGGGGCTGCTGGTCAACGCGGTGCTGGTGGTGGTCAAGCTCCTGGCCGGCATCATCGGGCACTCGTACGCGCTGGTGGCCGACGCCATCGAGTCGTCGATGGACCTGTTCGGCTCGATGGTCGTCTGGACCGGGCTGCGGATCACGACCCGGCCGGCCGACGAGGATTATCCCTACGGCTACGGCAAGGCCGAGGCGGTGGCGGCGGCCGTGGTGGCGATGATGCTCCTGGCCGCGGCGCTGGCGATCGCGGCGGCGGCGGTGGGGGAGATCCTCACCCCGCACCACGCGCCGGCGCCCTGGACGCTGGCGGTGCTGGCGGGGGTCGTGATCGTCAAGGAGATCCTCTCGCGGCGGGTGCTCGACGTGGGCCGCGAGACGGGCAGCACGGCCGTCGAGGCCGACGCCTGGCACCACCGCAGCGACGCGATCACGTCGGCGGCCGCCTTCGTCGGCATCGCCATCGCGCTCTGGGGCGGGCCCGGCTGGGAGGCCGCCGACGACTGGGGCGCGCTGGTCGCCGCCGCGATCATCGCCTTCAACGGCGTGCGGCTCATGGGCATGGCGCTGCGGGACCTGATGGACCGCGTGCCCGACGGCGCCATCCTCGACCGGATCGCCGCGGCCGCCGTGGCCGTCGAGGGCGTGCGCCAGATCGAGAAGCTGCGGGTCCGCAAGCTCGGCACCGAGTACTTCGCCGACCTGCACGTCCAGGCCGACCCCCTGCTGCCGCTGCGCGACGCGCACATCCTCAGCGGCAAGGTCAAGGGTGCCATCCGCACCACCGTGCCCGTCGTCGCCGGCGTCCTGATCCACATGGAGCCGTTCGAGCCCGACGCCTGAGGGTGCCCCCGGCCCCCCCCTTGCCCGGCGGGCCCGGGTGCCCGATCCTGGGCCCCTCTGGATCCCGGGACCACCGGCCGTCGACGGGCGACGAACCGGGCCGGGATCGCGGTGCGGGGGGACCGGCGATGGGGATGCTGCGCGTGCGAACCTGGGGCGGAACGCTGGCGGTGGCCGTGGCCGCCTGGCTGGGCGGCGAGGCGGCCGGCCTGGCCGGCACGCCGAACCTGATCCTGATCGTGGCCGACGACCTGGGCGCCCACGACCTGGGCTGCGACGGCTCGACCTTCCACCGCACCCCGAACCTCGACGCCATGGCCAGGCGCGGGCTGCGGTTCTCCCAGGCGTATGCCGCCGCGCCCGTCTGCTCGCCAACCCGGGTCGCGCTCCTGACCGGCCAGACGCCGGCGCGGTCGGGGCTCACCGAGTGGCTGCCCGGCCGGCCGGACTCCCCCGACCACCCGCTGCTGCGGCCCGAGCTGCCGCTGCAGCTGCCGCTGGAAGCGACGACCCTGGCCGAGGTGCTGAAGGCGAAGGGGTACGCCACCTGGCACGTCGGCAAGTGGCACCTCGGCGGCGCCGGCTTCGGGCCCGAGGCGCAGGGCTTCGACGTGAACATCGCCGGCGACGAGACCGGCACGCCGCGGAGCTACTTCGCCCCGTTCCGCGACGCCCGGGGCCACGCCATGCCGGGCCTGGAGCAGGCCCCCGACGGCCAGTCGCTCACCACCCGGCTCGGCGACGAGGCCGTGAAGCGGATCGAGGGGTCGGGCGACCGGCCCTTCTTCCTGTATCTGCCACACTACGCCGTCCATACGCCCCTGAAGGCGAAGGCGGAGCGGATCGCAACGTATAACCCGGCCGGCCGGCCCGCCGGCCAGCAGCGCAACCCAGTCTACGCGGCCATGCTCGAGGACCTGGACGACGCCGTGGGTCGGGTGATCCGGGCCGTCGAGGCCCGCGGCCTGGCCGATTCGACCTGGATCGTCTTCACCTCCGACAACGGCGGCCTGGCCACCATCGAGGGGGGCCTGGGCGCGCCGGCGACGATCAACGCCCCCTGCCGCGAGGGCAAGGGCTGGCTCTACGAGGGCGGCCTGCGGGTGCCGCTGCTGATCCAGGGACCCGGCGTGCAGGCGCCCGGCACCACGATCGACACCCCCGTCACCAGCGCCGACCTGCCCGCCACCCTCGCCAGCCTGGCCGGCGCCGGCCGCGACCTGCCGGCGCTCGACGGCGTGGACCTGATGCCGCTGATCACCGGCTCCGGCCCGATCGGCCGCACCGCGCTCTTCTGGCACTTCCCGCACTACGCCAACCAGGGCAGCCGCCCGGGCGGGGCGATCCGCCAGGGCGACTTCAAGCTTGTCGAGCTCTACGAGAACGGCCGCCGCGAGCTCTACGACGTCGCCCACGACCCCGGCGAGGCCCGCAACCTGGCGCTCGACCAGCCCGAGCGCGTCGAGCGGCTCGCCCGCCGCCTGGCGCTCTGGCGCGACACGGTCGGCGCCCGCATGCCGACGCCCAACCCCGACTTCGTGCCGAACCCCCAGGCCGCCGACGGCACGATCACGCTGCCGGCCCGCACGGCGGTGGTCGAGGGCGTGCAGCTCCGCTTCGAGCCCCTGCCCCACAAGAACACGCTCGGCTTCTGGGTCCGCGAGCAGGACACCGCCGCCTGGACCTTCAGCGTCACGACGCCCGGCACGTTCGAGCTGACCGGCCTGATCGGCTGCGGCACCGGCCAGGGGGGCAGCCAGGTCGCGTTCGTCGTCGACGATCAGGAACCGCTGCTCCTGACCGTCCCCGACACCGGCGGCTTCCAGGCCTTCCGCCCGATCGTCCTGGGCCGCGTCACGCTCGCGACCGCCGGCCGGCACCGGCTCCAGGTCCGGCCCGTCCGCAAGGCGAAGGACGCGATCATGGACATCCGCCAGGCCACCCTCACGCCGGTCGCCCGACCCGACTGATCGCCGCGAGCCCGGCGCTGGCCGCCCCGCAAAAAACCCGAGGCCACGGCCGACTCGCGCGAGTGGGCCGTGGCCTCGGGGCGATTGCGTCGTGGGTTCCCCCGGCGGCGGGCCCGGGGGCGGCGGTCAGGGGGTCTTCGGGGTGACGTCGACGATCTGGCCGATGTCGGTGACGCGCAGGCGCGTCTGCTTCACGGCGGCGTCGTGGTAGAGCTGGCCCGTGACCCGGATCCGTCGGTCCTTGTAGTGCGCGGCCGGGTCGGCGATGCCGGCCTGACGGAAGCTGGCCAGGTCGTCGTAGCCGATCACGACGGCGAGGTTCTTCGGGTCCTTGTAGTCGGCCTCCGAGTCGAGCAGGTGCATGCGGGCCTTCGCCTCGTCGACGCTCGACCGGACCGTCAGCTCGACGGTCCGCCGCTCGCCCACATGCGCGCCTCGGCCGCCGGCAGCACGGGCGCCGTCGCCGGCTCGTCGGCCCGACCGCTCGCCCCCAGCCCGAGCCCCAGGCCCGTCAGGACCAGGACGCCGCTCACCCATCGCCGGGCCACTCGATGCACCATCACAGCCACCTCACGATCCCCATCGATCGACCGGTTCCCGTCCGCATACCCATCATCGCACACGCGCCCGGGCCGTCCCAGGGCCCGCGGGCACGGCCGGTCGGGTCAGGGGGCCGGCGTGGTGTCGACGACCCGGATCTGCGCGGGGTCGGTGACGTGAATCCGCACCTGCTCGTCCTCGCGCACCGGCGTGCCGGTCACCCGGATGGTCCGGTCGCGGTAGAACTCCGACGGGTCGGCGACCCCGGCCTCGGCGAAGGCGGCGGCATGGTCGTGGGCGATCAGCACCGCGACGTTCTTCGGGTCGCGGTAATCCGCCTCGGCGTCCAGGAAGTACGTCCGCCGCTTCTCGGAGTTCTTGCTCGCCCGCACCGTCAGCTCCACGGTGACCCGCTCCCCCACATGCGCCCGCGCCTCGGCCGAGGGCACCACCTGGACCGCCGCCGGCGGATCGTCGGCGCCCCGCAAGGGCCCCACCCCGGTCCCCAGGCCCGCGGCCGCCACCGCGACCGCCAGCCAGCCTCGTCCCCGCGACTTGCCCATCGTCCCCTCCCCGTCCAACACCACCCGCCCAGGCCCGGACCGTCCGATTCTGGCCCCGGCCCCGCCGCCCCGCAACCCCCGCCACCCGAGCGGCTCGAATCGACCGCAGTCCACCCTTGTGCAGCTTTGATCGCCTTGGTTAACTTGAAGGGTCGTGGGTCGCACGGGCTGCGTGGCCGCCGGGTTCCGGGGGCAGGCGGCCACGGGGACCGCACGGGTCAGGGACGGTGTGCCGTGATGAAGCGCCATGCGCCGCGATTTGTCGCCGGGCTGATTCTGCTGCTGGGGTCGGGCGTGCCGGCGCGGGCTGACCTGATCCGGTACACGTGGCTGGTCACGATGTCGGGTGCGCTCGACGGCACCGACTTCCGGGACGCCACGGTGACGATCAGCAGCACGGCGGACACCGAAGCGATCGTCGCCGACGGCGCGGCGGGGGCGTATGCGGCCGACCTGGGCGAGGTGACGGTGCAGATCGCGACCCTGGGCGTGAAGGCCCGGTTCATCGGCCCGACCCACCTGCAGCTCCAGAGCGTGCGGGGGTCCGGGGTCTCGCTGCGGGATGCGGCGACCGAGACGGTGGTGGCGGCGGTGCCCGATGCCCGCAACCGCTTCAACCTGGCCGGGAACCACGTCCGGACGGGATCGGCCGTGTCCGACGCCGTCGAGGGCCTGCGCACCGACCGTGGCAGCCTGAGCTTCCGCGACGCCCGGGGCTCGGTCCGGTTCACGGCCGTCCGGGTCGCCCCCGTGCCCGAGCCGACCACGCTGATCGCCGCCGGCCTGGGTGGCGCCCTGCTGGCGCTGCTGGCCAGCTACCGATACCGCTCGCCGGCCTGAGCCGGCTCCCGACGCCCCCGGGACCAGGAGCCGAGCCCGACGCCTGCGCGTGGGCACCGGTCCGCCCGGAGCCCGGGCGACACGGGTGCACGTCGCCTCACGTCGGCATATCGGCAAATTTTCGGCTCGCTCCGCCGCGACAACGCGGCTAGGATGAGCCTCGACCCGGGCAGCGCCGGGCGGCTGTGGCGACCGATGGGGGTCGGACAGCGTAGGGGGAGACCGTCGCGCCGCCGTTCGGGGGTCGCGCGGGGGTGAGGGTGGCCGAGGGCCCGTCCGCGACGGACGGTGGCCGCCGTTCGGGTCCGCACATCACGAAGGAGTGAGCCGATGAGCGCCGGCGAACTGGAGCTGTACAGCACCCGGGCCCTGATCGACGAGCTGGTCCGACGGGCCACCTTCCAGGGCGTGATCGTGCACAGCCCGGAGGGCGGCCGCGCCCCGGAGTGGGACGGCGACCGGGTCTTCTCGGTCCAATACAACGCGAACCTCAGCGACGAGGCGGCCGGCCGCCTGCTCGACCGCATCGGACAGCATCTGATCGACCTCGGCCTGGGCGCCTGAGCCGACCCCCGACCGCCGACGCGGCCCCGCGGGGGGCCTGCCAGCGTCGGGGGTCTGGTTGGTGGCGGCGCGGATCTCACGCTCAGGGCTTGCTGCCGCCGGTGGACGACGAGCCGCCCCGGGTGCGGACGTCGACGTCGCCGGTTGACTCGACGCGAACATCCTCCTTGCGGACCTCGCCGGTGACGTGCTCGGTGTCGCGCACCACGCGCTTGCCGACGGAGACCTCCTCGGTGACGACGGCCTCCTTGCTCACGTGCACCTGCTCCTCGCGGACCGGGATGCGCAGCTCCTCGCCCGCGCCCAGCGTGGTGCCGGCGGTCGTGCCGGCGGGGCGGCCGGCGACGGGAGTGCGCTCGATGACGACCTCCTCGCGCTGGACGGGGACCTCGAGGTGCCTGGTCTCGGTGTGCACCTCCTTGCGCACGCGGACCTCGCCGGTCTGCACCGGGGTGGTCTCGGCGTGGAGCCGCTCCTCGCGGACCTCGATCTTGCCGCCGGCGGTGCCCGCGCCGGTGGCCCGGGTCGTCGAGGCCTGGCCGCCGCTGCGGGCGGCCGTGGTGGCGGTGCCAGCACTCATGCCGCTGGGGCGGGTGCTCACGTCGTAGGCGCCGTGGGAGCGGAGGATGGTGTGCGCCTCGGCGGCGCGGTCGTCGGCCTGGACCGTGACGATGGTGCGACCGGCCTCGAACTCCTCGTGGTAGTACGTGGCCTCCTCGTCGGGCACGCCCGCGCCGATCAGGGCGCCGGCCAGGCCGGCGACGCCGGCCCCCAGCGCGGCGTTCGAGAGCAGGATGCCGAGGGTGCCGCCAGCGATGGCCGGGCCGATGACCGGGATCACCCCGGCCAGCACGCCCAGGCCGGCCAGCGCCCCCAGCCCGAGGCCGGCCAGCACGCCGGTCATGGCCCCCTCGCTCGCGCTGTCAACGTGGTCCTCGGCCGTGGCCCCGGTGTCGGTGGTCAAGCCGGTGGTGGTGCCGCCGTCCGGCTGTCGCATGGCGACGCCGATCTGGTCGGCCCGGAATCCAGCCGCCTTCAGGTCCGCGACCGCCTGGTCGGCCTTCCGGTGATCCTCGAAGACGCCGACGATCGTCCGCCTCGTGGACATGGTCATGGTGTGGCTGACTCCTGTTCCGTGGGATTCCTCCCCGCCCGCTCCGCGCAGGACGGTCGCACCCATGAGCAAACGCAAACGCGATGCCGCCCCCGCCCACCCCGCGACCATCCGATCCGGTCAGATCCGGCCCAATCAGATTTCTGACACTTCTGGATTTTTCCGTTGACAGCGAGACCCGACGAATTAGGATGCCAGTGGATGTGGTTCACGACTGGATCGCACCCTCCGGGTTTCGAAGGCCCTCCGCCGCCTCGCTCGCCGCCGTGCGAGCGGGACGGCGCCAGGGCCTTCGGTGTTTCTCGGACCCGGGTCGCGGGCTGGCGTGGTCCGGCCGGCGAGCCGGGCCCTCATCAAGGGGGCGCACGCCCCCGGAGGACCCCGATGTCTCAGCACACCCACACCACCTGGCGGCGGCGGTTCCTGGATCGGCGGGCGGCGGCTCCGGCGCGGCGGCACCGCGGCACGTTTGACTGCGAGGCGCTCGAGGAGCGCCGGGTGCCCGCGACCCTGGCGCCGGTGACCCTGGCCCCGGCCGACTACAACGGCGATGGTCAGTCGGAGATCGCCGTGTTCCAGCCCGAGACCTCGACCTTCTCGATCCGGGCGCTGGAGGGGGCCACGGGCAACCGCGCCATCCAGTTCGGCCAGGGCACCCTCTGGGGCGGCAACCCCGTGCCCGTGGTCGCCGACTTCAACCACGACGGCGTCACCGAGCTGGGCGTGTACCAGCCGAGCAACTCGACCTTCTACATCCGGCACCTGAACTCCGACACCGACGGTGGCAACGTCGCCATCCAGTTCGGCCAGGGCACCCTCTGGGGCGGCAACCCCGTGCCGGTGGTCGCCGACTACAACGGCGACGGCAAGGCCGAGCTGTCGGTCTACCAGCCGGGCACCTCGACCTTCTCGATCCGGCACCTGACCGAGCCGACCGAGGCGGGCAATCGCGCCATCCAGTTCGGCCAGGGCTCGCTGTACGGCGGTCGCCCGGTGCCGGTCGTCGCCGACTACAACGACGACGGCAAGGCCGAGGTCGCCGTGTACCAGTCCGTCACGTCGACCTTCACGATCATGGGCCTGACGGCCGACTCGGCCGCGGGCAACCGCGCCATCCAGTTCGGGCGCGGGACGAACGCCGGCGGCACCCCGATCCCGGCGGTCTCCGACACCAACGGTGACGGCAAGGTGGAGCTGATCGTCTACCAGGCGAGCACCTCGACGTATCAGATGGCCAACCTCGTGGGCGACCAACCCACGGCCACAGAGTCGGTGCAGTTCGGCCAGGGCACCCTCTGGGGCGGCGATCCGGTGCCGGTGTGCGCCGACTTCGACGGCGACGGCCACTGCGAGCTGACCGTCTACCAGCCGAGGACCTCGACGTTCTTCATCAAGGGCCTGAAGGTCAACGGCGTCGCCACCAACCGGGCGATCCAGTTCGGCCAGGGCACGCTGTACGGCGGCCACCCGGTGGCCCTGCCGGCGATGCCGAAGGTCTGACGCGGCGAGTCCGCACCCTCACCAGGCCGCCCCGCGCCTCGCCCTTCGGGGCGGGGCCGGGCGGCCCGC
>CAZUZD010000130.1:0-15628 GCA_964624465.1 uncultured Isosphaeraceae bacterium
GACCGTGGCGCTCATGCCGCGCTTCAGGAGCACGGGGCGGCGGGTCTTGCCCACCTCCTTGAGCAGGTCGAAGTTCTGCATGTTCCGAGCGCCGATCTGGAACAGGTCGGTGTACCGGTCCACCAGGTCGACCTGGCGGGGGTCCATCACCTCGGTGACGACCGGCATGTTCAGGCGCTCGCCGGCGGCCTGGAGCATCTTGAGGCCCGCCTCGCCCAGGCCCTGGAAGCTGTACGGGCTGGTGCGGGGCTTGAAGGCGCCGCCGCGGAGGATGTTGGCGCCGGCGGCCTGCACGGCGTCGGCGATCTCGTTGAGGATCGCCTCGCCCTCGATGGCACACGGGCCGGCGATGATCGCCAGGTGGGGGCCGCCGATGCGGACGCCCTTGACCTCGAAGATGCTGTCGGCCGGGTGGAACTCGCGGCTGGCGAGCTTGAACGGCTTGAGGATCGGCAGCACGCTCTCGACGCCGTCGATCGCCTGGAGCGGCTCGACGGCGAGCTTCTCCTCGTCGCCGATGACCCCGATGATCGTGCGCTGCACGCCCTGGCTCAGGTGCGGCGTGAACCCGAGCTGCTCGATCCGCTCCAGCACGTGGTGGATCTGCTCGGGGCTGGGGTGCGGCTTCAGCACGATGATCATCGTCGCCCTCGGGGACCGGTCGCTCGGCGTGTCGGACGGGAACCGCCCCGATCGCGGGCCACCGCCCCGGCCGGGGCGGCGTCGTTCTGCGACTCGCGGGCGCAATCACGCAATCGAGCCCCGCCGGCGGGGGCGGGGCAGAACACGAGAGTCTATCGCCACCGGCGTGCCCTGGGAAGTCCAGTCCGCCGCCGGCCGTCCGGGGGGCGGCGACGGCGCCCCCCGGACGGCACCGGGCCTCAGGCGCTGGCCTTCGGCGGCGCGGGGGCCGGCACGACGGTCGTCGGCCGGTCGGCGATCTCGGCACGGACGATGGCGACCTCGGCCGGGGCCTCCAGCCCGATCCGGACCCGATCGCCGTGCAGCGCGACGACGGTCAGCACGATCGAGTCACCGATGAGGATCCGTTGGCCTGGCTTGCGCGTCAAGACGAGCATCCTGTTCTCCTTCCCGACCGGGTGTGTCGCCTCGTGGAGCTGATGCGGACGGTGGACAGAATAGCAGTGCAATTGGTGAACGCAAGGCCAGTTGTCGGGTCCGGGCCAGTTCCCGCACCGATGCACGTGTCGGCTCGGGGATGGGTCTGGATGGGTGCGATGCCCTAAGGTCCTTAGGGTGAACAGCGGAATGTATCAATCGCAAAAGTAGTTTTTCGAGATGAATGGTGGCAGATGTCTTGACCGTGGCCAAGTACGCCAATATCTTCTTATGAGACTGCGAATCGGTGCCGCCACCCACGTATCCGGTGATTTGCGGTCACCGAATCTCCGCGCCCGAACCTGATCGAGTCACCTGAGGCAACGATGGCCAAGACTTCCGCGAAGGCGACGAAGGCTGTCCCGAGCGGCCGACCCTCGTCCGAGATCCGCCAGGCGGCCGACCTGCTCAAGCAGGTCTCCGACCCGACCCGGCTGCAGGTGTTGATGCTCCTGACCGAGAAGGAGCGCAACGTCTCCGAGCTGTGTGCCGACCTCGGCACCCAGAGCCAGCCGGCGGTCAGTCACCACCTGGCCCTGCTCCGACATGGTCGGCTGATCGAGCCGCGGCGCTCGGGCAAGCACAATTACTACTTCCTGACCGAGTCGGGCCGCGAGCTGGCCGGCGTCGTCAACGCCCTGATCGGCTGACGGCTGCCGCCGCCGATTGAACCTGCAACGGGCCGGCCTCCACGCCATCGCGGGCGTTGGTGGCCGGCCCGTTCGCGTGCGCGCACCCGGGCCAGCCCCGCGACCCGGCCAGGGTCCGGCCTCCCCTCGGGAGCCGGGCCCGGGTCCTCCGGTCGAGACCCTGGGTTGTGGCAATCTGGCATCATGCCCGCAGAGCTTGCGCCATCGGCCGGGGCGGGGCGGTACTCAGGCCGGGGCCAGGCAGCGGCGGAGCAGGTCGAGGCCGGCGGCGATGTCGCGGGCGCGGGCGGCCTGGTCGCCGACCTCGCGCTCGACGACCAGGGGGCCCCGGTAGCCGACGGCCTGGAGCGTCCGGACGAACCGGGGGATGTCCACCTCGCCCTGGCCCAGCGGCACCTCCTCGCCCCACTGCCCGCGCAGCTTCGGGCGGCGGGCGTCCTTGACGTGGACCGAGCGGATGTCGGGGGCGAGCACCTCGACGGCGCGGATCGGGTCGCCCATGTCGTAGAGCAGCATGTTGGCCGGATCGAAGTTGACCTTGAGGTTCGGGGCGGCCAGGTCGTCGAGCGTGAGGCGCAGCAGGTCGGCCGACTCCTGGCCGGTCTCGAAGGCGAGCGTGACGCCGGCGTCGGCGGCCATCTGGCCGGCCCGGGCCAGGGTGTCGAGGAACGCCTTGCGGCCGGGGTCGCCTGGCTCAGGCAGGAAGCCGGCGTGCAGCATCAGGTCGGTCAGGCCCAGGGCCCTGGTGCGTTCGAGCGCCCAGGCGAGCCGGTCGAGTCGCTCGGGCCGCAGGGCGGGGTCGCCGAAGCCGCCGGTCTGCTGGATCGTGGCCGGGGTGGTGTAGTCC
Source organism: uncultured Isosphaeraceae bacterium (assembly GCA_964624465.1). Classification (GTDB taxonomy): domain Bacteria; phylum Planctomycetota; class Planctomycetia; order Isosphaerales; family Isosphaeraceae; genus CAZUZD01. The sequence goes on from CAZUZD010000130.1 coordinate 2,617, forward strand.
TCGCCGGGGAAGCCGAGCATGGCGCCGGTGAGGGTCAGGCCCGAGGCGCGGGCGGCCTCGGGCAGGGCGTCCCCCTCGTCCCAGCTGGCGTGGTGCGGGTCGCCGCAGGCGATCTGGCAGTAGCCGACGCCCAGGTCGTCGAGGAACCGCTTGAGCTCGGGAACGCTCGTGACCTGGAGGCTCCAGCTGCAGACGCCCAGGGCCAGCGGGGGGATCGCACTCATCGGGATCAAGTCCTTGCGCGGGGCGTTCGGGTCGGTGGCGGTCGTCGCGGGCGGGCCGCGGCGCGATCTCGCCAGTTAAGCCGAAGGCCCGGGGAAAAGCCAGCGCCCGAGGGGGCGGGCTCCGAGTCAGAGCGGCTCGTCGTGGGAGCCAGGCAAGGCGACGGGGAAATCGACCGTGGTCAGCCGGCCGTTGGACATCTCGGCCGGGTCGCCGGGGCCGACGACGCGGTCGCGGCCGCCGGCCTTCGCCTGGTAGAGCGCCGCGTCGGCGGCCTGGAGCAGGCCGGCCAGGGTGCGGAGTCGCCCCGGCGGGGCCACGGCCACGCCGATGCTGGCGGTGACCTGCAGCGACCGGCCCGGGATCGCGATCTGCAGGCCGGCCAGGTCGGCGCGGAGCCGCTCGGCGCGCTCGGCGGCCTGGGCGGGGGTGGCCACGGGCAGGGCGAGCACGAACTCCTCGCCCCCGTAGCGAGCGGCCAGGTCGTCGGCGCGGCAGGCCCGGCGGATCACTGCGCCGAGGGCCCGCAGCACCTGGTCGCCGGCCGGGTGGCCGTGGGTGTCGTTGACCCGCTTGAAGTGGTCGACGTCGACCAGCAGCAGGGCCAGGCCGTGGCCCCGCGCGGTGGTGCGTTGCTCCAGGCCGGGCAGCTGCTCCTGGAAGTCGCGGCGGTTGTACAGGCCGGTCAGGCCGTCGCGGACGGCGCGCTCGAAGAGCTCGCGCTGGACGTGCTCCTCGAAGGCATCGGGGCAGGCGAACTTCACCAGCACGTTGGGCCCGAACCGCAGCCGGTCGCCGTCGGCCAGGGTGGCGGTCGAGTGCCCCGGCAGGCGGCGGCCGTTGTGGATCGTGCCGGGGCTGCTGCCCAGGTCGGTCAGCCGTGCCCCGTGGGGGTCGACGCGCAGCAGGGCGTGCCGGCGCGAGATGCTCATGTCGGGCAGTTGCACGTCGTTGCGGGCGCTGCGGCCGACGCTGTTCGGTCCCGGCCTGAGCCGGAGCATGCTGCCCGGCAGGCCGCCCCGGAGCACGATCAGGTACCGGGGCGCCGGGCCGTCGGCCGGGTCGGGGCCGGGTCGGGCTTCGGCTTCGGGCCCGGCGGCCGCGGTGCGGGTCAGGTGGTTGACGAGGGTGGCGCCGTTGTCGTCCATGGTCGTCCCGCGGGGCAGGAGAGGGTCGGGGGACCCAGGGCCCCGCATCCCGCCCCGGCGGCGGGGCTCAGGGCCCGACGCGGGGGGCGGGGCCGGGGTCGGCCTGGCGCCCGAAACCTAGGTCACCGCGGAAGGCTGTCAAATCCCGATGCGGCCGAATCAACGCCGCGTGGCCCGCCGGCGGCACGCCCGGCCCGGGATGTGGCCCGGCCACCACGCCCGGCGGCACCACCGGGGCCTTGCCGGCGCCCGGGATCGGCAGGCCGGACATCACGAGCAGGAGCATCATCAGCGTGCTGGCGCCGTTGAACGTCGCATGCAGGGCGATCGACGCCGCCAGCCGGCCGGTGCGCTGCGCCAGCCAGCCCAGGGCCATCGAGAGCACGAACAGGGGGATCGGCGCTGGCCACTGGCCGTAGTGCAGGCCCGCGAACAGCAGCGACACGACCACGTTCGGGCCCCAGGCCGCCAGGCCGCGGGGCCGCCACCGGATCGGGACCTCGGGCTCAAACGACTCCGGGGCAAACGTCGGCGGTCCGCCGAGGTCGGCCGCGTCGGACCCGTCCGGCCGGGCCCGCAGGCCGCGACCGGCCGCCATGCGGGTCAGGGCGCCCAGCAGGACGCCCCGGAAGATCAGCTCCTCGGTCAGGGGGGCCAGGATCACGGCGGCCACGATCGAGAGCACGGCCGAGGTCGCGGTGAGCCGCTCGGCCAGGAGCTCGAAGACCGGGTGCTGCTGCGGCGGCCAGAGCTGCTGCGCCAGGTAGAACAGCCCGTAGGCCAGCGGGGCGACCACGAAGAAGCTGCGGAACCCCAGCGTCAGCTCGGAGGCCAGGGTCTGCGGCTGATCGGCCCCGATCAGGTCGACCTCGCCCTGCGCGCTGCCCCGCAGCAGGGGGGGGATCAGGCCCAGCAGCAGCAGGTTCTGGATCGCCATCAGGCCCATCAGCTCGTCGGGCGTGAACCCGTCGCCGGCCGGCGGCGGCGGCCCGAAGGCCCCGCCCCGCTGCAGGGCCCCGTAGACCGCGACGACCAGGAGGTTCAGCATCACGTACAGCCCGATCGTGCCGACGACCGCCGTCGGGCCCCAGGTCGCCAGCCGGGGCGTCGGACCCTCGACCAGGGCGCGCCTCTGGAGCACCCGGCGCACGACGCCGATCCAGCCGCTGACGATGCCCCCCAGCACCAGCAGGGCCAGCACGTTGAGCGCGATCAGCCAGCCGTTGAGCACCGGCGGGTCCTGGGGGTTCATGCGGGGCTCCGGGGCACGGCGGGCGACGGGAGGTGTGGAGGGGGCCGCCGGTCGGAGGCCGGCCGGACGATCATACGCGGCCCGGGGGCCGGGGGGCCACCTTGCCCCGGGCGCACCCGTGCCCCTAGAATCGCGGTCGCCCCGGGCCGACCGGGGGCCCTGTTCCGGTTCCGAACCGAACCGATCCGTCCGGCAGGCCGGGCCCACGCCAGGGGCCGCGCCGCCACGCCACTGGGAGTCTTGCCGGGTGATGCGCTCCGTCGACGAGCAGTGGACGATCCTGAAGCGTGGGATCGAGCAGGTCGTCCCCGAGGACGAGTTCCGCAAGAAGCTCGAGCGGTCGGTCGCCACCGGCACCCCGCTGCGGGTCAAGTACGGCATCGACCCGACCGGCATCGACGTGCACCTCGGGCACACGGTCCCCCTGCGCAAGCTGCGGCAGTTCCAGGACCTGGGCCACACCGCCGTCATCATCATCGGCAACTACACCGCCCTGGTCGGCGACCCCTCCGGCCGCGACGAGACCCGCGCCCGGCTCACCGAGGCCCAGGTCGAGATCAACGCCAGGGACTACCTCGTCCAGGTCGGCAAGATTATCGACCTGGCGAAGGCCGAGGTCCACCGCAACGGCGACTGGTTCGGCAAGTGGTCGTTCCTCGACGTCCTCGACCTCTGCCGCACCATGACCATCGGCCAGATCAGCGCCCGCGAGGACTTCGCCAAGCGGATCGCCGCGAAGACGCCCGTGTACCTGCACGAGTGCCTCTACCCGCTGATGCAGGGCTGGGACTCCGTCGAGATCCGGGCCGACGTGGAGCTGGGCGGCACCGAGCAGCTCTTCAGCCTGCTGGTCGCCCGCGACCTCCAGCAGGGCAAGGACCAGCGCCCGCAGAACGCGATGACGCTGCCGATCCTCGTCGGCACCGACGGCACCCGCCGCATGGGCAAGAGCCTGGGCAACTACATCGGCGTGGCCGAGGCCCCCGACGCCATGTTCGGCAAGGTCATGTCGATCCCCGACGAGCCGATGCGGCAGTACTTCACCCTCCTGACCGACCTCGAGCCCGCCGCCATCGACGCCCTGCTGGCCCCCGGCGTGAACCCGCGCGACGCCAAGGAGACGCTCGGCAAGCTCATCGTCTCCGAGTACCACGGCGCCGACGCCGCCGACGCCGCGGCGGCGAACTTCCGCAAGCGCTCGGCCGGCGAGGACCCCGACGTCATCCCCGACGCCCCCCTGGGCCGCGACCAGCTCGACGCCGACGGCCAGATCGCCGGCCCCCGGCTGCTCGTCGCCCTGGGCCTGGAATCCAGCACCTCCAACGCCCGCCGCGTCATCGAGCAGGGCGGCTGCACCCTCGGCGACGACCGCACGGTCCTCGGCGACCCGAAGGCGCCCGTGGCCGTCACCGACGGCCTGATCGTCCGGGTCGGCAAGCGGAAGATCGTGCGGGTCCGGCTGCGATAACGTCGGCCGCGGATTCCGAAGAGATTGTGCGGATCGTTGGCGGAACTCGGCGTACTTGATGAGGTCGGCCGGCGCCCGGAGGGGCGGTCGACCGTGGCAGTGGGGTCCCGTTCATGGCCAGTCACGGCATCGGCATCGTCGGCTGCGGCATGATCGCCGAGTTTCACACCCGCGCGATCGCGGAGATCGCCGGCGCCCGCGTCGTCGCGGCCTTCAGCCGCAACCCGGCCAACGGCCAGAAGATCGTCGACCTGGCCGCGCCCCAGGGGCCGTGTGCGCTCCACGACGACTACGACGCCTTCCTGGCTCACCCCGGGCTGGACGTCGTCTGCATCTGCACCCCCAGCGGTGCGCACCTCGACCCGGCGGTGGCCGCCGCGCGGGCGGGCAAGCACGTCGTGGTCGAGAAGCCGCTGGAGATCACCCTGCCGCGCTGCGACGCCATCATCGCGGCCTGCGACGCCGCCGGCGTGCGGCTCTGCACCATCTTCCCCTCGCGGTTCAGCCCCGCCAACGTGGCGCTCAAGCAGGCCATCGACGGCGGCCGATTCGGCCGGCTCACGCTGGGTGACACCCACGTGAAGTGGTGGCGGACCCAGCAGTACTACGACTCCGGCGGCTGGCGCGGGACCTGGGCCCTCGACGGCGGCGGGGCCCTCATGAACCAGGCAATCCACAACGTCGACCTGCTCGCCTGGCTGATGGGCGACGTCGAGAGCGTCAGCGCCCTGACCGCCACGCTGGCCCACGAGCGGATCGAGGTCGAGGACACGGCCGTCGCCTGCCTGCGGTTCCGCAACGGGGCCCTGGGCGTGATCGAGGCGGCCACCAGCGCGTTCCCCGGCCTGCTCAAGCGCACCGAGATCCACGGCGATCGCGGTTCGGCGCGGGTCGAGCAGGACGACATCACCCTGTGGGAGTTCCAGGAGCCGGCCCCCGGCGACGACGCCGTGCGTGCCGCCCTGGCCGGCGGCACCGGCTCGAAGGCCGGCGCCAGCGACCCCCGCGGCATCGGCCACGCCGGCCACCGCGACCAGCTCCGCGACTTCCTGGAGTCAATCGACGCCGGCCGACCCGCGGCCGTTGACGGTCGCGAGGGCCGCCGCTCCGTCGAGGTCATCCGCGCCATCTACCGCTCGGCCCGGACCGGCGGCGTCGTCACGCTCCCGCTCGACGCCGCCGGCTGACCGCCCGCGCCCGATCCCGTCCCCGCGTCCTGCCCTCGGTGCCTGCACCCTCGGATCGATCGGGCCGGGGCGGGTCCGGCCCTGCGCCCGCTGCCGCCTCGTGTCACGGCCCCGCCCCTCGGGAGTCCTTGCCCATGCGCCGACCGTCGCTTGCCCTGCTCGCGATCGCCCTGTCCCTGCCGGCCGTCGCCGGCTGCTGGGACCGTGGCGGCGGCACGCCCGTCGTGCCGCCGACGCCCCCGAAGCCGGGGGCCGTCGACCCGCTCCGCAACGCGTTCGTCCCCACCACCGACCCGTACGGCGAGCCCGCCACCCGCGTCGCCTACCTGCCGCAGAACTGGTCGGCCGAGGAGAGCCTGCGGTTCTACTTCACGCCCCAGGGCTCGCAGCTCATCCCCTATGACTGGTTCCTGGCGCTCGAGCAGCCGGGCGAGTCGACCACCCCGTTCCGCGACCCGCAGAACATCCTGCGGTACCGCTACCTGCCCCAACAGCCCGACGCCTTCAACCCGGATGGCCTGCCGGTCGGGTTCGTGGGCGAGGTGGCCGACGGCGTGAAGTGGCTCGGCATGAGCTGCGCCGCCTGCCACACGGGCGAGCTGCACGTCGACGGCGTCGCCTACCGCGTCGACGGCTCCCCGACCCAGGCGAACGTGCAGGCCTTGCTGGCCGACCTGATCGTGGCCGTTCGCGACACGGCCGCCGACGCGGCCCGGTTCGACCGCTTCGCCGCGAAGGTGCTCGGCTCCGGAGACAGTGCCGCGGCGCGGTCGGGCCTGAAGGCGCAGATGGCCAAGTGGGAGGCGATCCGATCGGGCTACAACCGCCGCAACTTCCCCGGCTATGACCCCGCGGCCAGCACGCCCCAGGGCCCGCTGGCGTTTGGCCACTTCGGGCAGCTCGACGCAGTGGGCGCGATCCTCAACGAGGTGTACTGGAACGCGGCCACGGTGCAGGACCTGGCCAACCCGACGGCCGTTGCGGCGAAGGCCGATGCGCCGGTCAGTTACCCGTTCCTCTGGAATGCCCACCAGCAGGACAAGGTGCAGTGGCTCGGCATCGCCGAGAGCGGCGGGCCGGGGAACCTCCTGAGCCTGGTGCGGAACGTCGGCGAGGTGGTGGGCGTCTTCGGCCACGTCGAGATTCCCGCCGAGGCGCCCACCCTGAACCCGGGCTACCGCTCGACCATCGACCGCCACAGCCTGGAGGCGCTCGAGGACCTGATCACGACGCTCTGGTCGCCCCGGTGGCCCGAGGCCTTCGGCGCGATCGACCCCGCCCTGGCCGCGCAGGGGGCCGAGGTCTTCAAGCGACCGCTGGAGCAGAACCAGTCGTGCTACGCCTGCCACGGCGAGATCGTGCGCGAGGACCCGGCCCGGCACTTCGACATGAACCTCTTCGGGACCCAGACCGACCCGAAGGCGTATTTCAACTTCCTGGAGCGGAGCGGCCCGTCGGGGCGCCTGGAGGGCCGGCCGATCAACTTCGTGCCGCTGACGGAGACGATCCCGGCGACCGCCTCGGCGACCCAGATGATCACGCACGAGATCACCGGGGTGATTCTGGGCACGTACACGCTGAACCCGCCGGTCGACCAGCTCAAGGACGTGCTCTACGGCCGTCGCGTCACCCGCACGCTGGGCGCCCCGCGGAACCCGTCGCAGTACGAGGCCCGGCCGCTCAACGGCATCTGGGCCACCGCCCCGTACCTCCACAACGGCTCGGTGCCCACCCTCGACGCCCTGCTGCGGCCGGCGGCCGAGCGACCGACGTCGTTCCGCATCGGCGTGCGGGCCTTCGACACGCAGAAGGTCGGCCTGGGCGCGGGGCCCGCGACGAGCACGCTCCCGATGCTCGACACGACCGCCCCCGGCCACACCAACGGCGGCCACGAGTATGGCGTGAGCCTCTCCGAGCCCGACCGTCGCGCCCTGATCGAGTACCTCAAGTCGCTCTGAGCGGCGTCCCGGCCCGCAGCCTGGACGCGCCCACGTCCGGTCGCGGGCCGGCTCAATCGAGCCGGCGGGCCACGCCGAACCCGGTGCGGCCGTAGCCGTCGCCGTTAGAGAACAGGAACCGCTCGCCGCCGTCGTCGAAGACGCACGGGTACGTCTGCTCGGCCTGTTCCCAGGCGCCCGGCGTGCCGACGAACTGCACCGCGTCGTCGTGGCGGCTCCAGGTCCGGCCCCCGTCCAGGGAGCGCGCGAAGCCGAGCTGATACCGCGGCCGGCGGCGGGCGTACCACATCGACCACGAGCCGTCGGGCTCGGGGAGCACCACCGGGCGCGAGACGGCGAACTCGGCCGGATCGTCGGCACCCTGCAGCGGCACGACCACGCGGTCCGAGGGCGTCCAGGCGAGGCCGTCGGGCGAGCTCGCTTCCTGGACGACGTGCCGCATCTCCAGGTCGACCGGCCCCCAGGCCAGGTGCGAGCCGAACCACATGCGGTACTCGCCGGCGTGCTCGACCACCCAGGGGTAGCCGACCGTGAGCGGGTTGGCCTCCGAGCGGCCCACGATCGGGGCGCGGCCGTGGCGCTCGAACGAGCGGCCGCCGTCGTGGGAGACGGCCAGGCCGATGAAGTTGGTGAACGGCACGCTCCGGCCCAAGGTCCAGCCCAGGTAGTAGGCGCGCAGGGTGTCGCCGCTGGCGACGATCGAGCCGACCGTGACGCCGTCGGCGTCGAACTCGCCCCGGCGGCCGGGTCCGAACAGGGGCCCCTCGACGGGCCCGGCCAGGCGCCAGCCTCGGCCGGCGCGCTCGATCGGCACGCGGGCCAGGTGCGAGCGCTGCGCGGCGTCGCGGGCCGAGAAGTAGACATTCGCGCGGCCGGGGCCCGTGCCGTGCACGACCGGGAGGGCCGCGTGGGAGGCCCACCAGGATCCCGGTTCTGGCCGGGGTTCGAGCAACCTGCCGAGGCGTTCCCAGCGCTGCGAAGGTGCGTCGGCTGGCGTCATGTTGGCGTTCCCGGCGGGCACTGGCTACGATCCTCGGGTCCGGCGGCGGCCGCGGGCCGGGCCCGGAGCCCGTGAGTGCCGCCGGCCGGCCGCAGGACCGGGTGCCCCATGCGTCGGATCGCGATCATCCAGAGCGCCTACATCCCCTGGCGGGGATTCTTCGACCTGATCGACCGCTGTGACCAGTACGTCATCTACGACCAGATGCAGTTCGTCAAGCGGCACTGGCACAACCGCAACCGGATCCGGACGCCGCAGGGCGCCGGCTGGCTCACGATCCCGGTGGTGAGCAAGTCGCGGTTCGAGCAGCCGATCGACGAGGTCGTCGTGAGCGACCCGACCTGGGCCGAGCGGCACTGGGCAACCCTGCGGGGCAGCTACGCCCGATGTCCGGGGTTCGTCGAGACGGCGGCGTGGCTCCAGCCGCTGTACGAATCGCTGGCGCACGAGCCGCGGCTCACGGTCATCAACGAGCGGTTCCTCCGGGCGGTCGCCGGGCGGCTGGGGGTGACGACCGAGATCGTGCGCGACGCCCCGCTGGGGGCGACGGGCTCGAAGACGGCCCGGCTGCTCGACGTTTGCCTCAAGCTGGGGGCGACCCACTACCTGAGCGGCCCGTCGGCCCGGTCGTACCTGGACGAGTCGGCATTCGCCGAGGCGGGCATCGCCGTGGAGTGGATGGGCTACGAGGGGTATCCGACCTACCCGCAGGCCTGGGGCGCGTTCGAGCCGGCCGTCTCGATCGTCGACCTGCTCCTGAACGTGACCGAGGTCGATCGGGCGCTGTGGCGGTCGTCGGCGACGTTTGCCTGAGGTCGCGGCTCAGAGCGAGCGGAGCCGGTTGCTGGGCACCCGCGACCGCTCGGTGCCGGCGGCGGCGTACACGCCCAGCGGCGCGGCGTCTTCGAGGATCAACGCCCCCGCGCCGATGACGCAGCGCTCGCCGATGGTGACGTGGTCGCGGATCGTCGCGTTGACCCCCACGAAGCAGGACGGGCCCAGCGTGACGCCACCCGAGAGGACGACGTGCGAGCTGACGAAGCAGTGGTCGCCGATGGTCGCGTGGTGGCCGATGTGGTTGCCGCTCCAGAGCGTGACGTTGCGGCCGACCGTTGCGAACGGCTGGATCGTGTTGTCCTCCAGGATGAACGCGTTCGGACCCGGCTCGAAGCCGGGGAACGTCGTCGCCCGGGAGCTGACGTAACGCGCCAGCCGGTACCCCAGCGCCTCGGCCTCGTCGCACTTCCGCGCCCGCAGGGCGTTGAGCTGCGTGTACCCGAGCGCCACGAACAGGTCGTGCGTCCCGGGCGGAAACCGGCGGGCCACGGCGTCGAAGGCCACCAGGGGCAGGCCGTGGAAGGTCTCGGCATTGACGTACGGCGCATCGACCGTGAAGGCGACGACCTCGTAATCCGAGTCGTGGCCGAAGCAGGTCCAGGCGACCTCGGCGATCGGCCCGGTTCCGAACAGGACCAGCGGGCGCCTGGGTGTCATGTGGGGCCTCGGGGGGGACGATGGGTCGGGTCCGGCCGTGGGATGCGGATGCGGACGGTGAACTCGTAGAGGCCGGAGTCGTGCCAGAGCGCGACGTGGCGGCCGAACTCGCCTAGGCACCAGTTGAGCATCTGACCCGGGTCGGGGTACCAGAGCCTGGGTTCCTTGCGGTCGGCGTCGCTGAAGGCGGTCAGGCAGTTGAAGGCGACCGCGCGGTCGGCCTGCGCGACCATGGCGCGGATCGTCTGGCGCACCTGCTCCTGCCAGCGGTCGTTGTCGGCGTCGAGCCGCACGTTGAAGATGCCGCTGGCGACGATCACGTCCGCCCGCTCCAGGGGCACGGCCGCCCGGCGGAACCGGACGCCGGGCAGGTGCGCGCACTGCTCACGGGCGGCGGCGAGCATGGCCCCGGAGATGTCGTAGCCTGTGTACGGGATCGGCCCGATCGTCTCGTGCACGAACGCGGCCAGGGCCCCGTAGCCGCAGCCCAGGTCGGCGATCGAGCCCAGGTCCTCGCGGTCGAGGCCGCGGAGCAGCTCCTGGAAGCGCCGCACCTGCCCGCCAGCGTCCCGCCAGTCGACGCCCTGCGGGGTGGCGCCGTGGGCGCGCAGGCGCCCGTCGTAGTAGGAGGCGATCGGGGCCAGCGGGTCGTCGGGCGCGGGCGTCATCTCAGTGCCGCAGGGGGTACCAGCCGGCGTACTCGAGAAACTCGGTGATCCAGGGGTTGGTCCAGGGGGACCGCAGCGCGTAGCCGACGGAGAAGATCGAGACGCCCAGCGCGATCAGCGTGAGCGTGCGGAACGCCCGGCTCCGCTGGCCGGCCTCGACGCCGCCGGGCAGCATGATCAGCCAGAACGGGATCAACCAGAACAGCCATCGCAGGCCCTGGGTCGAGCCGCCGTAGTTCCGCGCCTTGGGGTTCCAGGTGTAGAAGGCGAGCATGGCGACGGTCAGCAGCAGCGTCAGCCAGGCGGCGGCGGGCATCCGGCGGGCGCCGCCGAAGAGGTTCTTGAACGTGCCCAGCAGCGCGAACAGGAAGATCGGCGAGAGCGAGAAGACGCCGTGGTGGCCGAGCGTCATGTGGAACAGGTACAGGGGCTTCGGCTCGGGCTCGACGTTGAAGTAGTCGAAGGCCAGCGGTGTGTTCCAGTAACTGCCCTCGAAGTTGTACGACTTCGTGCCGAACTCCTCGTAGATCGGCGTGAGCTGGCCGGTGGCGAGCACCTGGGTGACCAGGAACGCGGCGATCGGCACCGCGGCGGCGGGCACGAAGTAGAGCAGGGTCGACCGGGGGAACCGCACCACGAAGCACAGGAACAGCAGCGCCCCGAAGAGCGCCGCCGGCAGCTCGTTGGCGGCGCAGAAGGCGGCCCAGAAGCCGGCGGCGGCGAAGTAGCGCGGTGCCCGCTGGCCGTCGTCGAAGACCCGCACCAGGGCGTAGAGCGCGAAGAACGCGCTGGTGGCCGCGACGGTGTGGTTGTTGAGCGTCTGGTTGAAGCTGGTCAGGTACGTGCCGAAGCCGGCGGCCGTCAGGCTGTACATCCACGCCCAGTCGTTGGCGGCGTGGCGGTCGAGCAGCCGCGCCAGCAGCACGAGCATGGCCACGAACGGCACGGCGTTGAACAGGAGGATGATCGGCTTGAAGTAGTAGACGTGCGCCGGGAACTTCACCGGGCCGAGCTGCTGCGTGCGCTCCTCGCCCGTGGCCAGCCGGGTGGTGAACTGGCCGGGCTGGCCGGGGACGGGCTCGGTGACGTTGAGCGCGTGCCGCTCGACCTCGCGGGCGGCCTCCAGGGGCACGCCGCTGGCGAGCCGGAACGGGTACAGCAGGCCGGCGGCGAGGGTGGGCAGGAGCGGCGGCTTGCTCGAGTAGTCGTGCACGGTCGGCTCGCCACGCTTCCACCAGGGCGGGGCCACGGCGTAGCTCAGGCGGTCGAGCCGCCGGGCGTCAGGGCCGGGCGGGGTCACCTTGTCGGGGCGGCGGACCCGGTCCATCGTGCGGTCGAGCCAGGGGGCCCGGTCGATCGCGTACGTCCCGCGCTCCACCAGCGACCAGACGGTGCACCACCGCGAGATGTCGTTGGCCTCCAGCAGGGCCCGCGAGCGGTTGGTCACGCCCAGCACCAGGGCGGCGGCCGACCAGAGGATCAGCGCCCCGATCAGGGCGCGGTGCTCGGGCCGGCGGCGGCCGACGGCCTCGGGGGTGTCGGCGGGGTCGGCGTCGGGGGTGTCGTCAAAGTCGCGGCTCATGCTGGGGCTCCGCAGCCAGGCGACGGGCCGGGTCGGGCCCGCCGATCGTCTCGGCGATGCTGTACGTGTCGCTGGGCCGGATCTGGTACGAGGTCAGCAGCTCGGCCAGCACGCCCAGGCCGACCAGCTGCACGCCCACCAGGAGCGCCGTGGCCGAGCCCACCAGCAGGCCGACCCCGGGGGGCCGGCCGGCGAGCCCCCAGGCCAGGCCCTGGAGGACCAGTCCCAGCAAACCGAGCACCAGCGGCGGCACGCCCAGGGCGCCCATCGCGTGCAGGGGGCGCTGGCCGTAGCGGGTCACGAACCGCACGGTGACCAGGTCGAGGAACCCCTTGAAGAGCCGGGTCAGCCCGTACTTCGAGCGCCCGAACCGGCGGGCCCGGTGGTGCACGACCACCTCGCCGACCCGGAAGCCGCGGGCGTGGGCCAGCACGGGCACGAACCGGTGCAGCTCGCCGTAGAGGAACCCGACCTCGTCGAGCACCGCCCGCCGGTACGCCTTGAACCCGCAGTTGTGGTCGTGGAGCGTGCAGCCGGTGACTCGGCTGACGACGGCGTTGAACAGCCGGCTGGGCCAGACCTTGTGCCAGGGGTCGTGCCGGGTCCGCTTCCAGCCGCTCACCACGTCGCGGCCCTCCCCCTCGGCCAGCGCGGCCAGGAACCGGGGGATCTCGGCGGGGTCGTCCTGGAGGTCGGCGTCGAGGGTCAGCACGATCTCCCCGCGCGCCGCGGCGAACCCGGCGGCCAGGGCGGCGGCCTTGCCGAAGTTGCGGCGGAACCGGAGGCCCCGCACCCGGGGGTCGGCGGCGGCCAGCCGCTCGATCTCGGCCCACGAGCCGTCGCGGCTGCCGTCGTCGACGAGCACGAACTCGGCGGGCCCGACGGCGGCGAACGCCGCATCGAGCTCGGCGTGCAGCCGCGCCAGGCTCTCGCGCTCGTTGAAGACCGGGATCACCACGCTGGCGAGATCCGGCTCCGGCTCGTCAGTTCGCAGGCCAAGACCGGGCATGGAGGGGACCGTCGTTCCGGATCG
>CAZUZD010000131.1:0-13840 GCA_964624465.1 uncultured Isosphaeraceae bacterium
GCCCCCGCCGTGCCGCAGCAGGTGGTCGACGCCGGCGTCGACGGCGACCACGGCGTCGAAGACGCTGGGCTGCGGGTCGGGGTCGAGCTGGAGCAGGATCGACGGCTTCATCGCTCGGGTCCTCGCGAGGAGAGCAGGGCGGGGCGGGGCAGGGGGCGGACCGGAAACGCCGAGGCCCGGGGCATGCCCGGGCCTCGACGCGCATCAGCAGCGGCGGCGGCAGGCCGAAGCCCGCCGCGCCGGGGGTGGGCTCAGACGTTGTTGGCGGCGAACGGGTGCTTGGCGGCGTCCTTGCCCGAGACCATCTCGGCGGCCGAGGGCTTGCCGGTCATGGCGTTCTCGATGGCGAGCTTGGTCGCCTCGTAGTTGTACTTCTCGATCTTGGCGTCGTCGGCGGCGGCCGGGTGGATGAACACGCCGCAGACGATGACCAGGTCCTCGGCCTTGGCGGCGGGGATCGTGCCGGCGGCGACGCTGTCGGCGACGGCCTTGGCGACGGCCGTCTGCGCCGGGCCGAACATCTGGACGGCCTGCTTCAGCCCCTTGATCGTGACCTTGGTGATCATGACCGTGGCCGGCTTGATCGCCTGGTTCGGGGCGAGCACGGCCAGCAGGTTCGTGTGGCCGGCCGACTGGTTCGAGAGGGCGTTGGCGAAGGCGACGCCGACCGGGCCGGTCTTGGTGCCGATCATGAGGTCGATGTGGGCGATCTCGTTGCCCTCGCCGACGAGGGCCTCGCCGACGAGCAGGGTGTGATCGGCCATGGGAAACTCTCCAGAATGGGACAGGGGAGGGGTGAGACTGGCGACATCATCGCGGATGCGGGATGGCGACGGACCGGGCGTCCGGCCGGTGCTCCCACCGGCGCGGCGGCTGCGGGCGCCCGCGACACGGGGCGGGGCGGCCGGCCTGGCCAGGCGTGCCAGATCGCCCGGCATGATAACAGCGCGGGCCCCGAGAGCAACCCCCCGGCACGCGACAAACTTGACGAATTCCCCGGTCAGAAAAGGGTTGTTAAACAACCCGATTGGTGCTCCAATGGCGGCTTCGCAAGGGCGCCGTGCCGTTGCGGGACGACCCGGGTCCGGGCCGTCCGAGTCTGGTTCTGCCTTGATGTCTCCGACCCAGGAGTTGACCCGATGCGCAAGCTGTTCCCGATGCTCGCCGTGGCCGCGCTGTTCGCCGGCGTCTCGTTCGCCGCCGAGGACAAGACGATCACCGGCAAGCCCGAGTGTGCCAAGTGCACCCTCAAGGAGGACGGCGTCAAGACCTGCACCAACGTCGTCGTCGCCACCGAGGACGGCAAGCAGGTCAAGTACTACATGGACCCGGCCAACGCCGTCGCCAAGGAGAATCACGGCAAGGCCGGCTTCTGCCAGGGCAACAAGGACAAGGTCAAGGTCACCGGCGCCGTCGAGAAGAAGGACGGCAAGATGGTGATCACCCCGTCGAAGATCGAGGTCGTCGAGGGCTGATCTCGCCCCCGACCGAACTCGCAGCGACCCGCTCGACGGCGGCCCGGATCCTCGCGATCCCGGCCGCCGTCGGCGCGCGCGGGACTCGCCACCGTCCCAACCCTCCCGAGGTCGCCATGCCGCTGCTGATCCTGGGCGCCAGCGCGCGGGCCGCGGCGCAGTCGGCCCGCCGCGCCGGCCTCGAACCGCTCGCCATCGACCTGTTCGCCGACCGCGACGCGGGCGACGCCATCGCCGTCGACCCGGCCGGCTATCCCGAGAGCCTCTTCGCCGCCGCGGCCTCCGCACCGCCGGGCCCCTGGCTCTACACCGGCGGCCTCGAGAACCACCCGGCCCTCATCGCCGCGCTGGCCAGCCGGCGCCCGCTCCTGGGCAACGGGCCCGAGGCGCTCCGGGTGCGCGACCCGATCGCGCTGCAGGACGCACTGGCCCGCGCCGGCCTGCCGACTCTCGACGTGCGGGACCCGGTCGCGGGCCGACCGCACAGGGGCGCGTGGCTGGTCAAGCCCCGCCGCTCGGCCGGCGGCCGGGCCATCGTGCCGCTGGGACCCGAACTCCCGGAGCCGCCCGGCGACTGCTACCTCCAGGAGCGAGTCGAGGGCACCAGCGTGGGCGCCCTCGGGCTGGCCCGCGACGGCGGCCTGGCCTGCGAGACGATCGGGCTGACGGCCGCCTGGACCGGCCGGCCCGGGAGCCCGTTCGCGTACCGCGGCAGCCTCGGCCCGCTCGACGTGGCGCCGGCCATCCGCGCGACCGTCGATCGGATGCTGGCGACGATCGCGCACGCCTTCGGCCTGGTCGGTCTGTTCGGGGTCGACCTGGTCGTGCGGCCCGACGCCGTGCCGCTGGCCGTCGAGGTCAATCCGCGGTACTCGGCGTCGGTCGAGGTGCTGGAACTCGCCACCGGCCGGGCGCTGCTGGCCGAGCATGTGACAGCGTGCGACCCTTCGCAGCGCCTGACCGGGTCACCGCCACGAGCCGGCCGGCCGGCGGCGGTGGGCAAGGTGATCGTCTTCGCGGCCGGGCCGGGCCAGGCCCCCGCGCTGGACGACTGGCGGCCGGTCGACGATCCTTGGGAGGTCCCCGCGATCGCCGACGTCCCTCGAACCGGCGTCGCGTTCGAGGCGGGCGACCCGGTGCTGACGCTGCTCGAGGCCGCCCCCACCGTGGCCGATTGCCGGGCCCGCCTCGAGGCCCGGCTGGCCGGCTGGGACGAGCGGCTGCGGCAACCGCCCTGGTTGGCGCGCCGCTGACCGACCGGGCCCCGCACGCCGAGGGAGGCGATCGCCTTGGAGTGGTTCCTGCTCACGCTCAACCGGGTCTTCAACATCGACCCGATCGCCCTGCTCGCGTGCCTCGCCGGCGTGGCCCTGATCGTCTGGGCGCGACGGCGGGTCGACCGCACGCTGGCGGCCGGCGCCGCCGTGGCGATCGAGCCGCCCGTGACCGGCCGGGCGGTGGCCGGCGAGATCCTCCGCGCCGCCGGCCTGGAGGCGGTCCCGATCGTCGCGGCCGATGGCCCCGTCGCCGACTGGTACGACGCCGAGCCGCGCACGCTGCGGCTGTCGCCCGCGACCCTGGCCGGCAGCTCGCGCGCGGCGGTGGGCCTGGCGGCGTTCGAGGCGGGTCACGCGTTGCAGCACGCCGAGCGGGCCGGGGCGATCGTGCTCTGGGCCCGCGACGGCCTGGCCCAGCTCGGCCGCGTCGGGCCCAGGGCCGCCCTGCTGGCGATCGTCGCCGGCTTCGGCTTCGACACCCCGCCGCTGATGCACGGCGCCCTGTTCGCCTTCGCCATCTCCGCCGCGCTGCCGCTGGCCGGACTCCCGTTCGAGCGCGATGCCGCCCGCCGCGCGCGGCGGGCGCTGGCCATGACGGGCCTGATCGACTCGCCACAGCTCGACGCCCTCGCCCCCGTGCTCGACGCCGCCGGCTGGCGCACGATCGCCGCCGCCCTGCCACGGGTCTGGCGGCCCGGTGGCCACGGGCGGGGCGCCGGCGCCCCGCCCGCCCGGCTCACAGGCTTCTGAGGTACGCGATCAGGTCGTCGAGCTCCTGAGGCTCCAGGGCGCCCAGGCCGGTGACCTGCTCGGGGTCGTGCCACTTCGTGAGCACCTCGTGGAGCGTGCCGGCCCGGCCGTCGTGCAGGTACGGGTCCTTGTCGTAGAGGCCCCGCAGCGACGGCGGGTTGAACCCCTTGTACACGTCGCCGGGCTCCTCCAGGCCGGTGATGTGCACCTTGCCGTCGGTGAACTCGGGACCGCCGTGGCAGCGGGCGCAGTCGGCCTTCGCTGACCGGAAGACCCGTTCGCCGCGCTCGGCCTCCGGGGTCAGCGAGCCATCGGGCTGCCGGTACGGGTTGCGGGGGAAGTCGAGGGTGCCGAGGTAGGCGACGATCGCCTTCACCTCGTCGGCGGTCGGCTGCTGGCCCTGCATGCTCTTGGTGAACGACTCGACCATCGCCTCGTCGAGGCTGGTCTGCCAGCCGTGCCAGGTCCACGGGCCGGTCGCCTGCACGCGTCGCAGCGTGGGCACCTTCTTGCGGCTGCGGGCGTGGCTGGTGCTGTAGTCGTGCCAGCCGTCGTTCATGGTGTCGAAGTCGAGGCCGTTGGTGTGGCCGCCGTCGCTGTGGCAGGTGCCGCAGCTGTACCACTGGTTGAACGAGCGGACCGCGTCGTGGAACAGCGCCTCACCGCGACGCGCCAGGCCGGGCTCGTCGGGCCCGCCCAGGGGGATCGTGAGGCCCAGCGTGCCGGCCTCGGGGTCGATCACCTGGATCGAGTCGCCCAGGTAGTTGGCCACGTAGAGCGCCTTGCCGTCGGGGGCGAAGGCCAGCTCGGTGGGCCGGCCGCCGGTGGCGATGCGGCGGAACCGGCCGTCCTCGCGGAGCAGCTCGGGGGCGATCAGGTCGCGGGCGCTGTTCGAGCGCCAAGGCAGGGGCTTGCCGTCGGCGCGGAAGAGCATGACCTCGTGGGTGCCGCCCAGGCTCACGGCCACGAACTTGCCGTCGGGGCTGATCGCCACGCCGTGCGCGTCGCCGGCGGCCAGGCCCTGGGGGTCGAGGGAGATCGTCTCGTACGACCGCGAGCCGTCGACCTTCGCGCGGGTCAGCCGCTGGCCGAGCACCCAGCCGATGTCGATGTTGTTCCGCGTGGTGGCGAACCCGCGGTTCTGCAGGTTGGCGACGTAGGCGTGCTCGCCCCTGGCGTCGATGGCCACCTGCCGCAGGTTGGCGCCGTTGACCGGCAGCGAGCGGACGACCGCCCAGCCGGCGGTGTCGACCACGTCGAGCGTGCCGGCGCGGCTGCAACCGACGACCAGCGTCTTGCCGTCCGCCGAGAGGGCCAGGTGCCGGGGCTCGCGGCCCACGGCCAGGTGGTCGACGACGCGGGCGGCGTCCAGGTCGACCTTCACGACCTCGTTGGCGATGCCGAGCGCCACGTAGGCCGTCTTGCCGTCGGGCCCGATGGCCACCCCGCGCGGCTCGGCGCCGACCTCGATGCGGGCCACCTCGCGGAGCGTGGCCGGCCCGACGTCGAGCACCGCCAGGTCGTAGCCGTACCAGTGGCTGACCACGGCCCGCTTGCCGTCGGGGCTGAGCGCCACGCCGGCGGGCCGGTCGCCCGTCCTGAGCTCGTCGAGCAGCTTGCCCGAGCGGGGATCGACCAGCGAGACCGAATCGGCCGTCTGGTTGGCCGTCAGGAGGCGGGAGCCGTCGGCGCTCAGCGCCAGCGCGATCGGCGAACGGTGCGGCTCGTCGGCCGTGGCCGTGAGCGTGGCCGCCGGGCGGGCGCCCGCCGGGCGCGGGGTGCGGTCCAGGACCAGCAGCGCCGCCAGCGGCGCGAGCAGCAGGGCGGGGGCCGTCCGGGCGAGGGAACGTCGCGTCACCGGGGGCGCTCCTTCGGGAACAGTGCGGGAGGCAGGGGGCGGCGGAAGTCGAGCGATCGATCGGGCAGTCGGCCGGGTGGGCGGGCAGGCACTCCATCGCAGTTCAGCATAACGGCCCGCCTCCGGACCGGGCAAGCTCGCCCGCGCCCCGGGGCCCCGTCCGCGGGGACGGGCCGCAGGATCCGGGCCCCGAGGAGGGAACCCGGGCATCCCGGAGGGCAGGCGTTCCCGTAGGGCGGATCAGCGCCAGCGTCATCCGCCGCGCCCGAACTGCGGCCTTCGGATTCGGCCACGGCACCGGTCCGGAGCCAGGCGTCCGACCCGGCCCGGCGGATGACGCTGGCGCTGATCCGCCCTACGGGAACCATGCTCTGGAGGTCATGGGCCGGCGGGGCGCTTGAGACGGAAGGGGATCATCCAGTTGAAGAGGGGGCGATTGAGGCGGTCGCCATCGAGGTACTCGCTGATGCCGGGGGACGGATCGGAAGCAGCGACGGCGGCCGGCCCGGGTCGGGCGGCACCGGCGAGGGTCATGCGCGTGACCCAGCGGCGGTAGAAGGGGCCGTCGTCGACGCAGCCGTCGCGGGCGTCGCACAGCGAGCCGGCCGGGTCGGAGACCTCGATCTGGCGGCCATGGCGGAGGCCGAAGACGTTGCCGGCGCGGCCGAAGCTGGCGAAGTCGGGCTCGTCGCCGCGGAAGGCCGGCGCGTCGCGGACGACCTCGGGGCGGCCGTCGCGGCAGGTGAGCCAGACGCCGCCAGGAGTTCCCCGGCGCGGCTGGGCCTGGTAGTAGATGTGGGTCAGCGGGCCGGCGTGCACGCGGCCCCACGACCACCGCCGCATCGCCAGCGACATCTCCTCGGCGCCGGCGTTGTGGTCGTGGTAGCCGCGGCCCTCGAACCGCAGCGCTTGCGGGCGGCGGCCGGCGACCTCGACCGTGCCGACGACTCCGCAGTCGGGGGCCGCCAGCATCCAGTGGTGCGGCGCGCCGGCGTGGCCCCAGTCGCGCTCCAGCGGGGTCGTGCCGGCGACCGGCCGGAAGGTCAGCTCGGCCGTGATCCGCGACTTCCCGTCGACGGCCGGCGTGCGCACCCGGAGGTGGTAGCCCCCGGCGTCGCGACGCAGGGTGTTGCCGGCCAGGTCGATGGCGAACGGGTCGGCGTCGAGCGCGAACCGGTCGCGGCGGAAGGCGTTCAGCGCGTAGGCGAGCGTCTTGCCGTCGCGGTACCAGCTCAGGCCGATGGCGCAGTGGTCCAGCGGATGCGGCGCCGGGTGGCGGGCGGGGTTCGCGGCGTGGCGGATCGCGGCCACGCCATAGGCGGGGTCGAAGGGCAGGCCGGCGTACCAGACGACCACGAGCGCATCGCGGCCGTCGGCGCTGATGGCGTCGAAGTACCACCACTCCTGCGACCCCGGCGTGCCGAAGTTCACGAAGCGGTCCGGGTCGTTCGGTCCGGCGGCGAAGGGCATGGCGGGCGGGGTCCGGGAACGGGGGATCGGGCTCGGGATCGGGTTCGGCTCGACGCGGCTCAGGCCCAGAACCGCCGCACGCCTTCGAGGCTGGTGGTGGCCTGGCAGGCGGCCAGGCCGCAGAGCTTGCCGGCGGCGCCGACGCGGGCGCGGTGGCCGAAGACGTCGAAGTCGTTGCGCTCGACGGCGCCCAGGATGTCGCCGTAGAGCCGGGCCATCACCCGCACCGTGAGCCGCGACGAGGCGCCGATCAGGTCGGGCACGCCGGCCAGCGCGTCGGCGTACTCGGCGCGGGCGCGGGCGATCTGGAACTGCAACAGGGCCCGCACCGGCCCGTCGACCCGGCCGGCCTGCAGGGTCGCCTCGGTGACGCCGAACCGGGCCAGCTCGTCCAGCGGCAGGTAGATCCGCCCACGGCCGAGGTCCTCGCCGACGTCGCGGATGATGTTCGTCAACTGCATCGCACGCCCGAGCGCCACCGCGCGCGGCAGGCAGCGGTCGTGGCGGTAGCCGAAGATGTGCGTCATCATCAGGCCGACGACGCCGGCGACGCGGTAGCAGTAGGCATCGAGCGCGGGAAAGTCGGGGTAGCGATCGACGGTCAGGTCCATCGCCATGCCGTCGAGCAGGTCGTCGAACAGGTCCCTCGGGATCGCCCGCTCGCGCACGGTGCGGCGGAAGGCGAGCAGGCCGGGCGGGCAGGGTCCGGCGTCGTAGGCGGCGTCGAGCGCCGCGCGGGCCGCGTCGAGCCGGCGGCCGGCGTCGGCCAGGTCGGCGGCGCAGTCGACGCCGTCGTCGGCCCAGCGGCAGAAGCCGTAGACGGCGTAGGCGTGGGCCCGCACCCGCCGCGGCAGGCAGTGCGACGCGAAGTAGAACGTGCGCGCGTGGTGCCGGGTGATCCGACGACACACCCGCGCCCCCCGGGCCCAGCCGGCCGGCTCGACGACGGCGGCGCTCAGATGAAGTTCTCCAGCACCTTGGCGCTGCTGATGACCCCCGGCAGCCCGGCCCCCGGGTGCGTGCCGGCGCCGACGAAGAACAGGTTCGTCACGTCCTCGCTCTTGTTGTGCGGCCGGAACCACGCGCTCTGCGTGAGCACGGGCTCGAACTGGAACGCCGTGCCCATGTACGCGTCCAGGCTGGTCTCGAAGTCCTTGGGCGTGAAGATGAGCTTGGAGACCAGGTGCTTCCGCAGGTCGGGCACGAGGTGGTCTTTCTCGAGCGAGGCGAGGATCCGGTCGGCGTACTCGTCCTTGATCGCGTCCCAGTCCTGGCCGCCGCCGAGGTGCGGCACCGGGCTGAGCACGTAGAAGCACTCCGAGCCGGGCGGGGCGAGGCTCGGGTCGGTGCGGGTGGGCGTGTGCAGGTACAGCGAGAAGTCGTCGGCCACGATCTTGCGGTCGAAAATGTCGCCGAGCAGCCCCTGGTACCGCGGGCCGAGCACGATGCCGTGGTGGGGCAGGTGGGGGTACGTCCGGTTCGTGCCGAAGTAGATCACGAACAGGGACATGGCGTACCGCATCTTCTCCAGCCGCTTGTCTGTCCACTTGCGGCGATGCTCGGGCTTGATCAGCTTGCGGTACGTGTTGGCCACATCCCCATTGGAGACGACGAGATCGGCCGGGTAGCGCTCGCCCGACTCCAGCCGGCAGCCCGTCACCCGGCCGTGATCGACCTCGATCTCGGCCACCCGCGCGTTCAGCTCGATCTGGCCGCCGAGGTCCTCGAACAGCTTGACCAGGCCGCGCACCAGGGCGCCGGTGCCGCCCATGGCGAAGTGGACGCCCCAGGTCTTCTCCAGGTGGTGGATCATCGAGTAGATCGACGACGACCGCAGCGGGTTGCCGCCGATGAGCAGCGGCTCGAACGACAGGGCGATCCGCAGCGACGGGTCCTGGATGAAGTGCGACACCCGCTTGTACACCGACTGCTCGGCGCGGAGCTTCATCAGGTCGGGGGCGACCTTGATCATCTCCCAGAACGAATCGAAGGAGTGCGCGGCCAGGTCGGTGAAGGCGCGGTCGAAGACCTTCGAGGTGTAGGCGGCGAACCGGCGGTACCCCTCGACGTCGGCCGGGTTGAACTTCGCGATCTCGGCCTCGAAGCGGGCCGGGTCGCCGACGTAGTCGAACGTGCGGCCGTCGTCGAAGAAGATGCGGTAGTACGGGTCGCAGGGGACCAGGTTCACGTAGTCGGACAGCGGCCGGCCGGCGAGGGCGGCCAGCTCGTCGAAGACGAACGGCACGGTGATGATGGTGGGGCCGGCGTCGTAGGTGAACCCCTGGTCCTCGTAGACATACGCCCGGCCGCCGGGCTTGTCGCGCATCTCGAGGATGGTGGTCTGATACCCCTTCGCCTGGAGCCGGATGGCCGCGGCCAGGCCGCCGAAGCCGCTGCCGACCACCACGGCTCGGGTGCCCAGCCGGGGGCGACGGGCCGGGAGGACGGACGACGGGTCGCGCAGCGCGGGCATGGGCGGCAGATCTCCGGGACGGGCTCGGGCCGAGGCTCAGGCGGTCGCCTTCTCGGACAGGTCGATCGCGCTGGCCGTGGCGAGGGCGAAGGGGTCGAGGGCCGGGGCCAGCACGGGCGCGGGGGCCGGCTCGGCCGGGGCGAACAGGGCGGCCAGGGCCAGCAGCGCCTGGTGCTGGGCGGGGCTGAGCGCGGCCTCCCGGAGCGTGGCCACGGCGTCGGCCCGCAGGGTCCGCACCCGCTCCTGCGCGGCGGCGATCGCCCCGCTGCCCGCGATCAGCTCGTGGAGCACGGCCCGGCGCCCGGGTCCGGCGGGGCCGGCCAGCGCCCGGTCGATCGCGGTGCGGCCGGCGGCCGTCTGGCGGTGGTAGGCCATCCAGAGAACCCAGGTGCGCTTGCCACCGTCGAGGTCAGCGTTCTCGCCCAGCTCGGGATCGACCTGGAGGGCGTCGAGGTCGTTCTGGAGCTGGTAGCCCAGGCCGAGCAGGTCGCCGAACCGTCGCAGCGACCGCTGCGCGGCGGCCGGGGCCTGGGCCAGGGTCGCCCCCAGGACCAGGGGGCCGCTGACGCTGTAGCGGGCCGTCTTGCGGAGATAGGCGTCGATGATCTGCGGCTCGCTGACCCGTCGCAGGGGCACCGTGCCATAGAGCACGTCGAGCAGCTGCCCGGCGCCGGTCTCCAGCAGCACGTCGGCCACCAGCCGGTGCACCGCGCCGGCGACGGCGTCGGGCAGGCCGGACTGGGCGAGCAGCCGCATGCCCAGGGCGCAGAGCAGATCGCCGCCGACGAGGGCCAGGTCGGAACCGAGGCGGGCGGCGGCGGGCTCGCTGGGATCGTCGGCGTCGAGCCGCAGGGCCTCGGGGAGCGTGGGGCGGTCGCGGCGGACGGTGCTGCCGTCGATCAGGTCGTCGTGCACCAGCATGAAGGCGTGGAACAGCTCCAGGCTCGCCGCCGCCCGCCAGACCGGCGCCGGCGGCTCGGGGTCACCGGCCAGGACCCGGTAGGCCGCCAGCACCAGCCGGGGCCGGAGCCGCTTGCCGCCGTGGAGCACGAACTCGGCGGCCCGGTCGTACACCGGCCGGAGGTGGGGGTTGGCGGCGTGCCGCCGCCGGGACTCGGCCAGGAAGTCGGTCAGGGTCGCGTCGATCCGCTCGCGGTCGGCGGCCACCAGGGCGGCCACGGGCTCCGATGGCGGGGCGGTCAGGACGGCCTCGGACACGGCGCACCTCGTGGTCGTGGCGGGGGGAGGACCTGGGGTGCCGCAGCCCCCGGGCGGGTCAGGTGCCAGCTGGCGGCCGCGGCACACCCCCGGGTCCCAGGGCCGGCGCCGACCGTCGCGTCTAGATTGTAGTCGCACGGCCAGAGTGCCTGCCATCGGCCGCCGGGCCCGATTTCGATCCGGAATGCCGACAGCTCCGGTTGATTCGGCGCGGGCCGGTCGGCATAATGGCACCCTTTCCCCGGTCGCTCGACGGCCGGGTCGATCCGCATTTGACCCGATCCCGCACGCCGGCGGCCACCGCCGGCGACGGGCCATCGGCTGGCGCCGCAGGACGAGGACCTCGCCGTGAAGACCAAGACCCGCAATCGCAAGAGCTCGAAGTGGCGGAAGAAGTGCGACAGCTCGCCGATCGCCAAGGGCCGCCGCCCCAAGTTCCACGGCGTCCGCAACCCCCGCAAGAAGAAGCACGCCGGCGGCCAGGGGCTCTGAGCCTCCCCCACCGGTCGCGATGACGCGGCCCCGGCAGATCGGGCCCGGCCCCTGACCCCGCCTCGCGGCTCGGGGAGGTCGTCTGCCACCCCAGTCCGCCTCGACTCCACTGGACGCAGCGCCCGGCATCGGGAGCCCCTGGCCCCGAGGTGGGTGCTGCGTTCGTCGCTTGGGCCCCCCTGCGCGCGGCCTCCGCGACCGCCGAGGGACTGGTCCACTCCGCACGCCGACGGCGGCCCCCGCAGCTCCCCGGGCGGGCCGACCGGAGTCCCCGGCCATGACCATGACCGACGCGACCATCCGCGAGTTCAACCGGCGCTTCTGGCTCTGCCGCGACGTCACCGCCGGCGGCGAGGGGGTCTCGCTCGACGACCCCACCTACCAGGCGCTCGGCGCCCTGGCCCGGTCCGGCGGCATCGCCGGCGGCGAGATCCTGGCCGAGTGCTGCTGGCTCGACTTCCAGGCCGATCCCGAGCGGCTGCTGCGACGGCTCGACGCCCTGCCCGACGACTGGCCCGACGGCCTGCGCGGGCTGCGGCACTACCTGGAGGGCCAGGCGGCCTTTGACCTGAGCCAGTTCAGCCTGGCCGAGGCCGCCTACCGCCGGGCCCTGACCGACCCGAAGCTGGGCCGGCCGGCGCGGGCCTGGCAGATGCTGGGCCTCACGCTCGGCAACCTCGGCCGTCACAGCGCGGCCGTCGCCGCCTTCCGCAAGGCCCTGGCCGACCCGAGCCTCGACGACGCCGGCTCGGTCTGGTACCTGATCGCCGTGACCTGGCGGTTCGCCGGCCAGCCGCGCCGGGGGCTCAAGGCGCTCCGCGAGTCGGCCCGGTACGTGAGCCGTCGCGACAGCGGCGACCTGTACCGCGAGGCCGGCCTCTGCCGCCACGCGCTGGGCGAGCTCGCCCGCGCCCGCGCCGCCCTGAAGCGGGCGCTGCTGGACCCGAAGCTCTCCGACCCCGCCGAGACGCTGGTCGACCTGGCGATCGTCTGCCTCGAATCGGGCCGGCCCCGCCGCGCCCTGGGGTGCCTGAGGCGCTCGATCGCCGCCA
This sequence comes from uncultured Isosphaeraceae bacterium, assembly GCA_964624465.1. Taxonomy (GTDB): domain Bacteria; phylum Planctomycetota; class Planctomycetia; order Isosphaerales; family Isosphaeraceae; genus CAZUZD01. The sequence continues at coordinate 12,066 of CAZUZD010000131.1, forward strand.
GGGCCGCCGACGCCGCCGCGTTCCCCTCCGGCAGCACCCACTACTACCTGGGCCTGGCCCTGCTCGAGCTGGAGGAGGCCGAGCGGGCCGTCCGCGCGTTCCGCAAGGCCACCCGGCTGCCCCTGACGCGGCCGATCCCGTCCCCCTGGCCCCGACTGGCCGAGGCGTACGAGCGCCTGGGCCGCTCCGACCTCGCCGACCGCGCCCGCCGGCGCGACGCGGGGGAGGTCCGGGCCGACGCCGACGCCGCGGACGAGGGCGACGACCACGCGACCGACGCCCGCGAGCCCGGCCACGACGGCCCCTGACGCCGCCGGCCCGGTTCCCGGCTCCGGTCGGGTCAGACCAGCTCGCGGATCGGGTGGAACCGCTCGCGGTCGAGCAGGTACATGGGGCGGCCGCCCTGGTCGGGCACGGTGGTGTCGGGGTCGATGCCCAGGTGGTGGTACACCGTGGCGAGCACCTCCTGGACGTGGACCGGGCGGTCCTTGGCCGCTCCGGCGTCGCGGTCGGTGGCGCCGATGACCTGGCCGGTGCGGAAGCCGCCGCCGGCGATCATCGCCATCGAGACCCGCGCCCAGTGGTCGCGGCCGGCGTCCTTGTTGATCCTGGGCGTGCGCCCGAACTCGCCCCAGACGACCACGGCGACGTCGTCGCTCAGGCCGTGGAATTTCAGGTCGTCCAGGAGCGCCGACAGCGCCCGGTCGAGCTTGGGGATGCGCTCGGCGTTCGACTTGAAGTTCTGGCCGTGGGTATCCCAGCGCCCGAACGAGATGGTGACCACCCGGGCGCCGGCCTGGACCAGGCGGCGGGCCTGGAGGAAGTGGTCCATGCAGCAGGGCGGGCCGTCGGCCTCGTTCTTCATGTCGCCGATGCCGTACTTCGCCCGCAGCCGCGGGTCCTCCTTCTCGACGTCGAGGGCGTCGAGCAGCCGCCGCGAGGTGAGCACGTCGAAGGCCGCGCGGTGGAACGCGTCCATGCCCTCGACCGACTCCGAGACCCGGTCGTACTGCCGCCGCAGGTCGTCGACCTGCGCCAGCAGGCTGTGCCGCCGGCTCAGGCGCTCCAGGCTGATGCCCGACTTGGCCAGGTCGACCGACTCGCCGCGATTGGGGCAGTACGGGGCGTGCGCCAGGCCCAGGTAGCCGGGCGCTCCGGGGTCGCCCCAGCGCACCTCGCCGGTCTTGGGCGACAGGCCGACATACGGCGGCACGGCCGGGTCGACGGGCCCCTGGAGGTACGAGACGATCGAGCCGAAGGCCGGGCGGCCGGCGCGCTTGAAGGGGGTCTCGGTGTAGCCGCTCAGGCACTGGAAGGCGGTGTGCTCGTCGCGGCAGCCGACGATCGAGCGGATGATGGCCATCTGGTCCATCCGCTGCGCCAGCCTGGGCATGTGCTCGCAGACGTCGATGCCGGGGACGTTCGTGGCGATCGGCTTGAACTCGCCCCGGATGCCCTCGGGGGCGTCGGGCTTGAGGTCGACCATGTCCTGGTGCGGCGGGCCGCCGGGCAGGAAGACCATGATCACCGACTTGTGCCGCCTGGTCGCCCCCGGCCGGGCCTGGGCCTCGGCGGCGAGCAGTTGCGGCAGGCTCAGCCCGCCCATCGCCAGGCCGCCGACGCGCAGGAAGTCGCGGCGGGAGATCCCATCGCAGAAGCCACCGCGAGCCGGGCCACCGAGGGTCAGCATGGTCAAGCTCCTGAACCACGTCGATCGTGGGGCGAGGCGGGGCGGGGGGGGCAGGGCAGGGCGGGGCGCCGCCAGGCCCCGGGGG
>CAZUZD010000131.1:13850-15554 GCA_964624465.1 uncultured Isosphaeraceae bacterium
GGGCACCCGCCCGAAACCCCGGTCGGGGGGGGGGGGGGGGGGGGGGGGGGGGCGGGCGGGGGGGGGGCCGCCCCCCGCCCCCGGGGGAGGCTGGCCAGCCGGCTGTTGAACATTATCGGCGTTCGGCCAGCCCCGCACAAGACGGGCCGCCGCGGTGGCACCTTGCTCCCCGGCCGCCCGACCGTACGCTGGAGCCCCGGGCCCGGTCCCGATCGGACCGGCTGCCACTCCCCGAGGTTCCCGCACGGAGCACCCCGCCATGGCTCACCTCTCCCGACGGACGGCTCTCTGGTCCCTGGCCCTGGCCGCGCTGCTGGCCCCGGCCGCCCACGCCCAGCAGGGCGGCACGCCGCTGTTCAACGGCAAGGACCTGACCGGCTGGAAGGCCGTCACCGACGCCAAGGACGTCGACGCCTCGAAGACCTGGACGGTCGCCGACGGCGTGCTGAAGTGCAGCGGGCAGCCGGTCGGCTACCTGATCACCGAGAAGGCCGACTTCCGCGACTACACCCTCACGCTCGAATGGCGCTGGCCCGAGGGGGGCAAGGGCGGCAACAGCGGCGTGCTCGTGCACGCGACCACACCCGCCGCCCTGGGCGTCTGGCCCCGCTCGATGGAGATCCAGCTCGGCGCCGGCGACGCGGGCGACTTCTGGTCGATCCCCGAGGCCGTCACCATCCAGATCCTCGACCAGGCGAAGCGCCAGCAAGGGCGCCGGCACCTGAACCTGACCGACGGCACCGAGAAGCCCATCGGCCAGTGGAACACGATGCAGGTCACCTGCCAGGGCGACACGATCCGCGTGCTCGTCAACGGCGTGCTCGTCAACGAGGGCACCGATTGCAGCGAGACCCAGGGCGCCATCGCCCTCCAGTCCGAAGGCGCCCCGATCGAGTTCCGCAACCTCCGGATCCAGCCGGCGAAGTGAGCGCCCCGGGCAACCGCGCGTGCCGCCGTTGTCCCGGTCTCCGGAGAGCGGTTCTGCGCGATGGAGTTCTGGTCCCGTAGGTCGGATGAGCACCGCGAAATCCGACGAGCTGAGGCGAGCGCCGAATCTGCCCACCCGCCGCAGCAGCCAGATCGGCTGGCCGATGTGCGGGCGCCTCCGAGCCCGTCGGATTTCGCTCCGCTCATCCGACCTACGAGCATGGACGACACCCGCGGGAGACGTCAGTCCGAGGCCGTGGATCCGGGCTCCGTGGCCGGAATCCGGGCACCCCGGTGGTTCCGCACTCGACCCTCCCGCACGACGACCGCTGGGGTGCACGGGTCCCACACGACGAACACTGGGGTGCCCGGGTCCCGCCTGCGGGGCCCGGGCAGCGGCCTCTCGGATCTGCACGACGGAAGCTGGGGTGCCCGGGTCCCGCCTGCGGGGCCCGGATCCGGGGGCCTCGGCAGCGTCGTCGTGGCCAACCCTGATGCTCAGGCCACGCCACACCGATGGCGTCCGGGATCCGATCCAGCTGGCCTCCTCGTGTGGCGTGGCCTGAGCGGAGCGTGGCCACGATCACGGGGGCCTGTGGCTCGTCCACTCCTGGAGACGCCCGGGTCCCACGTGCGGGGGCCGGATCCGGGGGCCTGACCATCCGGCACAACCAGCGCCGGGGTGCCCGGGTCCCGCGTGCGGGGCCGGGATCCCGAGGCCTGCGAATCGTCGTCGTGGCCACGCTGACGCTCAGGCCACGGCACACTCGAGCAGAT
>CAZUZD010000132.1:0-15395 GCA_964624465.1 uncultured Isosphaeraceae bacterium
AGGCACCGATCTACTGGCTGCTCCAGTCGTCGAAGAAGAACTACGCCCTCTGGCTCTACTACCACCGGCTCGACAAGGACATCCTCTTCAAGGCGTTGAGCAACTACGTCGAGCCCAAGATCCGGCTCGAGAAGGCCCAGCTCGACACGCTCCGCGCCCAGCAGCAGGCGTCCGGTGAGCCTGGCAAGGGCTCGAAGAAGCTCGACAAGGAGATCGACCGTCAGGAGGAGTTCGTCTCCGAGCTGCGCGACTTCGCCGACAAGCTCGCCCGCGCCGCCCGCCTCGACTTCGGCCCCTCCGAGGCCCTCGACTCCTCCGTCACCTACGACCCCGACCTCAACGACGGCGTCGTCCTGAACATCGCCCCCCTCCACGAACTCGTCCCCTGGAAGGAAGCCCGCACCTACTGGGACGCCCTCATGAAGGGCGAGTACGAGTGGTCCTCCATCGCCCAGCGGCTCCGTGCCAAGGGGCTGGTGCCATGAGCCGAGAGATCCCCGAAGGCGAGAGCCTGACCGTCGAGTTCAAGAGTGACCGGAGTCGGCTGAGCGATCGGGAACTCGTCGCCACGGTCGTCTGCCTCGCGAACTCCGACGGCGGCGATCTCTACCTGGGCGTGGAGGATGACGGCAAGGTCACGGGGCTGCACGCCGACCACCGGAACCTCACCGGGTTGACCGCCCTGATCGCCAACCAGACCAGTCCGTCCCTGTCGGTCCGCGTCGAGGCGATCGACATCGGGGATCATCGCGTCGCCCGGATCGCCGTCCCGAAGTCACGCCAGCTGGTGGCGACCTCCGAGGGTCTGTTGCAACGGCGGCGGCTCAAGGCAGACGGGCAGCCCGAGTGCGTACCCCTGTACCCGCACGAGTACAACCGGCGGCTCTCCGACCTCGGCCAGCTCGACCAGTCGGCTCTTCCGGTTCCCGAGGCGTCGGTCAACGACCTTGACCCGCTGGAGCGGGAGCGGCTGAGGCAATTCATCGAACGCTACGGCGGGGACCGTTCGCTGCTGGGCCTCGATGATACCGAGCTGGACGGTGCCCTCGGGCTGGTGCGTCGCGACGGCGGGAACGCTGTCCCAACCGTGACCGGCCTCCTGATCCTGGGTCGCGAAGCGGCGCTGCGGAACCACATCCCGACCCATGAGGTCGCCTTCCAGGTCATGGATGGGACCGACGTTCAGGTCAACGACATCCGCCATACGCCCCTGCTGAAGTCGGCCCAGCGGATCGAGGAGCAGTTCCTCGCGCGTCGCGTCGAGCGGGAGTTTCAGGTCGGCCTGTTCCGTGTCCCCGTCCCCAACTACGACGAGCGGGCCTTCCGGGAGGCGCTCGTCAACGCGCTCATCCACCGCGACTACACCCGGCTGGGCGCCGTACACATCCGCTGGATGCCCGACGAGATCGTCGTCAGCAGCCCGGGCGGCTTCGTCGAGGGGGTCGGGCTGGACAACCTGCTCGTGGTCGAGCCCCGACCCAGGAATCCCCTGCTGGCCGACGCCATCAAGCGGATCGGGCTCGCCGAACGAACTGGGCGCGGGATCGACCTGATCTACCAGGGACTGCTCCGATACGGCCGCCACGCCCCCGATTACAACCGCAGCGATCGGCATTCGGTGGTCGTGACGCTGCCCGGCGGCGAGGCAGACCTCAGCGTCCTGCAGATTGTCATCGAGCAGGAAAACCGGCTGGGGCACTCGCTCCCCGTGGATTCGATGATCGCCCTTTGTCTGCTCCGCGACGAGCGCCAGGTCGAGCCCAAAGGCCTGTCGCACGCCATCCAGCGCGATGCAGCAGCCGCCCGCAGAGTTCTGGAGCGACTGGTTCAGGCGGAGCTGGTCCAGGCTCACGGGATGGGCAAGGATCGCTTCTACACACTGACCGGCACCGTCGCCAAGGCGCTGGGGAGATCGGCGGACACCCGACAGACGGCTCCCGTCATCAGCCAGAGGGCCAAGCAGGTCCTCAGCCACGTGGCGAAGCACGGCCGAATCACGCGGAAAGACGCGGCCGCCCTGTTCCAGATCAGCGACGACCAGGCGAGCCGCCTGCTCCGCAAGCTCTGTTCCGAAAACAAGTTAGTCTCTCACGGCTCCGGCCGTGACACCTGGTACGGGCCCCTTTGACCCGCAGGAATCGCGCGAGCGCGATTCGGAATCACGCGAGCGCGATTCTCGAGTCCAATCGCGCGATCGTTCGCCGTAAACTCAGACCAGGTCGTCATTCGCTGTCGTTATCCCCAGGAGCATTCGCGCGATGGCACCGGGTCTGGTGAGCGATTCCCTCTGCAAGCTAGTTGCCAGGCAGGTCGAGGACCGGAGCCTGGTGGTCTGGTACGACCCGGAGCGGGCCTACGAGGCGACGGCCAGGTCGCTCGACCTCCCGAACACCAAGGTCGCCCTCTATGACGGCAGCTTCCTGCAGCTCCGCCGCGAGATCGACTCGCTGCTGAACGGCTACCAGCCGCCCCGGCTGGTCGTCTACGTCCCGATGGCCCAGGGCCAGTCTCACAACGCCCTCATCGAGCTGGAGGCCGCCGGGGTGGTCATCCAGCCCGGCCAGCAGCCGCCGTTCCGCAACACGCGGCTCTCGATCGTGGCCCGCAACGCCCTCCGGCCCCTGCTCGGCGATGACACGGCAGCCGAAGTCGAAAAGCAGGCCGAGGCGGGTCGGCTCACACTGGCCGACCTCGACAACCTGGCGGGCCGGGGGCAGGAGCTCTCCACTGGCGTGCTGGCGCTCGTCTTCGGCTCGGCCAACCCCCAGGACGTGGCCCTGGCCTTGCTGAGCACGGACCAGTACGACGCCGAGGTCGAGCGGAAGGAGGCGACGCAAAACCTGCTGACGCTGCTCTCCAGCGCCTACGATCTTGAGTTCCCGTATGCGACGACAATCCCCGAGGCTCGCGAGCGGCTGGCCCGGCACATCCTGCTGACGGATTTCCTGGTCGGCCTCGGCGACCCGGTTCCCAGCTCCCTGGCCTCCGTGAAGATTGCGGTCTCGCCCGGCGGGGTGGATCAGTGTCTCAAGACGACCCGCCACTGGCGGCTCCGTCGGGACGTGCGGGATAGTTATGTGGCTGCCGCACAGAAAGTTGAAGCCGAATTCGCCCTCGGTACCCTCGACCTCGACCCGGAGCGGCTTCGGGTCCTGGAGACCGTCCTCGGAGGGGAGCGTGCCCTGCTCCGGTACGTGGAGCTGTCTCTGCTCGATTCCCCCACTGCGGACCTTCTGAAGCTGGCCGAATCGCGGCTCTCCCGGTTCTGGGCGGATGCCGTCCCGGCCATCCAGGCCCGGTGGGCCCTGGTCGCCTCGGCGGCGGAGGTGCTGCTGGAGGCCGATCGGGTCGCCAGGGCGCTTAGGAAGCCGCCTGCTGCCGTCCCGGCGCTGGTCGAGGCGTACGCTGCAGGCGACGCCCCCTGGTGTCTGCTCGACACGCACCACCGCCACATGGAGAGCCGCTGGTACAACTTCGAGCCCGAGTCGTCAGACGATCAGAAGAGCCTCGACAAGCTCGTGGTCAAAGCCGAGCAGCGGTACGCCGAGGTCGGCTCCCAGCTGGCCAGGCACTTCGTCACTCAGGTCTCCCGGGCAAAGCATCCAGTTGAGGGCCTGCTCCGGCAGCGTGACATCTTCGAGACGCAAGTGAAGCCGAGGCTCGACCAGGGGACGGTCGCGTACGTCTGGGTCGATGCCCTGCGTTTCGAGATGGCCCGCGAACTGGCCAGGCTGCTCAAGGACGATTTCAACCTGTCCGTTCAGCCGGCCCTGGGGACCGCCCCGACAATCACCGAGATCGGAATGGCGGCGCTGCTGCCAGGGGCGGGGAAATCGGCCAGGGTCGTTTCGGCCGGCGGTGGCAAGCTGGCCCTGGAGATCGACGGGACTGTCCTGAAGGACCGCAAGGACCGCGTCGCCTTCCTCAAGGCCCGAGCCGGCGTCCCCGTCTTCGAGGCCAAGCTCGATGACCTGCTGCCCAAGCCCTCGAAGAAGGTGAAGGAGGGGATCCAGGGCGCCCGGCTGGTCCTGATCACCTCGCAGGAGATTGACGAGCTCTGCGAGGCCGACAACATCGCCCAGGCCCGGCTCCAGATGGACGGTGTGCTGGGGCACCTGCGGCGCGGGGTGCGGGTGCTGAGCGACCTCGGCGTGGGGACGATCATCCTGACGGCCGACCATGGGCACCTGTTCGTCGACGAGATCGGCGACGACATGAAGATCGATGCCCCGGGTGGTCAGACCGAGGACCTGCATCGGCGCGTCTGGGTTGGCGTCGGGGGAACCGCGCAGCCCTCATACCTGCGGACCCCCTTGGCGGCGCTCGGGACGGACAGTGACTTCGACCTCGCCACCCCGTGGACCTTCGCCTGCTTCAAGGCCAAGGGCGGGGCGCGGGCCTACTTCCATGGCGGGCTTTCGCCCCAGGAACTGATCATCCCGGTCGTGGTGATGACCCCCACGGCCGAGGCGCGGAGCGGGCCGCCGACTGGCATTCAGTGGACCCTGACCCCCGGGTCGGCGAAGCTATCGACCCGGTTCTTCTCGGTCCAGATCGGTGGCAGCCAGGCCCAGACCAGCCTCTTTGGGCTCGAACCGCCCAAGGTGCGGGTCGAGGTCCGAGCCAACAAGAAGGTTATCTCCAGCCCCGTGAGCGCCTCGTACGGATTCGAGGATGCCACAGGAGAGGTTACGCTGAAGGTCGCCGAGGGCGCTTCGAAGCGGATCGAGCCGAATACCGTGACCATGATGATCACCGAGGAACCCGCTCAGAAGACCGTGGCCGTCCACCTGGTGGACGCCAACAGCGGGGCCGAACTGGCGAGTCTCGACAGGATCGAGAACGCCATCTCGATGTGAAGGTGAGCCATGATCTCCGAACTGGATCAAAAATCGACGTCGGTCTTCGCCGGCAAGGTGGTCCGTAAAGACCTGGTGCGCAAGGTGAAGGTCGGGGCCAACGTCCCGGTCTTTGTACTGGAGTACCTGCTCGGGAAGTACTGCGCCACCGACGATCCCGCCGCCATCGACGCCGGACTCCGGGTGGTGAATAACACCCTCTCGGCGAACTTCGTGCGCCCCGACGAGGCGAACAAGGCCCAGTCGCTCGTCAAGGACAAGGGCAAGCACACCCTCATCGACAAGGTGAAGGTCCGATACCTGTCGGATGACGACAAGCACTGGGCCGAACTGGTGAATTTCGGCCACAAGAACGTCCACATCCCGGAGCATTATCTACGAGATTATGACCGCCTGCTCATGGGGGGCGTGTGGGCGCAGGTCGATCTCAAGCATCAGTACGACGAGGAGGCCCGAGGGAAACGGAGCCCGTTCTGGATCGAGGGTCTCAAACCGATCCAGCTGGCGAGCTTCGATCTCGGCGAATACTGCGAGGGTCGGCGGCGGTTCTCGACCGACGAGTGGATCGACCTGCTGATCCGATCGGTCGGCATGGAGCCCTCGTACTTCGACCGGCGGCTCAAGTTGCTCTTCCTGACGCGGCTGATCCCGCTGTGCGAGCACAACTACAACCTGGTGGAGCTCGGGCCTCGGGGGACGGGCAAGAGCTACGGATACCAGGAGCTGTCCCCGTACACGATCCTGCTGACTGGCCCGACCACCGTCGCGAACCTGTTCTACAACATGGCGACGGGCAAGATGGGCCTGGTCGGGATCTGGGACGCCGTGGCCTTCGATGAGGTGGCCGACCTTCAGAAGATGCCCAAGGAAGTCGTGACGACTCTCAAGACTTATTGCGAGTCGGGCACCTTCGCCCGCGGCAAGGACGCCCTGTCGGGCATGGCATCGCTCGCCCTGTTCGGCAACACCAATCAGCCCGTCGAGGTGATGGTCCGGTCATCGCATCTGTTTGCACCGCTGCCGGAGGTGATCCGGGAGGATATGGCATTCCTCGACCGGCTCCACTTCTACATCCCCGGCTGGGAAATCCCCAAGATGCGGGTCGAGTTCTTCACGGACCACTACGGGTTCGTGGTGGACTACCTGGCCGAAGCGTTGCGAGAGCTCCGCAGGCATAACTTTACCGAGGTCATCGACCGGAATTTCTCGCTCGGATCGCACTTGAACGCACGAGATGTGAAAGCGGTCCGCAAGTCGGTCTCAGGGCTCATGAAGCTGGTCTACCCGCACGGCGAGGTCACCAAGGACGAACTGTCCGAACTGGTCGAACTGGCTCTTGAGGGGCGCCGGCGGGTCAAGGAGCAACTCAAGAAGATGGGCTCCTTCGAGTATCACCAGACCTCGTTCAGTTACCTGGATAACGAGGACCGTGACGAGCGGTTCGTGGGAGTACCTGAGCAGGGTGGCAAGGAAACGATCTCGGCGGACCCGCTCGCGCCGGGATCCGTCTACGCTGCCTCGGTTGACGACCAGGGCAAAGTCGGACTCTACCGGCTGGAGGTCGGCACCTCGCCTGGGACCGGGAAGTTGAAAATCGCTGGCGGTATCGACGGGGCGATGAAGGAGTCGATCCAGCGGGCCTTCGCCTACTTGCAAGGCCAGAAGGTCAAGCTGGGCATTGCCCAGCAGGTTGACACGACTGATCTCCACGTCGAGGCGATCGACCTGCTGAGCAATCATGTCCCCTGCGAAGCCGGAATTGCCCTGGTGGTGTCCGTCTACTCGGCACTCAAACGTCACTCTGTGATCTCGGGACTCGTGATCCTCGGCGACCTGAGCATCCAAGGAAACATCAAGTCGGTTCGATCGTTGGCCGAGCCCCTTCAAGTCGCGATGGACAATGGTGCCCGAAGGGCGCTCGTACCTCTGGAGAACAAGCGAAATTTCCTCGAGGTCTCCGGCGACATCGTCGAACGAGTTGACCCGGTTTTCTTTTCAGACCCGATGACGGCCGCCATGAAGGCGCTGGGAATGACGTGATCCTAACAATCAGGCTCACCGCAAACACGGCTGGCTGCTGCAGGTCTCTCGACGTAGGAATCCAAGGCGATCTCCCCACGCCCTCCTTTACGCCTCCGGAACCTCAATCGCCTGACCGCTAGCCAGCAAATACAACACCATCATCCGTTCATCTATAGGCTTTGAGTCGAATTGCAAAAATTCCGGATCGATAATTTCAAAATTTAGTTGCTTAAATATAGCAATTTCGACTTCTTTTTTTCTCTCGTAAGTCATATTTTTAATAATATTTACTATATGATCCTTAAGTCGAATTTCGGAGTCATCGTGTCCCACCGGATCGACCGACCTTCCGTGGCTGGAAGCATTCTCGAGAGGCATGACCACAGCCCGGACGCTTTTCCCTTCATTCGACTTGCCCCTCGCCAAACTAATTTTGCCTAGATATTTCCTGTAAGCTCTTGTTTTTGATATAGTAGTCGGCGGAATTTTTGTAATTTTATGAATATAATTAATTGATGCATATTTAAATGGAGGCGCACCTAGAATCGCCGCGGAAACCTGCGCTTCACGTTCATCTATCGACTCGACAATTGGCCGACTCCTTGATCGTTTGTTCTCTTCACCGCTAGAGGCAGCCTTTAACTCCGAGTTGCAGCCCGCGTCCATTCGCACGGGATCGCTCTGCCGCGGTGCGATCTCCAGCGGCTCGCTCGTACCACCGTGCGTTGGAGGCGACGAGGAGGCCGGCACAGCGCAAAGACTCGATGCCACTCGAGCACTCAACTCTTCGATGAGCTCGAGGGCTGCCTTCTTATTCGCGGTCAAATTGACCTTATCAACGACAGTAATGAGGTTTGGTTCAGTTGGTTGAAGCTGTGCCCAATCCGCTTGAACCAGGTCGACCCAACCAGCATCTGGGGGCAGGGTCCCGGCCGGATTCAACACAGAGTCAGTCAAGAGTTCCCCTGGGCGATCCCCGGATTGAACCGTCAACCCTTCGCCGAGGAGCCACCGGATGGGGTCCGGGCAGGCTCCCGAGTCCACCCGCGACCCGAAATCGAAGTAGTCCGGGTCAATCCTCAGCCCGGCACTTGTAAAACAACACAAACTCTCGTCGATTAGTTTTTCGATGCATGACAAAGCATGCCCGAAAGCCATATCCGACGCAATTGGCGGATACTCTACGCAATCCTCCAGGTCGTCGAGCGGAATTTCACCGGGCGCTCGCTCCCAGAAATCAAAATACTGCTCCAATGAGCCGTACTCTCCGCGGTACGCTCGCCAGCTCACCCTGTTTCCAGACCCAAGTAGACGAGGATCGGACTCTTCCCTGTCTTTGATCAAAAATCCAGCAGAACTCTCTAATCGACTCTCCAGACCCGAGATCGCCTCGGCGATATCGGCGAGCGACTCCTCGAGGGCGAGCGCACGGAGACGGGTGAGCTCACCCAGTGTGGCGATAGCCCGTTCCTGGGTGGGCCAGAGATAGAGCTGAGTGGAGTACCACCAAAGTCGATTGACGATCAGGCCGAGCCGAAAGGCGAACCAGCAATCGGTCTCAGCCGGCACGCCCTCAGATGGTCCGGCCGAAGGCTCGTCGATCCGCGGCTCAGACATCGACACCGCACCTCGAGTCTGAAATTCACGAAATGGTCCGTCGTCGCTCGAATTCTGCCACGCGAAGGAACGGCTTTCCAACGACATTTTGACCGCCATAGCGGCGAAAGCCGAGTGCGCCGGCTCGGTGGCCGCCTTACTTACCATTCGCCAACGGCGATCGGCAGTTTCGGAGGCCCTGGCGATGGTCCGTCTTCGAGGTCACCGGGAGCTCCGCGGCGCTGACAGTTCAACTCCGCCGGGCATACCAGGAGAGATCCCGGGGGCCACCCGGGCGGCCCGGATCCGTTCCACGGCTGAACCTGCAACCAGTGCTCGACCAGCTATTGCTCCTGGATCAGGGAGGGCTTCTGCCGCCCGTCGCTGGCCTGCTGATGGGCGCGTTGGCAGTGGTGGCGGACGGTGCCCTCGGTCATGCCCCGAATCCTGACGTTCTGGGTGGCGGAGTTTCGTCAGCTGCTGACGCAAGGGCCTGGATCGTCACGACCTGTTTCCGGTTGAGCTCCGCCAAGGTGCCGCCTCCGAGGATGCCCAGTGAAATCACTCCCAGCCAGGGTGGCGCGCCTTGACGGACCTTTTGACCAGGTAACCGGTGCGATCACCGCACCGGCTCGCCTCAGGCTCGCAACGATCCGGGTTCGCTAGCTCGCAGTTTTTGCGGGTTCGGTGACATCAACCATATTTCTCGATCGCCGACGCCGCCTTCGCCAGATCCATCTCCGCGTAGACTTCTGTCACGGCCGAGGTGGTGTGCCCCAGGATGGCCCGGGTGACGTCGAGCCCGAATTCGCTGCGGAGCCGGGTTGCCGCGAGATGCCGCAACTGGTTCGGGTGCCACCCGTCGACCCCGGCCCGGCGACATCCGTACTGGATCGCGTGGTAGTAGGTCTTCGTGGTGTAGACCGCACCAGGGGCCCTGCCGGGCTTACGGCGTGCCGTCCCGGACGCTCGTTTCCGGCCGGGCCGGGCGACCCGGGTCGCCTCCAGGCGTTCAGCGACCGCATCGCGGGGGCTGAACAGGTACGATGCCGGATCGGCCCGCAACCAGGGGCGAAGCGCCTCCTGGGCCCGCGGCCCGAGGAAGATGACTCGCGCCTTCCCGCGGTGCGCCGTCTTGTGAGCCGTCGGCGTGTAGGTCCAGACCGCCCCCTCGCAGCAGAGCTCTTGGCCCCGGAGTCCACAGACCTCGCCCGGCCGCATGCCGGTGAGCCGCTGCAGCTCGACCATGGCCCAGACCTGCCGGGCCACATGCGGCCGGATCGCCTCGACCTCCAATTCGGAGACCGGCCGGATCGGCTCCGGCTCACGCGCCCGGCTCCGGCCCGCCTGCAGGCCGCGGACCGTGGCCAGCGCCTGGTGCACGGCCGGCGGCAGGAGCTCCTCCGAGACGCCCCACTTGAAGAGGTGGATGATCCGGCCGATGCGCTGGTTGATCGTCGTCCGGGCCAGCCCGCTCTCGATCATCGACTGCCGGACCGTCTTGAGGGCCAGCGGGCCGAAGTCGCGGGCCAGCGAGGTCCCGTAGAGCCGTCGGAGTGGCCGCAGGGAGTCGCGGAAGTTCTCCAGCTCACCCGACGGCGAGCCGTCCGGTTTCCGGTAGTGCTGCTCGGCGTGGCGGGTCCAGAAGGCGAGGATGAGCTCGCCGACGGTGAGCTCGGGCGAGCCCGCCAGGCTGGCCACGGCGGCCGGGGTGCGGTCCCCCTGCCGGGACAACCATTCCTGGACGAGGCGGTGATACCGCTCCATCGACTCGGGCGAGCCGTATTTGCCGAGGTAATGCTGCTTGCCGTCGAGGACGACGAGCCCGAGGCCCTTGGGCTTGAAGTGCCGGTAGCCGGGGATGCGTCTGTTCATGGTGGTGAGGGCGATGAAGGCCCCAAAACATTACTGGTAATGTTCTGGCAGGGCTTCAGCGGCCGCACCCACCGACGCGATGGGGTATCCCAAGTCCGGGATTCGGCAGGACTTACGAGAAGGGTGGCTGACGGGATTCGAACCCGCGATCCCCAGATCCACAATCTGGTGCGTTAACCGCTACGCCACAGCCACCGTCGAACTTTGTGCAAGGGGAGTTTACGGGGTGGCGACGGTGCCGTCAAGAGGGGGGCGGGGAGGAGAGGGGTTGGGGATGGGGGGACTTGACGGGGGCCTTATGCTCTTGACGAATGGGGCGGGGATCGTTTGGGATGGGCGACCGGGCAGCCCCGTAGGGGCTGATGGGGCCGGGGATTGCGACGGCGGGCGCGGGCGGGCGGAGAGGGGGCGGACGTGGTGCGGATCGGGATCGCCGGCTGCGGGCATGCGGCGCGAATCCATGCGGGCCGGCTGGCGGGGCTCGAAGGGGTCCAGATCGTCGGCTGCGCCGATACCGAGCGCGCGGCCGCCGAGGCGCTGGCGCGGACGCTGCCGACCGACGCCGCGGGCGCGACGGTGCCGGCGTTCACCGACCCCCGCGAGCTGCTGACGCAGCAGGCCCCGGGGGTGCTGGCGATCTTCACGCCGCACCGCTCGCACTACCGGCTGGCGCTGGACGCCCTGCAGGCCGGCTGCCACGTCTTCATCGAGAAGCCGCTGTCGACGAACGCCCAGGAGGCGGCCGACATCGTGAACCTGGCGCGGGCCCGCGGCCTGAAGGTGGCCGTGGGGCACCAGTTCCGGCTCGTGCCCAGCCTGATCGCCGCCCGCCAGCGGCTGGCCGCCGGGGCGATCGGGCCGCTGCGGCTGGTCAGCGCGGTGATGGCCGCGCCCTGGCTGTCACGGCACAGCGGGCCCGAGGACTCGTGGCGACTGGACCCGAAGGCCGGCGGCACCGGCATCCTGGCCGACGCCGGCGACCACCTGCTCGATGCCCTGCTCTGGACGACCGGCCACCCCGCCACGGTGGTGGCGGCGATCCAGGCCCGCACCGAGGGCGGGCTCGACGTGGTCACGGCCGCGGCGCTGCGGCTGGGGCCGGAGATCCCGGCGACGCTGGGCGTCAGCGGGGTGGCGGCGGCCGAGGCGTTCGAGATCCGCTACTTCGGCGAGCGTGGCGAGCTGCGGGCCACGCCCGAGACGCTGGTCGAGTCGATCGCGGGCGCGGCGCCGGTGGCGGTGACCTTGCCGCCGGCGGGCCCGAGCATCGACGCCGACTTCATCGACGCGATCCGGTCGGACCGGCCGCCGTGCTGCCCGGCCGACGCGGCCATCGACACGGTGCGGCTGCTCGAGGCGATCACCCGCTCGGCGGCGAGCCAGCAGGTGGTGCGGGTGGGCTGAACGCCCGTCGACGCCCTGGCCGGCCCGTCGCGAGGGACGGCCCGCCGGCCCCGCGCCGTTGATCGCTCAAGCCGGCCCCGCGCCGGCGCCGAAACACCCCCTGAACTCCCGAGCTCCACGCGACTTGACAACCCTGCGTCACGGGACTACCTGTATGACTCACCCCACGCCGGGGCCGGTTCCCCGCCGATCGGGCGAGTCCGACGAGCCAGCGGGCCAGGGCCACGGGCGCCTGGCCGCACCTCCCCTACTGAGGACCACACTGATGCGGGACCGACTGGAACCCATGCTCGCCGACGCCGACGCCGATCTGGCCCCCGGCCTGGCCGCCCTGGCGGCCGGATCCTGGACCGGGACCCTGACGGCGCGTCATCCCGAGGAGGAGGACGAGCCGGAGGCCGAGGAGTTCGAGGACGACGCCGACGCCGAGGAGGACCTCGACGACGAGGAGGACCTCGAGGACGAGGAGTTCGACGAGGACGACGACGACT
This sequence comes from uncultured Isosphaeraceae bacterium, assembly GCA_964624465.1. GTDB lineage: Bacteria > Planctomycetota > Planctomycetia > Isosphaerales > Isosphaeraceae > CAZUZD01. Next base: position 12,248 of record CAZUZD010000132.1, read on the forward strand.
TCGGCGACGAGGAGGACGAGGAGGAGCTGGACGAGGAGGACATCGACCTCGACATCGACGAGGATGAGGACGAGGAGTTCGACGACGACGAGGACGACGACGACGAGGAGCTCGAGGAGCTCGACGACGACGAGGCCGACGATTTCTGATCGGCCCGCACCCCCGCACACGCGATGACTGAGCCGGCCCGGGCGATTCTCCGCCCGGGCCGCTCGCTTTTCGGGGCCGGGGCGCTGGGCAACCCGGGCGCCCCCGGAGTAAACTGACGGCAGACCGTCGGATTTTTTCCGGCCCGGGGATGTGGGCGGCAAGCCGCCCCCCGTCCCCGACGGCCGGCTGGGAGCGTCGCGATGCCATTCGAGGATCCTGCACCAGACGACCGCCCGGGCGAGCTCCCGCGCCCCGAGACCTCGATCCACCGCCACCGGGGCCAGTCCCAGCGCGACTTCGAGCTCGACTTCTTCGCCAGGATCCTGGAGCGCGATCCCTTCCACGCCGGCGCCCTCCGGGTGCACGCCGGCAACCTGGCGGCGCGCGGCGAGTACACCCGGGCCCTCCAGCTGGACCGCCGCCTGGTCCGGCTCCAGCCCGAGCGGCCGATCCCCTGGTACAACCTGGCCTGCACCTACGCCCTGCTCGGCATGCACGAGCCGGCCTTCACCGCGCTGGAGCGGGCCCTGGGCCTGGGCTACCGGCACCTGAAGCACATGGCCAAGGACCCCGACCTGGCCGGCCTGCACCGCGACCCCCGCTTCACCCGGCTGCTGCTGGGGGACGACCCCGCCGGCGACTGACCGCCGGGCGCCCCCCGGCCCCCGAACCCCACCCCGGCCGCACGACGACGGACCCCGACGAGGTCCCCGGCGGGCGGCCGATGTTCGTTCCCCAGTCCCGGCCCCCCGGGCCCAACCGCCGAGGCGCACCGTGCAGTATCATCAGTGGGATCAGGTGCAGGAGGCCGTGGCCGCCATCCGGGGCCGGTGGTCGAGCACCGGGCAGGTCGGCATCATCCTGGGCACCGGCCTGGGCGCCCTGGCCGGCGAGATCGCCGCCGAGGCGACGTTCCCCTACCCCGAGCTGCCGCACTTCCCGCGCTCCACGGTCGAGGGCCACAAGGGCCAGCTCGTCTGCGGCACCCTGGCCGGCCGCAAGGTCGTCACCATGGAGGGCCGGTTCCACCTCTACGAGGGGTACACGCCGGCGCAGGTCACCTTCCCGATCCGGGTGATGAAGGAGCTGGGCTGCACCCACCTGATCGTCTCGAACGCCGCCGGCGGCATGAACCCCCTGCACGACAAGGGGGACATCGTGGTCATCGAGGACCACATCAACCTCATGGGCATCAACCCGCTCATCGGGCCCAACGACGACCGCCTCGGCGAGCGGTTCCCGGACATGATTGAGCCGTACAACCGCGCGCTCCAGGACCTGGCGCTCCAGGTCGCCCTCGAGGAGCAGGTGGTGGCCCACCGCGGCGTGTTCGTGGCGGTCACCGGCCCGAACCTGGAGACGCGGGCCGAGTACCGCTTCCTCCGGGCCATCGGCGCCGACACCGTCGGCATGTCCACGGTGCCCGAGGTGATCGTGGCCGCGCACGCCGGCCTGAAGGTGCTGGGCTTCTCGATCGTCACGGACCGCTGCCTGCCCGACGCCCTGGAGCCGGTGAAGCTCGAGGACATCCTGGCCGTGGCCCGCGAGGCCGAGGGGAAGCTTCGGCGGGTGGTGCGCGGCGTCCTGGAGCGGCTGCCGCTCTGAGCCCCGAGGGGCCGGCCCTGAACCTCCCGACCGCCCGGCCCGTCTGCTATAAACACGGAATCGCTCGGATCTGGACCGGACCGGCCCCCGCCGGCCGGCCGGGTCCGACCACACCCGCCCACGACCGGCCACCGGCCCCGCTCACGCCCCCACAGGTCCCCATGTCCAGCAACGCCAAGCCGTACAAAGAGACGCTGAACCTGCCGGTCACCCGGTTCGACATGAAGGCGAACCTGACGACCCGCGAGCCGCAGATCCAGGCCCGGTGGCGGGAGCAGGGGCTCTACGAACAGATCCGCGCCGCCCGCGCCGGCCGGCCGCGGCGGGTGCTGCACGACGGCCCGCCGTACGCCAACGGCGACATCCACATGGGGCACCTGCTCAACAAGGTGCTCAAGGACCTGGTCGTCCGGTTCCTGACCCTGCGCGGCTACGACAGCCCGTACGTGCCCGGCTGGGACTGCCACGGCCTGCCGATCGAGCACAAGGTCATGAAGGACCTGGGCTCCAAGGCCGCCGGGCTCTCGGCCAACGAGATCCGCGACCAGTGCCGGACCGAGGCGCTCAAGTGGGTCGGAATCCAGCGCGACCAGTTCCGCCGCCTGGGCATCGAGGGCTCGTGGGATGACCCGTACCTGACGCTCAAGCCCGGCTACGAGGCGAGCATCCTCGACGTGCTGGCCGACCTCGTCGAGGCCGGCTACGTGCACCGCCAGCTCAAGCCGATCCACTGGTGCATGTCCGACCGCACCGCCCTGGCCGAGGCCGAGCTGGAGTACGCCGAGGCGACGTCCACGAGCGTCTACGTGAACTTCCCGATGGTCTCGGGCGTGCCCGCCGCGTGGGGCCCCGGCCCCTGGTCGGTGATGATCTGGACCACCACGCCCTGGACCCTGCCGGCCAACGTCGCCATCGCCGCCCACCCCGACGTCGAGTACGTCGGCGTCCGCTACACCGACCCCGACACCCACGCGCCCCGGCAGACGATCCTGGCCGCCGACCTGGTGGCGAAGGTGCTCGGCCAGCGCGGGATCACCGACGCCGTCGAGGTCGGCCGCGTGCGGGGCCGCGCCCTGGAGCACGCGCAGTACCGGCACGTGTTCCTGGACCGCACCGGGCCGATCGTGCTCGCCGACTACGTGACCGTCGAGGACGGCACCGGCCTGGTGCACACCGCGCCGGGGCACGGCACCGAGGACTACCGCTCGGGCGTGAAGTACGGCCTGCCGACGATCAGCCCGGTCGACGGCACCGGCCGGTACACCGACGAGGCCCCCGAGTGGCTCCGCGGCCTGCCGGTCTTCCAGGCCAATGCGCCGATCGTCGAGCGGCTGCGGGCCGAGGGCGTACTGCACCACACGTTCCAGTTCCAGCACAGCTACCCGCACTGCTG
>CAZUZD010000133.1:0-15388 GCA_964624465.1 uncultured Isosphaeraceae bacterium
AGGGGATCAACAAGGAGATCGAGAAGCTGCTTTCCGCTCACCCCGAGCTGGCCTACGACGGTCGGAACCGGCTCGAGGACGAGGTCCTCGAGGCTCGCTCGGTCCTGCTGAGCAAGCGGGTCCGGTTCGACGATCTGAGCCACGAGCGTCGGATCAACGAGATGTGGCCGAAGTACAAGTTTCCGGGCGCCAGCACGCCCGCCGACAGCACGATCGCCGAGCTGACGCAGATGAAGAAGTCCGCCGAACGCCAGCTCGGCGAGCTGCGGCGCTCGGTGCGGGCGGATCGCTACGGCTCCGATCCGAGCGCCCGGTACCTCACGGGTCGGATCCGCCAGATCAACGCGGAGCTCGCCAGGCTGGATCGGCAACCGGATGTCGAGCGGACCCCCGACCTGGGCCCGATCCATCTGACCCGTGCCGCCGAGGAGTTGCGACAGACGGCGCAGGAGTTCCAGGCGATCCAGGAGCGGCTGGCCGACTCGACCCCGCATCAGCAGACCTTGCTCGCCATGCTCAAGGAGCGCGAGCAGGTCGAGCTGGAGATGGTGAAAGTCCAGCAGCGGCTCTCGAACTTCGACATGGTCTCGGCCACGCAGGGCGAGCCGGTTCAGGAGATCCTGCTCGCCTCCGACCCGATGGCCCCGGTGCGGCCGAACCGGCCGATGTACATCGCCTTGATCTCGATCCTGGGTCTGGTGCTCGGCCTCGGCATGGCCTGTCTCCTCGAATCGATGGACCACTCGGTGAAGGTGCCCGAGCAGCTCACCTCGGGGCTCGGCCTGCCGCTCTTCGGCGTGGTCCCCCGGATGCGGCGGCTGCCGGCGATGGAGCGCGGCGGCCTGCTCTGGACCCCGGGGGCTCCGACCTCGCTGGAGGCCGACGCGTTCCGGAACCTGCGGGCCAGCCTGCTGGGCTCCGAGTCGCCCGAGGCCCCGATCGTCACCCTGCTGGTCACCAGCGCCAAGACCGGCGAAGGAAAGACGACCACGGCCCTGAACCTGGCCGCCACCTGCGCTCGTGCCGGCGAGCGGACGATCCTGGTGGACTGCGACCTGCGATCGCCGGCCCTGGCCGAGGCGTTCGGCTCGGACAACACGCTCGGCCTGGTCGACGTGCTCCAGGGGGTCATGCCCTGGCAGCAGGCGGTGGTGCGGTCCGAGGACAACCCAAACCTGTGCTTCCTGCCGGCCGGCGACCTGACCGGTGTCCCCATCGAGATCCTGGGCAGCCTGGAGCTGCGGCAGCTCGTGGCCGCCCTGGCCGGCCACTTCCACCGCGTGATCCTCGATGGCCCGGCCGTCCTCGGACTGGCCGACTGCCGGATGCTGGGTCAGGTGGTGGACGCGACGCTGTTCGTGGTCCGCAGCGGGGCCCACGAGATCGTGCCCCTGCGGCGCGCCAAGGAGATGCTCGAGCAGTCGCGGGTCCGGATCGCCGGCGTCGTGTTCAACGGGCTGAGCGACGACCTCGACAACTGGTCGAACACCGGCGTCGTCCGCGGCCTGGCCCTCGAGAGCCCGGCCCCGGCCATCCGCGACCGTGGTCTCGCCGCCCCGCAGCCCGCCGGCGTCACCGACTGAGGCGCTGCGACTCGACGCGATCTCTGCCCACACGATTGAACGACACCCTGGACGATGACAACCGATCCCGAGGCGCCCCGCGCCCGGGTCGTGGTGAGGAGGAGGCGACCGTGAATCGACTGGCCCGCGGGCTCGACCGACTGCTCGCCACCGGCCTGGTGCTGGTGCTGGTCGGCTCCGTGTTCGCCTTCGGAGGCGCGGTGTGGTGGGCCCGGCCGGTGCTGGCGGGGCTCGTCACCGTGCTGACGCTGGCGCTGCTGCTGCGGGCCGGTGTGAGCGGTCGGGTGCGGCTGCTGCGCAGCCCCTGGATGGCGCTCGGACTGGCGGCCATCGGGCTGGCGGTGGTGCAGCTGGCCCCGCTGCCGGCGGGCCTGGCCGCGCAGGTCTCGTTCCGGGCGCGGGCGGCCTACGAGCAGGCGGCGATCGCCCCGGCCGACGACGCGAGTGGCCCGGCGCGGTCTCCTGCGACCGTCGATCGTTCGGCCACGCTCCGCTGGATCGCCGGGGCCTCGATCTGCCTGGCCCTCTTCGGCATAACGGCGCACTTCGTCGACCGGGTCTGCCGCCTGCGGCTCGTCTGGGGCAGCATCGTCACCGCGTTCGGGCTCTGCACGGCGTTCGGGGTGGTGCAACTGACCAGCGGGAGCGAGGGCCTGTACGGCGTGCTCCTGCCGGGCACCGGCCCGAGCTGGGCGCCGTCGCTGGCCGATGCCCTCGACGCCCCGGGTTCCAGCCTGCTGCGCGCGGTGCCGATGGCCGACGGCTCGGCCGGCCTGGCCGTGGTCCCGCATCCCCGGCCGGCGCGAGCGATTGGCCCGATGATGGGAGGCCCCGGTGCCTACCTGGCGCTGGCCGCCCTGGCGCTGCCGCTGGCCCTGGCCCTGGCGCTCCAGACCCTGGCCCCGCGCGGCAGCCGCGAGTCGCTCGCCCACCGGCTCAAGCTCGAGGGCGGCATGGCCCGCCTGGTCCTGCTCGTCGCCGTGCTGATCGGCGGCGGCGCCCTCTCGGGGGCGCTGGGCGGTCGGTGGCTGGTGGTGCCGATCGGGGTGGCGCTGCTGCTGACCGGCCTGCCCGCGACGCGCGGCACCGGCCTGCGCTGGTCGGCGCCCGCGCTCACCCTGCTGGCCGTGCTCGCCCTGGCCGGCGGCACCCGCCTCACTCCCGCCCTCGGCACCCTCGACGGTACCAGCCCGCTGGCGGGGCCGGACGGCCGGGCCGCGATGACACGAGTCTGGGCCGACGCCGCCCGCCTGGCGCGGGACTTCCCCCTGGTCGGCACCGGCCTCGGCAGCTTCCCGGCGATCTACCCGCAGTACAAGCAGCAGGACGCCAGTCTCACGACTGCCTGGAGCACTCTGATGCGCTGGTGGGTCGAGGCGGGCTGGGCCGGTCTGGGGCTGCTCGGCCTGGCCCTGGCCTGGGCCCTGATCCGGCTGCCCGTCTCGCTCCAGGGGGTGGGTTCGGCCGACCGGGCGCTGGCGTTCGGGCTCGTGGGGGCTGCGGTGGGCCTGGGGCTCTTCTCCGCCGTGCACTGGACGGTGGAGTTGCCCGCGGTGGCGCTGGCCGCCAGCGCCGTGGCTGGCACGCTGAACCGCTGGCTCGCCGGCGGCACCGACCTGTTCGTGGAGGCCGCCTGATGCCGCCGCGTGCCGCTCACTCCAGCTACCTGCACGTGCTGACCCGCACGGGCGGGGCCGCCCGCGTGGTTCCCCTGACGGGGACCCTCGTGCGCGTCGGTCGAGGCGCCGGCTGCGACGTGCCGATTGACGATCCCCGGCTGGCCGACGTGCATTGCGTGCTCCGGCGTCGGGGCGAGGGCTGGACCGTCGAGCCGGCGGGCCTGGCCGGCCGCGTCCTGGTCGACGGCGTCACGATCCAGGGACCGCAGCCGCTGTCCCCCGGCGCGACCGTCCGGATCGGCGAGGTCCGGCTCAGCCTGCATGCCCTCGTCGGCGATGCCGACCCGTCGACTCCCGGGTCGTTCGAGACGCCGCTGGCGGTCGAGGCGACGTCCGTCGAGCCCCGGGTCCTGGCGTCCGGATCCGATCCCGCGGTCCCGTCCCCGATCCCGGATGCGACGCCTGCACCGTCTGATCCCGATGCCGACTCGGAGGCCGAGCGGCTGGCGCGCTGGCAGGCGAGCCTGGAGTTCCGCGAGCGCTGGCTGGCCTCGCGTCGCGAGGAGCAGCGTTGGGAACAGCGCTGGCGCTCGGCTGGCGACCGGCTCAAGGCTCGCAGCCCAGCGGGTCTGGTCGGCCGCGCCCCGTCCGCCGATCCCCTCCGGCCGCGCCCCGAACCTCCCCGCGCCCCGGACCGCGTCGATCTCGGAGGCCGAGTCCGCCACGAGCGGCCCGATCGCGAGCCTCCGACCCCGCCCGTCCACCGTCCCGAATTGCCCCCACGTCCGGTCGCGCCCTCACCCCCCCCGACGGCCAGACGGCAGCCCCCGGAGCCGTTCCGGCGGCCGGTGTTCGAGCCGATCCACCCCGATCCGGACCGCGACCGCGACAACACCGATGGCCCCGTGACGCTGCTGGACGCCGAGGAACTGGCCGCACGTCGCGCCTGGGAGGAGTCCAACGCTGCGGGGTTCCGCCCCGATCCGACCCCGGCCGCTGCTCCGCAGCCAGCGGACCAGCCTGGATCGCTGGTGCGCCCGCTCCTGATCGAATCCGACTTCGCCTTCGACCTGACCGACGCCACGACCGGACCCGCCGTGGAGCCGATGGTCGACGCCGTCCCGGCCCCGCCGGCGGCTCCCGGGGTGGACTCGCTGCCCGTCGCCCCGGACCCCACGCTTGCTCCGATTCCTGAGCCGGTGCGCGCGGAGTCCGTCGCACTGGTCGACCCGGGTCCCGAGCCGGTCGGACCGAGCCCTGCGGTCTGGCTCCCCACGCCGGTCGAGACGGAGCCGTCACCGGCGGTGCCGGCCGACGAGCGGGCCAGGTCGGTGCCTCCAGCTCCCGAGCCCGACACGGAGCCGACCGTCGAGCCGCACGGTCTGGCTCCGCTCGACCGCAGCAACGAGGGGACCCCGTGGCCGAGTGCTCGTGAAATCCTGGAGGCCCATCGCGCCCGGGTCAGCGAGGGTGAGCGGTCGCCGGTCCTGGAGGCCTCGCGGCGCCGCCGGCCCGTGCCGACCGCGGCGCAGGCGCCCGAGTCCTGGACGCTCCCGGCCGCGATCGCAGTCCCCCCGGCCGTGGCCTTGACCCTGTTCCTGGGCGGCCTGGGACTGGCGCTTTGCTGGCTCTGGGCCCAGGATCAGCGAGTGGCCGCCTCGATCTCCGACCGGCTGCTGGCCGGCCAGTCGCTGCCACCGTCGGGCCTCGAGGCCGACCGATTGCCGAGTCCGTCGTGGTGGGGCTCGACCGCCGATCACCTGTACGGCCATGCGGTCGCGCTCGGCACGCCGGATGACCCGACGCGTTCCGACGAGATCCGGTTCCTGCTCGGCCTGGCCGCCGGGGCCTCGCCGCTGCATCCCGGTGTCCGTTTCTCCGCGGCCCGGTTGCGGCCGGAGGCGTCGACCGACGCGACCGATCTGAACCTGAGCCGGGACATCCTCCCGATGGCCCTGGCCGGGCGACACCGGCTGGCGGCCGGCGACCGCGAGCGGGCCCTGCTGCACTACCGCGAGGCCCTCGAGCTGGCCGTCCGCTCCGATCCCGCCGACTCCGCCGAGCCGCGCAAGGACACCGGCTCGCGCGATGGCCGGCTCCTGCTGCCCAACGAGGATCTGATCGCCCCCATCATCCGCGAGCTGGCGGCGTATCCCGGCTGGAGCTACGAGGACTGGAAGCCGGCCATCCCCGAGGAGGGGGTTGCCCTGCTGGCCACGTACCGGGTGCTCCGCGACCGCAATGACCGGGCGGCCGACCGCGTCCTGGACCGGCTGATCACCGCCGAGTCCGATCCGGAAGGGGCGGCCCCGTGGCCGGCCGTCGAGCGAGCGGCCCGCGCCGAGGCCCGCGCCGAGCGTCGCCAGTGGCGCGAGGCCGAGGCGCTGTACCGCACGGCCCTCGCCGGCACGACTGCACCCCGGCTGCGGCATGCCTGGTGGTTGAACCTCGCCGAGATCGAGGGTCGTCTGAACGACTTCGATGCCCGCCGCGCGGCGCTCGACCGGGCCTGGAACGAGGTGGAAGACCCCGACGCGCCCGGCCAGTCGAGCGCCGGGGGAGCGGCCCCATGAGCCGAGCCCCGGCCCGCGACCGCCCCCCGCGTCCTGTCGCCAGCGAACCCTTGACCGGCCCCGATCCCGGAGCGCCCGGACCCCGACCTGACCCCCGAGGTACGACGATGGACACCCTCACCGCGCATCCGAGCGTCGACCGGCCCGACCTGGCGGCGACTGCCGCCGACGGCCCGGCGCTGCTGGCGCGGCTCCGCGGGGCCTGGCATGGTCCCGGTCGGGCGGCTCTGATCGGGGGCGCGGCCGGGTGCGCCTTGCTCGGCGTCCTGTTCGCCCCGACGCTGGGTCACTTCGTCCTCACCTGGATGACCGACGAGAACTACAGCCACGGCTTCCTCGTGCCGCTGCTGAGCCTGTACTTCGCCAACGAGGCCGCCCGCCGGGGCGCCGTGCCCGTCCGGGGCGGCCTGATTCTCGGCGGCCTGCTGCTGGCCCTGTCGGTGCTCGGCCGCCTGGCCACCACGGTCGTGCCGGTGGGCATCGTCAGCGACGTCTCGTTCCTGCTCGGCCTGGCCGGATTGGTCGCCGCCCTGGCCGGGACGGCCGTGCTGCGGCGCTACGGGTTCTCGCTGTTCTTCCTGATCTTCATGGTGCCGCTGCCGGTGGCCCTGTACGCGGCACTCGCCGGCCCGCTCCAGCGGCTGGTGACGGTCCTGAGCGGGGCCCTGCTGAATGCCAGTGGGATCCCCGTGCTCTGCCAGGGGAACATGATGACGCTGCCCGGCGACGTGCAGCTGTTCGTGGCCGAGGCGTGCAGCGGCATGCGGCAGCTCACCGGATTCCTGGCCCTGACGACAGCCGTTGCGTACCTCTCGAATCGCCCGGCCTGGTATCGCGCGGCGGTCGTCGCCGCGTCGATTCCGATCGCCCTGACAGCCAACGTGCTCCGCGTCACGCTCACCGGGATGATCGCCTACCACATCGATCCCGAGCTGACCCGGGGCCAGTTTCACACCCTCGAGGGCCTGCTCATGATGGGCGTGGGCCTGGCCCTGCTCGGCGGCTTCTGCGGCCTGCTGAACCTCCTCTCCCCCGCGCCCGCCGGGTCGAATCACTCCGCCACCCCTCAGGGAGCCGTCGCATGACTGCCACCGCGAGTGGAACGACGATCCCGTCGACGATTCGCCCGCGCTCGTGGGGCCTTCGCCTGACCGTGGCCCTCGGCCTCCTGACGCTCGGCGTGGTCGCCGAGTCGGCGCTGGAGGCGAGCTATCGCACTCCCAGGCCGCCGCTCAACGCCCCACTGGCGACGATCCCCCTGGAGCTTGGGCGCTGGGTTGGCCGCGACGAGGCGATGGACCCGGCGATCCTGCGTGAGGCTCAGTGCGACGACTACCTGAACCGGGTCTACGAGGACCCACACCGGCCCGGACGTCAGATCCGGGTCTGGATGAACTACTCGGTGCACGGCCTGAACCTGCGGCACTCGCCCGAGATCTGCCTGCCCTCGGGCGGCTGGTCGAAGATCGAGTCGCACACCCGGGTGCTCCAGGTCGAGCGCCCGGGTGTTCCGGCGCTGCCGGTGATGCGCCTGGGCTACGCGCAGGGTGAGATGGTCCAGGGCATCGGCTTCTGGTACTACATCTTCGGCGAGGGACCCCTGGAACACTTTGCCAGGACTCTCCCGATTGCCAATCGCAGCAGCCACGGCCGCACGACCCGGGGGTCGGGCCTGACCGTGGAGATCTTCAGCCCCGGCGAGCACGACCCGGAGGGGGAATCCCTCAGGGAGTTCGCCGCGGCCGTCGCCGGGGCGCTGGAACCGCTCTTGCCGGCGGATCGGGCCAATTACTACATTCCCTGACGCACACATCGGCGATTCCCGCCAACCGGGGCCGGGACGGAGTTGCCCCGACGGGCCCTGAGCCATCACCTCGACCGGTCAGCGGCCGTTCCCCATCGACCCCACGGGTCGGGCCGCATCCCACGAAGGACTGAGCGGATGAAGCACGCACTGATCACCGGCATCACCGGCCAGGATGGCTCGTACCTTGCCGAGTTCCTGCTGTCGAAGCCCGACTACGAGGTCCACGGCCTGGTGCGCCGGTCGTCGACGCTGAACCGCTCGCGCATCGACCACATCGCCTCGCACCCCGAGATCGCCTCGCGGTTCCACCTGCACTACGCCGACCTGGCCGACGCCTCCAGCCTGTCGCTGCTGATGGAGCAGATCCGGCCCGACGAGGTGTACAACCTGGGCGCCCAGAGCCACGTGCGGGTCTCCTTCGACCAGCCGCTGTACACCGCCGATGCCACCGGCCTGGGCACGCTCCGGCTCCTGGAGGCGGTGCGGCACCTTTCGAAGAGCAAGCCGGTCCGGTTCTACCAGGCCAGCTCCTCCGAGATGTTCGGCTCGGCGCCGCCGCCGCAGACGATGGACACGCCGTTTCACCCCCGCAGCCCGTACGCCTGCGCCAAGCTCTATGCGCACTGGCAGACGGTCAACTACCGCGAGGCGTACGACCTCTACGCCTGCTCGGGCATCCTCTTCAACCACGAGAGCCCGCGCCGCGGTGAGTCGTTCGTCACCCGCAAGATCACCCTGGGCGCGACCCGCATCAAGGAAGGGCTCCAGAAGAAGCTGGTGATGGGCAACCTCGACTCCCAGCGCGACTGGGGCTTCGCCGGCGACTACGTCAAGGCGATGTGGATGATGCTCCAGCAGCCCGAGCCCGACGACTACATCGTCGCCATGGGCGAGACGCACTCGATCCGCGTCTTCCTGGAGCTGGCCTTCGGCATGCTCGACCTCGACTACAAGGACTTCGTCGAGTTCGACCCCCGCTACACCCGCCCGGCCGAGGTCGACATCCTGCTCGGCGACCCGTCGAAGGCCCGCCAGAAGCTGGGCTGGGAGCCGGAGGTCGACTTCCCCGGCCTGGTCAAGATGATGGTCGAGCACGACCTGGAGCTGGCGCGCCGCGAGAAGTATGCCATGGGCTACCAGACCACCTGAGCCCCACCCCGATCCCGGACCGCCGCGGCCAGGACGGCCGCTGGCGGACCCCGGGGTGCGAGGCGACCCGGACCCACGCCGCGACCCGTTCAAGGAGGATGCCCCCATGTCGGATTCCCATTCTGGACGGGTCGCCGTCATCGGCCTGGACTGCGCCGAGCCGACCCTGGTCTTCGACCGCTACGCCCACAAGCTCCCGAACCTGACCCGGCTCCGCGACAGCGGCGCCTGGGGGAACCTCCGGAGCTGCGACCCGCCGATCACCGTCCCGGCCTGGATGGTGATGATGTCCAGCAAGGACCCGGGCACGCTCGGCTACTACGGGTTCCGCAACCGGGCCGACCGGTCGTACGACAAGATGACCACGGCCACCTCGCTGGCGGTCAAGGAACCGCTGCTCTGGGACCACCTGGCGAAGGCCGGCAAGCAGGTCATCCTGCTGGGCGTGCCGCAGACGTACCCGCCCCGGCCCGTCAATGGCGTGATGGTCACCGACTTCCTCACGCCCTCGATCGAGTCGCAGTACACGTACCCGCCCGAGCTCAAGAACGAGATCGCCGGTCTGCCGGACGTGCACCCCTACGAGTTCGATGTCAGCGACTTCCGCACGCCCGAGAAGGGCCGCATCCGCGACTCGATCCACCGCATGACCGACAAGCGGTTCGCGCTGGCGAAGCACCTGCTGACCACGCGGCCGTGGGACTACTTCATGATGGTGGAGATGGGAACCGACCGCATCCACCACGCCTTCTGGCAGTACATGGACCCGACCCACCACCGCTACGAGCCGGGCAACCCGTTCGAGTCGGTGATCGAGGACTACTACGTCCACGTCGACCGGCACATCGGCGAGCTGCTGAAGGTGCTGCCGCCGGACACGCGGATCCTGGTCGTCTCGGACCATGGCGGCCAGTGCATGCACGGCGGGATCGCGCTCAACGAGTGGCTGTACCGCAAGGGCTACCTGGTGCTGGAGCAGCCCCCGACGACGGCCACGCGGCTGGAGGCGCTCAAGGTCGACTGGTCGAGGACGATCGCCTGGGGCGCCGGCGGCTACTACGGTCGGCTGTTCCTGAACGTGAAGGGTCGCGAGGCCCAGGGCGTGATCGAGCCGGCCGACTACGAGGCGACGCGCGATCGGCTGATCGCTGAGCTCGAGGCCCTGGGCGATCCCGACGGCAAGCCGATCGGGACCCGGGTCCTGAAGCCCGAATCGCTCTACCACAACATCCGCGGCGCCGCACCGCCGGACCTGTTCGTGTACTTCGGCGACCTCCGGTGGCGTTCGGTCGGCACCCTGGGCGGCGGCTCGATCCACACGTTCGAGAACGACACCGGCCCCGACGACGCCAACCACGCCCCCGAGGGTATGATCATCGCCACCGGCCCCGGCATCCCGGCCGGCGGTCCGGTCTCTGGCATGCAGATCATGGACGTCGCCCCGACGGTCATGACACTCTTCGGGCTCGAGGTGCCGGCCGATTTCCAGGGCCGGGTCCTGGGCCCGATCGCCTCCGGGCCCGCCAGCACCGGCTCGTGACCCGTCCGTCCGATCGGGGCCGTGGCCCATGCCCGGGCCCGGCCCCGTTCCCGGCACGGATTGACGCCAGCGGGCGTCGGCACTAGCATCAAATCCCGACGGAGCGGATCCCACCTCGAGCCCCACGATCAAGGACGATCCCCGATGCTCCCCAGCCGCACGCCACTTCCCTGGACCGCCGCGCCCTGGGCGCCTGCGGCCACCATGGCGATGGTCGCCTGCCCAGACTCCCGGCCCCCCGCCTACCAGGCGGTCATCGGGCTGGCCAAGGCCGGCCTGCTCGCCGACTTTCGCACCGCCGCGTACTACGACGGCGACGGCTCCCGACTGGAGCTCGGCCGGCGGTTCGCCCCCGAGCTGACCGCCCGCTTCGAGTCGAAGCTGCTCCGGCGCCACGACCCGTCGATCCCCGCCGATCGCGTCCGGACCTCGCCCTGGGTCGACGCTGCTCAGGCGGTCGAGAGCCGGCTGGGCGGCAGTTCGGCCCGGCGCGCCATCGCGCAGTGGCGGACCCGGCACTTCGACCGCACGGTGGCCCGCGCCCTGGCCGAGGAGCGGCCCGGCTCGCTGTTCGTCTTCAGCGACGTGGGCTCCGAGTTCTCGCTGCCGACGTGCCGCCGGCTGAGCAGTCGCTCGGTGCTGAGCATGGTCCACGGCGACGTCCGCGAGGAGCAGCGGTTGCTGGAGATCGAGGCCGAGCGGTCGCCCGATTTCTTCCCGCTCTACCTGGGTGAAGGCGGATCCGACCCCGACATGCTCGCCTGGCTGCATGAACGCCGGCTCCGCGAGCTGGAGCTGGCCGACCATGTGCTCGTGCCGTCGGAGCACATCGCCGCCACCCTGATCGAGCACGGCCTGCCGGCGAGCAAGGTGACGGTCGTCCCCTATGCGGCCGACATCCGTCGATTCCGGCCCGACCCGGCGAAGCCGGCGGCCTCGGCCTCGAGCTGCACGTTCCTGTTCGCCGGTGGGATCTCCCAGCGCAAGGGGATCAAGTACCTGCTGGAGGCCTGGCGCCAGGTCCGCCGGCCCGGCTGGAGGCTCCAGTTGCTGGGTGCCCTGCCGCCCGAGCTCGGGCCGCTGGAGGCCTATCGCGACGAGGTCGAGTGGCTCGGCCGCGTGGGGCACGCCGAGATGCCGGCGCGGCTGGCGGCCGCCGATGTGTTCGTCTTCCCCTCGCTCTTCGAGGGCTCGGCTGTCGTGACCTACGAGGCGCTGGCCTGTGGGCTGCCCTGCATCGTGACTCCCGAGGCCGGCTCGGTGGTGCGCGATGGCCGGGAAGGCGTGCTCGTCCCCTCGGCCGACATCGCGGCCCTGGCCCAGGCCATGGAGCGGGTCGGGTCGGACCCCACGCTCCGCGGCGAGATGGCCGCCGCCGCCCGGCAGCGGGCCGAGGCGTTCGACTGGACGCGGTACCACGAGGCGGTCGTCACGGCCGTCCGCGGTTCACTCCGTGCGGCCGTGGCCTGAGCCCGCCGCCGCCCCGATCCGACCCGATGTCCGATCCTCGCGGCCAGGATGACGCCGCGTTCGCTACCGCCCGGATGCACACCTCGCGATGACACTCGACCAGCTCTTCCCGTTCGCCACCGCGATCGTGATCGTCGGGCTGTTCGCCTACCAGTGGCTGCGCGGCCAGTTTGACCCGTTCGCGCCCGTCTGGCTCTTCCTGGCCGGTTACGTCCAGGTGTACGTCGTGCAGGCGATCTCGTACCGCGAGTACGCGCTGCGGGCGCGCGGGCCAGACGTGGTGTTCGAGGCGAACTTCCGGGCCCTCTGGGCGCTGATCTGGTTCCTGGCCGTCTACCACTGCGGGCTGGCGAAGCAGGTCGCTGCCCGGTTACCCCGCGTCCCGGCCTTCTGGTCCCCCGGCCTGGTCGTCGCCCTGGCGCCGCCCATGATCATCTGGGGCCTGATCTGCGCCGGCGTCGCCCTCCGCAACGTCGAGGTGCAGCAGGAGGAGAACCTGCTGCGCCAGTTCCCGATCATGATGCTCGCCGCCGGGGTCATGCTGCTCGTCACCGGCCGGCAGCCCGATCGGCCGCGGCCGCTGCTCACCGCGGCCGGGCTGATGGTCGTGCTCGGCTACGTCTTCATCTGGATGTTCAACGGCCGGCGGTCGCACGCGGTCATCGGCGTGCTCACCGGCGTGTGTGCCTGGTACACCCCGCGCTGGCGGCGCCCGAACCTGCTCGCCCTGGGGGTGACCGGGCTGGCCTGCGCCATGGCCGTCTCGCTGGCGCTGGGGTGGCGCGGCAACAAGAAGTACGAGCCGACGGCGGCCGGCTTCGTGCAGTACCTGGCCGACTTCGACCCGTCGATGATGCTCGTAAACCTGAACATGAAGGAGAAGGACGAGACCCCGGGCCGGAGCGAGGCCGAGCAGAAGAGCAAGGAGACCGAGGAGTACGGCGGCTACCTGCTCATGATCGACACGGTGCCGGCGAAGTCGGAGTACGACTACGGCCAGTCGTACCTGCGGATCTTCTCGACCTACATCCCGCGGCTCATCTGGCGAGACAAGCCGATCTTCGGGCGCGAGCAGTGGATCCGCGCCTGGATCGCCGGCTCGGAGATGCCGCGCGACCTGAGCTTCACCGGCCCGGCGATCAGCGTGCTGGGGGCGGCGCACCTCAACGGCGGGGTGTACGCCACCGTGATCGTGATGGCCGGCCTGGCGCTGCTGCTCCGCACCGGCTACGACTACTTCCGGTTCTACTGCGACCGCCCCTGGGCCCAGTTCTGGTGGGCGATGACGTACTACGTCGCCTGGCTCATGACCGTCAATGACGACCCGATGGTCTGGTTCTACTACATCTACGGCCACACGACCCTGCCGCCCGTGGTCGCGATCTGGCTCTACCACCGCATCCGCTCGCCGCGGCCCACGCCGCCGGCCGGCGCTACCCTGGCGCCCTGCTGAGCCGCGAGGCCACCTCGGCCCGTCCTGGAACCCGCGCCGCTCGATCGACCTCCCTGAGTCCGCCACCGCCGGAGCCCCGCACGATGCGTCTGGCCGTCTCGTTCACGAACTTCGGGCCGTACCACCTGGCCAGGCTGCGCGCGCTGGGGTGTCGCCTGGCGGAGCAGGGCGGGGAGCTGCTCGCCTACGAGACCGCCGGCGTCGAGCGCAAGTACCCCTGGCAGGCGGCCCAGGGCGACGAACCATTCACGCGAAAGACGCTGTTCCCCGACCAGGACCTGGAAGCCATCCCCGCGGCGGAGTGCTCCGACGCGATGACGGCTGCCCTGGACCGCGACCGGCCCGATGCCCTCGGCATCGTCGGCTACGTCCGGCCCGAATCGCTCGCCATGCTCGCCTGGGCCGAGCGCCACGGCCGGCCGGCGATCCTCATGTCGGAGAGCCAGGCGGTGGACCGGCCCCGGGTCTGGTGGCGCGAGGCGCTCAAGGGTCGCCGCGTCCGCCGGTTCGATGCCGCGCTGGTCGGCGGGGCCTCGCACCGCGATTACCTGATCGCCCTGGGCCTGCCGGCCGACCGGATCGCGCTGGGCTACAACGCCGTGGACCACGACGCCTACGCCGCCGCCGCCGAGGCCGCTCGGAATGATCCCGAGGCGCGACGAGGTCTGCCTGGGCGCCCCTACTTCCTGTGCGTCGCCCGGTTCGTGCCCGAGAAGAATCTGGAGCGGCTCGTCGACGCCTTTGGCCGCTATCGAGCGGCGACCGACCCGGCCCTGGCCTGGGATCTGGTCCTCTGTGGGGCGGGCGAGTCGGAGCCGTCGATCCAGGCGGCCATCGTGGCGACCGGGCAGGCCGGCGCCGTGCATCGCCCCGGGTTCCTGCAGGCCGGGGGCCTGGCGACGTGGTACGCCCATGCCGGGGCCTTCGTGCTGCCGAGCCTGAGCGAGCCGTGGGGGCTGGTGGCGAACGAGGCGGCCGCCTGCGGCGTGCCGCTGCTCGTCTCCGAGCGGGCTGGCTGTGCCCGGACCCTGGTGCCCGACCCGAGCGGCACGACCGGCCGGCGGTTCGACCCGACCGATGTCGAGGAGCTGGCCGCCTGCCTGGCCTGGATCGCCACGCTCGCCGCCGACGAGCGACGGGCGATCGGCCTCCGCGCCGAGGCCACCGCCGCGCAGTGGGGGCCGGAGCGGTTTGCCACGGGGACCTTGCAGGCACTGGAGCTGGCGGCCGCCTCGAAGACGAGGCGAGTGTCGCGGATTCGACGGAGCAGGGAGGCGATCGGGCGATGAGCACGAGCACGCGTACTGAGCCGGGCCGGGGGAAGTTGTCCCCGGACGTCGCCGCGGTTCCTGAAGGGGCCTGGCTGCACATCTGCAACGGGCTGAGCCCGAGGCGTGACGGCGGCATGGTCCCCAGCATCCTGGGCCTGACGGCGGCGCTGGCCCGGCTGGACTCGCCCGAGCCGGTGGCGATCGTGACGCCCACGCCCTCCGATCCCGAGGTGACCGCCGGCCCATCGGTCCGGCTCGTCGGTCCCGAGGACAACCTCGAGGCGTTCGTGAGGCGGGCCGAGGTGCTGCACCTGCACGGGCTCTGGCAGGCCCACACCCGCCGCGGCGCCCGCGAGGCGCGCCGCCGCCTGGTGCCGTATCTGGTCGCTGCGCACGGGATGGCCGAGCCCTGGGCGCTGCGGCACAAGGCGTTCAAGAAGCAGGTCTACACGGCGCTCGTCGAGGGCCGCAACCTGCGACACGCCGCCTGCCTGCACGCGCTGTCGCGTCCCGAGATCGGCCACCTGCGGGCGATCGCCCCGACGACGCCCGTGGCCTTGATCCCGAATGGAGTCGACCTGGGGCCGTTCGAGAACCTCCCCGTTCGGAGCGTGCTCGAGGCCGAGTTCCCGGAGCTCGCCGGCAAGTTCCTGCTGCTGTTCCTGGCGCGGCTGCACGTCAAGAAGGGGCTCGATCTGCTGGCCCAGGCGCTGCGGACCCTGGCGCCCGACCATCCCCGGCTGCACCTCCTGCTCGCCGGGACGGACGACGGGGCGAGGGGGCCGTTCCTGGAGCAGCTCCAGGCCGCCGGCCTGAGCGATCGCGTGACGGTGCTGGGCCACATCGGCGGCGAGCGGGCCCGGGTGGTCTGGGGCGCCTGCGACGCCTTCATCCTGCCGAGCTACAGCGAGGGGTTCAGCATG
>CAZUZD010000134.1:0-15335 GCA_964624465.1 uncultured Isosphaeraceae bacterium
CTGGACGGCCGCGGCGAACTCCACGACGACGGCCGGGTCGATCGGCGTGCCTTCGACCAGGTCCCGGACCACGAGTCCGTTCTTCGAGTTGACGGCGCCGGGCGGGCGGGACAGCACCTTCAGACCGGAGGCGGCCGGGTCGGAGGGCACCGAGCCCTGGACGACCTTGGCGAACTCGTCCCAGCGACGCTGGTCGCCGTCGGTGGCGAGCTCGATCGGCTCGCGGAAGATCACCAGCGCGTGCAGGCCGCGGCCGGTGGCGCGGACCGTGCAGTGGCGCAGAACGGGGTGCCGGTCGAGCAGCCGCCGGAGCCCCTCGAGGAAGACCTCGGCGTCCTCGGCCGGCGCGGCATACGGGTTGCCGGGCTCGAGCAGGTCGGGGTCGAGGTCGACCACGAACCCGTGCACGGTCGCGATCCGCTCCAGCGGCACCTGGATCTGGTGCGCCGGGCCGGTCGCGCGGTCGTTGTAGAGGGCCTCTCGCACGTCGTGCTGGCCAGGTCGGTCGGGCTTGTGCCCGGGGTCGGGTTCTGACACCATCAGGTCTGATCTCTCTCGAGGGGTCACCGACGGGGCGTCCGGTTTCTGAGGCCGAGGACGCCCCGTCGTCAGTTCGGGATCGGGCGGTGTTGGCCCGGGACAGGGTCGGGTCGGAGAAGACGTGGCCGGGTGGGCCTCGGGTGCGAGTCTCGGTCATGGTGCGTGTCTCCTGCGGTTGGGCGGACTCCGGGGTAACCGCACGCCTCGGCCGGCCGGTTTGAGATCCGGCCTGGTCCAGGACGTGGGTGAGGGCGTTCGCCGCCCGCACCTGGCTTCCTCGACGTGGACCGCGACCGGCGACGGCAGCCGTCAGCCGCGGGGCACGGCCGGGGGCCGGAATGAGCCGGCCGCCCGGCCTGGTGGGCAATCTCATCCGTGGGGCTTCACTTCGCCCTCCCCGGCTCGTCGCCCCACGGCAACCCCCGCTTCGTCAAGGCCTGGCGGGACCGGGACCGGGCGTGGCGCACCTCTTCGAGGCGGCTCAAGAGCCACTTCGCCGCGCGAGTCCTGGCGGTCTCGGCACGCTGGTACCGCTGCCGGATCGCGTTCCGGATCGGGAGGCGGTTGAGCTCCTCCGGGATGAACTTCCGATACTTCGTCGCGCGGACCTCGCGGCCACGCCGGCTCCAGCAGACCGAGCGGTACCCCGCCCGGTTCGCGGTGCAGTCGCGCCGGCCCGCCACGACGGTGGTGCGGACCTCGGCCAGGGCCTGCTCGGCCGCCTGCAGATCCTCGACCGGCTCCTGCCACTCCCGGCGCAGGACTTCGAGCTCGGCGTCCGACGGCGGGTTGCCCGCGTCGGACTTCGGCTGCTTCGCTCCGAGGCCGGGCCGACCGGGTCGGCGCCAGAGATTGCTGCTCTCGGACATGGATTCCTTTCGATGCGTAGAGGCAGGTGGGTTGGCCGGGGCTCCCGAGATCCAGGACCCGGGAGCCCACCAGGTATTCACCCGACCGGCGGTCGATCAGGTGAGGCTGCTCGGGGTGGCATCCCCGAGCAGCCAGGTCGTGTCACTGGCGGAAGCTCGTTCCTCGACGGCCTCCGGCTCGAGGCTCACAGGCCGAGCGCGGCACAGGCCTGGGCGGCTCGCTCCGCGCGGTGGTTGTTCCGGGACGGGTCCACCGGGGAACCGTCATTGAGCTCGGCGAGGAAGCGCCCGAAGGCCGCCGGCGTGGTGCACCAGGTGCGCCCCACGCGGAAGACCTCCAGGCGCACCGTGCGGCCACCGAGCCGGATCCCGTGCCGGCCCCACGCCCGCAGCGTCTTCGGGTGGATCGGCCGGCCGCCCCGCAGGCGGGGCAAGGTCGCGGCGAACTCGGCCAGCGGTACGGCGTTCTCGATCATCTGGCGACTCTTCTCCTCCGCGGCCCACGGTCGATGTTGCCCGCGATCAGCGAGCCCGTGAGACAGGATCGGCAGGCACGGCATCAACGTCAATTCACTTGACCGTTACACTGTGCACCTGGCCGTGCACCTGAGCGTGCACTTGACGGATCCGCCGCATTGCCCGGCATTTGCGGGCACCCGCCAGGTGCACGGAAGGCCTCTCGGGGCGCGGAAAAATCGGCCGGGTCGCCGATCCGTCGGGCGAAATCCGCTCGCGGCGGCGCCGGAAGCCTGGACGGTGACCCGTCGGCGTGGCCGAGACGGGCCACGCGGGCCCGTCGGGACGGCAGGGTCGTACCGCACGGGGGCGTTGAGGTCGCCGGCGACGGACGCGTCGGGGCCGACGCGACCACCGTTCCCGGCCAGCGCATCGGGCCCCGGCCCGGGCAGGGCAACGCCGTCCGGGGTGCTCGCCGACGCCGACGCCCTCCGGGCGTGATTCGGGCATCCTCCGGCCCTAACGTCGGCGGAGGGTCAAGCGGGTAGGCGTCGACAATCGGTGCCCGGGGGCGGCCTCGCCGATCGCGCACGGGGGGCTCATTCTCGTGCCCAATCCGGCCGCAAGGACCCGGCGATCCGGTCCGGCGGACCGGGTTAACCGCGAGCCTGCGACCGCGGGAGCCGCTCGAATGCCTCCACGGAGCTCGAGCCGGGGCGGGCCTGGGCAACGGGGCATCCCAGGCCCGGCCTCATGGGAGAACGTCCAACCCTCACGCGGGAGACGTGGCGGAGTTCCCAGCAGGCCGCGCCGTCGGCGGCCGGCGAGGCGGACGCCTCGGGTCGACCGGTTCGCCGGGATTCACGAATCCCCGGCGGCGCCGCCCGGGGTGACCGGCGGCGACGCGGGCCTGACGCTCGGGGCCCGGGTGAGGGGGAGGCGGGATCGCGGGATCGCCCGCTGCGGGGCCTCCATCCCTGCCGCTCGATGCCCGTGACGAACACGCCCGCCACGTCGGCGGGGCCCGCCCCGAGCGGCCCTGGCGGCCATCGGGGTCGACCCGACAGGCCCGCGGACAATGCTCGACATCGGCGTGTCGCCCTCCGAGGCTGTGGTCGACCGGCGAATCTCCCCGGCGTCGCCGCATGGCCGCGGCCAGCACCGCGTGGGCCTGGATGTCAGCGAGGCTCGCGGAGGCCCGATGCCGGCTGCGGCGACGCGGCCGACGGGCGGCCCGTGGGCGCGCCGTCGGCCCCGCCTCTCGACGACCCCGAGACCGTTCACGCCCCGGGCGGACGCGCATGCGGCAGTCGTAGCCGGCCCGCGAGCGGTCCCCGGCGCCGCGACAGCCCGGTGGCCGGGCGCCGGCCGGAGACGACGGTCCCGACACTTTGCCCGCGCGTCAGGCCGGCGGAGTGACAGGCGGCGAGCGTGCCGGGGCGTGGGCACCGATCGGCCGATGGTCCGCGGCGCCGGCCGGCCGGCGCCCAGTCGCCGGGGCGCGGCGGGCATCGGGAGGCCGGCCGCCAGTCTCGGACGATGCGGCCGGGGTGAGCCGCCGCGCTGGGGACCGGGTCGTTCCAGGCTCGAGGACGCAGCACCCGGGTTCACGCCGATGGCGAGCGCCGGACCTCCCCGAGCCGCTTGACGACCGCCTCGCCCACCGCCGCCGCGCTGGCCGGGTTCTGCCCCGTGATGAGGTTCCCGTCCTCGACGACGTAGGCGCTGAACGCCATCCAGGCCTTGCTGTACACCGCGCCCCGCTTCTCGAGTTCCTCCTGCAGGTTGTACGGCACCGCGTCCGCGCGGTCGACCTTGCCCTCTTCGGCCCAGGAGAACCCGGTCACCCGCTTCCCGGCGATCAGGTGTTCGCCGCCGGAGAGCTCGACCTCGAGCAACCCGGCGGGCCCGTGGCAGACGGCCGAGACGATCTTGCCCGCCTCCCAGAAGGCGGCCGTCAGCCCGGCCAGGCCCGGGTCCCGGAAGTCGAAGCAGACCCCGTGGCCTCCGGTCAGGTAGATCGCGTCATAAGCCGCCGCGTCAGCCATCGCGACCGGCATCGTGTCCTCGAGGCGGTCCATGAAGGCCCGGTCCCTGTACCGCACCCCGGTGCCGCCCTGCTTCAGCACGGAGTGGTCCAGGCTCTCGGGGTCGATGGGGACGTGGCCGCCCGCCGGGCTGGCGATGTCCAGCCGGAACCCGGCCTCCTCGCAGACGTCCCAGAAATGGGTGAGCTCGCCGAGCCAGAGCCCGGTCCGGTAGCCGACCGTCTCGTACTCGCCGACGTTGGTCACGATGACCAGGATGCGGTTCGTCTCGGGCATGGTCCACCTCATGATCAAGCGTCGCAAACCCGGTATACGCAGCAAGTCCCGCGCCGTGGCCCACGCCTTGCATCCGGTCATCCGGGAGGTCAGCGGATGGACGAGCCCATCGACCGGAATTTCGACGAGCGGCAATACGCGTGGAAGCCCGGCGTCGACTACAGGGAGCACCCCGAGCTCTACCGCGCCGGCAAGGGGGAACAGGGCGTCCTGATCTGCGAGCCCTACAAGGGCGAACTGGTGCCCCTCTGGCGGTTCAGGACGCCAGAGATCGCCGAGGAGAGCAGCCGGGCCCTCTACCGGAAGTTCCTCGCCTACCTCCGGCACGGCGACTTCGTCGGGGCGGACCTGGCCCGCAAGTTCCTCCAGATTGGCTTCACGCGAGCGAGGCGCTACGCCAACCACAAGGGCGGGCGGAAGTACAATCAGGAGACCGGTGCGGAGCGACCACGGGTCGAGGACGCCGAGAAGGCGGCAGCCGCCGCCGTGTTCTACGAACGGTACGTCGCCGCCCGTCAGCACCCCGGATACCTGCGGCTCAAGCGAGACCATCTCGAACGGTTCGAGGTGAAGTGATCCCCCTGGCAGTGCACCCGTGCGAGGCCGCCCCGCAAAAGCAGGCCGCATTCGCTCCCCCGGTCGAGGCCGTGGAGGACCCCGAACCCGTACTCTCATGACCCCTGGTCCAGAATTCGGGGGCAGGTCCGTCTGCCGAGGCATTCCTTGCAAAATGATGGGAACGTTTCGATGGGATGTTGTCTGGGGCCCGACAGCGGGGAAGATCGTAGCGACCCAACGAGCGAACCAGGGGAGGGATGAGCGATGCCCGACAAGAAGGTGGCGCTGGTGACCGGGGCGAACAAGGGGATCGGATTCGAGATCGCCCGGCAACTCGGTCGGCACGGCTTCAGCGTCGTGCTGGCCGGCCGTGACGAGACGAAGGTCCGGGAGGCCGCAGCCAGGCTCAAGGGCGAGGGGCTGGATGCTCAGCACGTCGTCCTGGACGTGGCCGACCCCGAGAGTGCGGAGGCCGCAGCCCGCTGGGTGGGGAAGACGTACGGGAAGCTGGACGTGCTGGTGAACAACGCCGGGATCAACGCCGAGTTCGGCACGCCGCCCAGGCCGTCGCAAGTCCCGATCGAGACGCTGCGGGCGACCTTCGACACCAACGTCTTCGGGGCGTTCGCCGTGACGCAGCACCTGCTGCCGCTGCTGCGAAAGTCGCCGTCCGCACGAATCATCAACCAGTCCTCGACCCTGGGCTCGCTCGGCGTACTCAGCGATGCAGAGTCGCCGTACTACGGGATGAACATGCTCGCCTACAACTCCTCCAAGACGGCCCTCAACGCCATGAGCCTGGCGCTCGCCAAGGATCTCGCCGACGAGGGCATTTCGGTCAACTCGGTCTGCCCCGGCTGGGTCAAGACCGACATGGGGAGTGACGCCGCACCCCGCACCGTCGACCAGGGAGCGGCCATCGCCGTGAAGCTTGCGACGATGGACGCCCCACCCACGGGCAAGTACCTCGATGATGCGGGCGAGATCCCCTGGTGACGACGGGCGAACCGCCATCGCCGGAGAATGATCCGCTCAGGATACGAACGAGAGTTTCGCCGATTGTGTACCAGGGAGGTCGGAGTGCCGCACGACGCCAGTGAAAGCCTCGAACGATGGGCCCGTGCTGCCGAACCGAGGCCCACCGAGCCGTTCGAACCCAGGGTCGTGGCCGAGGGCGAGGGGACCAAGGTCTGGGCGATGGGCGTCCAGGTCACGGTCAAGGTGCGTGCCGAGGAGACCGGTGGGGCGTATTCCGTCTTCGAGGACGTGATTTCGCCCGGTGGCGGCCCGCCACCGCATACGCACTCTCGTGAGAACGAGACGATCTATGTCATCGAGGGCGAGTTGACGGCGCATCTGGGTGACAAGAGCTACATCGTCAAGCCGGGAACGTGGGTCCACATGCCTGTCGGTGTGGAGCACTGGTTCAGGAACACCGGCGACCGGCCGACCAAGTTGATCCTGACTTATTCACCGGGCGGCTTCGAGATGTGGTTCCTGGAGGTTGGGACGCCGGTGCAGGACGGGGATGTCGGGCCTCCCGCCACGACCCCGCAGGACATCGAGAAGGCCGTGGCGGCAGCCGAACGCTACGGCGTGGTCTTCCACCGGAACTGAGCCACGGAGCCTGCCCGCCGCATGAGACCCACCCCCGAAGACCTCGACGACACCGGGCGGTTCACCCTCGTCGAAGAAATTCGCCATGAGAACCTCGTGCCCGCCGTGCAGGCTCATCTCAAACGGCCCAGCCCGGTGAGGGTGGCCTACCTGCTCGTCAACGCAGCCGCCTTCGCCGTGCTGGCATTCGTGTGGGTCAGATCGGGCGTCCCGTTCCTCGCTGGGCTCCCAAATCTCGCCCTGGGGATGTGCCTGGGATACCTCGTGCTCTTGCCCGTCCACGAGGCGGTCCATGCGCTGACCTACCGGGGGTTGGGGGCGAGGAGGACCAGGATCGTCTACACGCTGCGCAACCTCACGGCCTACTGCGTGGCGGATCGCTTCGTGGTCACCGGCCGGGAATTCGTCTGGGTCTGCCTGATGCCCTTCCTGGTCCTCAGCACGATCCTCGTGGGGAGCCTCCTGATCCTCGGCGGCTTCCGACCCCTCCTCTGGGGCATGCTGTTCCTGCATATCGGGGCGTGCAGCGGCGACTTTGCATTCGTCAACCTGGCCTGGTCCCACCGCAAGGACGGACTGCTGACGTACGATGACGTGGCCGGAAAGCGAACGATGTTCTACACGACCCGGCCGCAGGTCCCCGCTGGGTCATGACGAGTCGGCGGCGGACCTCACCCTGCCGGATCGTCCATCCGGGGCACGATTCTGCGAGACCATGAACCGGTCGAGCGAACGTGGTGTCTTCGGGACGATCGTCGGCCGCCCACGGAGTGAAACGCATGATCCGACCGCTGTCGCCCCAGGACACCTCCCCTATCCTCGCCCTCTGCGAGAGTACCGGCCTCTTCCCGCCCGACGAGATGGCCGTGCTCCAGAAGCTCTTCGACGACTTCCACGGGAGGAACGAGCCTGGCCATCGGGCCCTCCTCGATGACGAGGGGGGCAATCCGCTCGGGATCGCCTACTTCACCCCCAAGGAACTGACCGATCGGACGTGGGAACTGCTGATGATCATGGTGCATGCCGATCGTCAGGGGCGGGGAATCGGCAGTCGCCTCCTGGGTGCGGTCGAGCAGGAACTCAGGGCTGCGGGTGGTCGGATGCTCCTGGTCGAGACGGCTTCCGTCCCGGAACTGGAACAGGCCCGGCGGTTCTACCGTCATCGGGGATACGCCGAGGTCGCCCAGGTCCCGGACTACTATGCCGCCGGCGTCGGCAAGGTCACGTTCACCAAGTTGCTTTGATCGAGGACGGGCCTTCCGGCTCGTGGCATCGCAGGGGAGCCGGCCGGAGACTGTCCCGGTGAAAGACCGGGACCCATGCAACCCCGGCCCTCGGCGATTCAACATCCTGGGGATTTCCGTCAAGCAGAAGGACCGGCCGACTCCAGCGCCTTCAACCGCTCCTCCAGCTCCCGCACCCGGGCCTGGAGCCGTTCGATCACCGGGGCGACCTCACCTTCCGGGAACCGCCGGTGGATGTGCTGCGGGCAGTTCACGTCCCACGCCTCGATCTCGAACACGATCGCCCGCTCCACTTTCCCCGGATAGGACGGGTCGGCGAGCCGCTCCAGGAGCGCCGGGTCGTCCTCCACCACTCGGGCTCGACCCCAGAGCTTGATCCGCTGGCGATTGACGTAGTCCATGAGGAAGACGAACGCCCGGGGATTCTCCGAGAGGTTGCCCAGCGTGATGTACTGCCGGTTGCCCCCGAAATCGGCGAAGCCGAGCGTCCCCTCGTCGATGACTTTCAGGAAGCCGGGCGACCCACCCCGGTACTGGATGTAGGGCTGCCCCTCGGCGCTGGCCGTGCCGAGGTAGAACATGTCCAGCCCAGCGAGGAATTCGGCCAGATCCGGAGTGACGGTCGTCTGCCAGCCGCCCGACCGCTCCATGCGGGCATAGCCAGCCCTCGACCCTGTCCGCTCCTGGATCGCCTTCACGGCAGGCGTGAAGGCCACGTCGCTGCTGGTGGAGCGCATCGCAGAACCTCACGATTCGATGTTGAGTCCGTCCGGCCTTGTTGTCGTCGAGCGCTCGCTCAACGGACTTCCGGGATGCCGGGATGGTCCGCTGGCCGGGGACCGGGAGCGGGCCAGTGGAAGCGCCGCTCGTGCTCCTCGATGCGCACGTCGTTGATGCTCGCCTCCCGCCGCCGCATCAGCCCGTCCGCAGCGAACTCCCACAGTTCGTTGCCGTAGGCACGGAACCAACGCCCCTCGGCGTCGTAGTACTCGTACTGGAATCGGACGGCGATGCGGTCGTTGGAGCAGGCCCAGAGCGACTTGATGAGGCGGTAGTCGAGTTCCCGCTCCCACTTCCCCTTCAGGAACTCCCGGATCTCGCCCCGGCCTCGGAGGAAATGGCCCCGGTTGCGCCACTCGGAGTCCTCGGAGTATGCGAGCGAGACCCGCTCCGGGTCACGGCTGTTCCAGGCATCCTCGGCGGCTCGCACCTTCTGCGTGGCCGTCTCGATCGTGAAGGGCGGGCGGTTGGTGGTCGGGGTCATGGCAATCGCTCCGGTGTGCAGCCGTCTGCCCGGCGAGGGATGGACCCGGCGAAGCCGAGCCCCACACCCGGGGCAGACGGGTTTGAAGTCGAGGCTGTGACCATCCGTCGTCCCTACTTCGGCAGTCGCTTGGCGAGGAAGTTGCGGATCAGCCCGGCGATGGTCGCCCCGTCCTCCTCCAGGGCGAAGTGTCCGGTGTCGAGCAGGTGAAAGTCGACATCCTTCAGGTCACGCCGGTAGGGGTGTGCCCCCTCGGCCGGGAAGATGGGGTCGTTCTGGCCCCAGACGATCAGCGTGGGCGGCTGGTGCTCCCGGAAGTACGCCTGCCACTCGGGGTACAGCGGCGGGTTCGAGCCGTAGCTGTGGAACAGGGCGAGCTGGATCTCGGCGTTGCCGGGGCGGTCCAGGAACCGCTGGTCGAGGTTCCAGGTGTCGGGGCTGATCGCCTCGACATTGCGGATGCCCGTGGTGTACTGCCACCTCGTCGCCTCGATGGTCAGCAGTTTCCGCAGCGGTGCCTCGTTCTCCGGGGTCTTCGCCTTCCAGTACGCCTTCACCGGGACCCAGAACTCTCGCAGCCCCTCGTCGTAGGCGTTGCCATTCTGGACGATGAGCGCCTGCACCCGCTCGGGGTGGCGGGTCGCCAGGCGGAAGCCGACCGGCGCTCCGTAGTCCATCACGTACAGGGTATAGCGCTCGATCCCGACCGCCGTCGTGAAGTGGTCCATCACGTCGGCCAGGTGGTCGAAGGTGTAGTCAAACTCCCCGACCGGGGGCATCACACTGTTGCCGAAGCCGGGGTAGTCGGGTGCCACGAGGTGGTACGCATCGGCCAAGGCGGGGATCAGGTTGCGGAACATGGCCGAGGAGGTCGGGAATCCGTGCAGCAGCAGGATCGTCGGGGCGTCCTTTCGCCCGGCTTCTCGGTAGAAGATGTCCAGGCCGTCTACCTTGATGGTGCGGTGGGCCACGGGCGGCGGGACGACCACTCTGGCATCCTGCGCCCGGGCGGGTGGTTGGGGCTGGAGGCCGGCCGCCAGGGCGAGGAGCCCGACGACGAAGGCGGTCGGGCAGGGGGTGCAGCGTGATCGGGGCATGGGATGATCTCCTCGAATCCGGGACATGGGACGGGTCCGGGGGACACGCAGGCTCGGGATCACTCCGGGAGCGGGGCCACCGCCGGGAAGTCGACGGGCGTCTCGACGGCGTTGTTGAAGGTGTTGGTCAGGACGTTGAGGGAGACGTGGGCGATGATCTCGGCGACCTGTCCGTCGTCGAAGCCCGCCGACCGGATCGCCTGCACATCCGCCGCCGACACCTTCCCTTTCCGTTCGAGCAGGGTGCGGGCGAAGGCCAGGGCGGCGTCCGCCTTCGGGTCGTGCGAATGCCCCTTGCGGTTGGCCAGGCGCTCGTCGTCGTCGAGACCGGCGAGCTTGCCCAGGAGGTTGTGGGCCGCCAGGCAGTAGTCGCAGCCGTTGGCCTCGGCGATGGCGATGGCGATCCGCTCCCGGACCTGGGGGTCGAGGGTGCCCTGCGACAGCGCCCCGCTGAGCCCGAGGTAGCCTTCCAGCACGGCGGGCGAATTGCCCATCGCCCGCATCAGGTTCGGGACCCGGCCCAGCTGGGC
Organism: uncultured Isosphaeraceae bacterium; assembly: GCA_964624465.1. Classification (GTDB taxonomy): domain Bacteria; phylum Planctomycetota; class Planctomycetia; order Isosphaerales; family Isosphaeraceae; genus CAZUZD01. Next base: position 10,500 of record CAZUZD010000134.1, read on the forward strand.
CTTCACGGCGGCGAACAGTTCGGCGGCCTGGCCCTGGGCCTGGGACGGATCGACGAGCGGGAGACGGGACATGGCGAAACTCCTGAAATTGAGCCCCGGCAGCCGCCGGGACCGTGGTGAGGGGCCGGAACATACAGACGGGTCTGTCTATTCACGGGCCCAGGAAAAGGGCTGAACAATTCAGCCCTTGGCGAATGGGTCTGGCCTCACTTCGGGGCGGCGGTGCTTGCAGGCAGCGCTGCCTTCAGGAGCGTCCGGGCGGCATCCCTGGCGGTGACGGCCCAGTCGGGGGACGGCTCCATCAGGGCCATGACGATCGCCCCCTCCATCAGGAGGGCGAGTTGATCGGCCAGGGCGGCGGGGTGCCTTACACCGGCCTCAGCGGCGAGCCTGCGGATCTCCTCACGGACGAGCTTCTTGTGGCGTGCGGCGAGTTCGCCGATCCGCCCGTCCAGGCCGCAGTACTCCGAGGCGGCGTTGATGAACATGCAGCCCCGGAAGTCCTCCTGGGCGAACCACTCGCCCAGCACGTCGAACATGGCGAGCAGCCGCTGCTGCGGCGACTTGCCCCGGCGAGTGAGTTCCCCGGTGAACCACTCCAGCCAGCGCCGGTCCCGCAGCTCGAGGGCGGCGAGGATGAGTTCATCCTTACCTTTGAAGTACTTGTACATGGTCATCTTGGCGACCCCGGCCTCGGCCAGGATCGAGTCGATGCCGGTGGCGTGGAACCCGTTCCGGTAGAACAGCCCCAGGGCGGTCTCGACCAGATGATCCCTGCGAGCAGATGCGGCGTCCATCACTTACCTCGAAATAGACAGAACTGTCTGCATAATAGTTTGGGCGGCCCAGCCGTCAAGCCCCGGACGGATTTTCTCCCGGACTCGTCGGGGATGCATTAGCTGGTGTACCATCCCCGCCGTAGGGGGTCGGTCTGAGCTGAGATCACTCCATCTTTCTGGCCGGGAGAACTGGCATGACTTCGAGACGGACTCATTCAGGATCCGGCCGTCACTGACTGATCCGGACCCTGGTCGTAGCACCCGGCGATCAGGGCCCGGATCCTGGCTCGGACCGTCTGGTAGTAGCACAGGCTGGCCCGGATCGATCGCTTCAGGTCGGCCATCGTGTCGAAGAGTCGGTTGTGGGTCGCCCGGCGGCGCAGCAGCTTCCAGAACCGCTCGATCACGTTGAGCTGAGGGCTGTAGCTCGGCAGCCGGTAGAACTCCAGATGGGGATGCTCGGCCAACGCCTCGTCGATCGGCTTGCCCCGATGCCACGGGGCGTTGTCGATGATCAGGACCACTCGCGGGTGCTGGGAGCAGGGGTAATGGCGGGAGACGTGCCGCAGTTGGGCAGCGAATGCCTCTTGCATCCGCCGGGTCTTGCTCTTGCCGGTCTTCGCTTTCGCCCGTGCCGGGCTCTCCAGCGTGTTGGCGTGCAGGACGCCGGTGACCGTGTTGACCACGGCCAGGACATAGAGCAGATCCTTGCAATCCCGGGTCCCGACGACCGGCCGATGCCCCTTCACCCCGAGCGTGCTGCAGAGCGTTGGCACCATCGGGAACCGGGCCTCGTCCTGGCTCAGCAGGACGAGCTCGCCGGCTTCCGCCCCTTTTTGAGCGCGGCCAGCTCCCGGCGGGCGGCCGCGTGCTTCTCGGCGTCGCCACGCAGGAAGCGGTAGGTCGGCCGATACGGCCGGATCTCGTGCTGGCGGCAGAAGCCCTGCATCGCCGACTTGCCGACCCGGATGCCACGGGTGCGGAAGAGGTGCTCGGCCAGCTCGGCATGGGTCCAGTTGGCTCGATCCAACCCCTGGGCTTGCGGCCCCTCGATGACCCAACTGCGGAGCACCGGGGCGAGCTCGGCGGTCAGCTTGGGATGGGGTTTGCCTGGCTTGCCGGGCTGCAGAGCCTCGAGCCCCTGTTCCAGGTAGGCGTTGAGCCGGCGCCGGACGGCACTGCGCGAGGTGGTGGTGTCGCAGGCGATCTGACCGTGCGGGCGGCCCCGGTGGGCCATGAGGACGATCTGGACCCAGACTCGGAGCCTGGGGTCGGTGGCGGCCCGGAGGACCGACTCCAACCGTTCGACCTCCTGGGCTGGCAACTGGATGGGGATCATCGGTGCTCCCTCAACAGACCGCCGGTTGACCTCCTTTTCGAAAATTAGTCAGTGACGGTCCGGCTGTGAATCAGGGACGCCGCCGGGCGCCGCAAGGTCGTTCGCAACGGCCACCTCCCCGCGCGGACCATCCAGATCGGCATCGGCGACATCGAGGTCGAGCAGCCCGGGGGCCATGACCAGCAGCCTGCGGGGGCAGCGGGAGACGTTCATGCCCGCCGTCCTGCCCCCCGTACCTGCGGCGGACCAAGAGCCTGGAGGAGTTCATCCCCTGGCTGTACCTCAAGGGCGTCAGCACGGGCGACTTCGCCTAGGTCCTCGGGGCGATCCTCGGGCCGGACGCCCCTCACCGTTTCAACGCCTCGCCGACGAACTCGATGAGCGCCCGCGTGCCGGGGGAATCGGGCTGGCCGAGGTCGTCGTTGATCCGGCTGTGCGTGGTGTCTCGGCCGCCGGACAGCCGCACGGGTACGTCGGCCTCCTTCAGCAGGTCGGCCAGCCGCTGCGCCTGCGCGGACGTGTCGGGATGCTCGGCGACGTACACGATCAGGAACGGCGGGATGCCTTTCCCCTTCGCCACGTGCGTCACGGCCGAGTAATCCCGGTGCTTCGCCGGGTCGTCGCCGAACTTCTGGCGGTGGCCGAACGTCGGCAGGGGCTGCCCGTGGACCCGCCGGCGCGTCTCCTCCGTCGCGATGATCGCCGGCACATCGTAGGTATCGCCGTCCACGGGAACGCACCCCTTGATCATGCCGAGCGACAGGCCCTCGGCCTTCAGGTAGCGATCGTCGATGCACACCAGGGCGGCGAGCTGCGCGCCGGCGGAATGCCCGCCGACGAGGACGCGGTCCGGGTCGCCGCCGGACTCGGCGACGTGGTCGTGGACCCACTTCAGCGACAGCGCGATGTCGCCGAGGATCGCCCCCATGTCGACCTCCGGCAGGAGGCGGTAGTTCGTCGACACGAACACGAACCCGCGATCCAGGAAGAACCGGGGCTTCACTCCGACGTCCGACTTGTCGCCCGCCTGCCAGCCGCCGCCGTGGATCCAGAAGACCACCGGCAGCCCCTTCGCGCCCGGCGGCGCGACCACGTCGAGCACCTGCCGCTCCTCCGGCCCGTAGCGGTGATCCCTCGCGATGAGCCGAGGCGCGAGCCCATCATCGTCGGCATGGGCCGAGCCAAGGAGGATCAACCCGGCGAGCAGGGTAAGCAGGCCGATGTTGGCCGTCCGTCGTCGCTGGAGCAGGCTCATCAAGGGAGGCTCCCGGAGAGTGTTGCGGGTCACGAGGTGCCGATCCGCTCGATCCGTTCGACCTCCTCGCGATCCAGGCGGAAATCAAAGGACTCAAGGTCTTCCCGCATGTGGCCGGGGTCGGTCGTGCCGGTCAGGGGCACCATGCCGACTTCCATCGCGAACCGGAACACGACCTGGGGGACCGTCCGGCCGTGGCGTGCGGCGATCCGGCGCACGTCGGGGCTCGCCAGCGCCTCCCGGTTCGCCGTCAGCAGCGAGAAGCCCTGGTAGACGAGCCCGTGCGTGGTGCAGTAGGCCCGGACATCGCGGTCCCAGCCCCGGGCGGCGTAGCACCGGTTCTGCACGAAAGCGGGCCGGACCCGCGCCTCCTGGCACAGGGCATCGAGCTGCTCGACGGTGACGTTGCTGATGCCGAGCAGGCGGGCCCGGCCGCCGGCCCGGATCGTCTCCATCGCCCGCCACGCCTCCCGGTCGGCCGGTCCGAGGCCGGTGCGCCGGCTCGGGCCGTGGAGCAGGTAGGAGTCGATGACCTCGACCCCCAGGTGCTCCAGCGAGCAGGCGAACGACTGCTCCACCTGGATCGCGATCGTAGCATCGGGGTCGTAGGGCAGACGGTGATCCTGCCCCTCCCGGAAGGTGAACTTGGTCTGCAGGAACAGGTCGTCGCGCGTCACCGTGCCGCCCGCGATTGCGGCCGCGACGGCCTGGCCGACGGCGGCCTCGTCGTAGTGGCGGCGCTGGTTGGCCGTGTCAATGCCCCGGAAGCCCCGGCGGAGGGCCAGCTCCGTCAGACGCCCCGTCTCCCCCTCCTTCCAGGCGGTCCCGTAGAGGAAGCGGGGGACGGTGACGCCCTCGATCGTGATGGTCCGGCCGGGCATGGGCTCCTCCGCCTCGTGGTCCGCCGCGGCCGGGCTGATCACCTGACTCATGATGGTAGTCCCAGAGCCACGCGGGCGGAACCGGGAACTCAGCAGGTCCCTTGCTACCGGGTCGGCCGATCCTCACGGGTCGGCCTTTGCGGGCCAGGTCAACCAGCAGCGATGGCCGGTCCAGCTCATGACCGCCCGATCGAGGAATTGCTACCGGATCGCTGAACGCCGGTGGAATCGGAGGAGTCGTCGGCCGCGCCCGGCCGAATGGGATCGATACCGGCCACCCCCGCGTGGGGCCTCGCGGACACGGTGAAACCAGGGGTCTGGTCGGCGCGATCCGGCGGGGGTTTTTGGCCAGGGAGGGCCGGCCCATGCGCGCCGCACTCTACGCGCGGGTCTCGACGCACGACCAGCAGACGCTCGGCCTGCAGGTCCAGGCGATGACGGCCTATCTCAAGGGCCGCGGCTGAGAGGCGGTGCGGCAGGTCAAGGACGTCGGCTCGGGCTCGAAAGAGCGGCCGGCCCGGCAAGGACTGCTGAAGGCCGCGCGTCGCCGCGAGGTCGACGTCATCGTGGTCTGGCGGCTCG